>NZ_CADCWA010000064.1 GCF_902806285.1 uncultured Sphingomonas sp. | reverse complement strand
AGCTGCCGGCGCCGCGGATCAGCCGCACGGCCTGCCAGGCCAGGAACAGGTGGACGAGCCCGCTCGCCGCGGCGCCGAGCCGCTCGCCCAGCCCCTTGGAGCCGTCCGGGTGCCGTTCGATGTTGAGGGCGGCATCGGCCAGCCGCCACAGCCCGTAGGCGAGCAGCCCGGCGGTCATCAGGATCAGCAGCCACTTGCCGGCGCCGCTCGCCAGCACCTGCAGCGCCCCGCTGGGGTCCTCCGCCCGGCCGCCGCGCAGGACCAGGAAAGCGATCACCAGATAGAGGAGCCCACGCGCGGCGAAGCCGAGCCGGGTGAGGGTGGTCAGGCGGGCGGAAGCGTTCATGGGCGAGGGTCCTCCTGTTCGCTTGGCCAACGGTTTGCGGGCGCGATCCGTTCCGCTCACGCAACGGCTGCGACTGGACGCCGATACGCCGCGTTGGCGGTGCACGCTGGCATAGGAGGTCCCAATGCGCATCCACCATCTCAATTGCGGCACCTGCTGCCCCCTGGGCGGGCACCTGTTCGATGGCACCAGCCGCGGGCTGCTGCGCGGGCACATCGTGTGCCATTGCCTGTTGCTGGAGACCGACGCGGGGCTGGTGCTGGTGGACACCGGTTTCGGCCGCAAGGACGTGCGCAACCATGGCCGGCTGTCCAAGTTCTTCCGCACTCTCAACCAGCCGCAGTTCCGCGAGGAGGAGACGGCGGTGCACCAGGTGCGGGCGCTTGGGCACGATCCGCGGGACGTGCGGCACATCGTGATTACCCACCTCGACTTCGATCATGCCGGCGGATTGGAGGACTTCCCCAACGCTACCGTGCACCTCACCGCGCGCGAGAAGGAAGTCGCGGACGAGCAGCGCGGCGGCGCCTTCGTCGGCACCCGCCGCTACGCCCCCTGGCAGTGGAACGAGGTCGGCAGCTGGAAGCTCTACCCGATGGGCCGAGGCGAGCCCTGGATGGGGTTCGACGCGGTGCGCGACCTCGACGGGCTGCCGCCCGAGATCCTGCTGGTGCCGCTGGCCGGGCATACCTGGGGGCACTCGGGGGTGGCGATCGACACCGGCGCGGGCTGGCTGTTCTATGCGGGGGACGCCTATTTCTTCCATGGCGAGGTCGGCTCGCCCGAGCGCCGCTGCCCGCCCGGCATGCGCTTCTACCAGTGGATGATGGAGGTCGACCGCCAGGCGCGGCTGTCCAACCAGGAGCGGCTGCGGCAACTGTCGGTGGAGCGCCGCGGCGAGGTCAGCATCTTCTGCGCGCACGACCGGACCGAGTTCGAACGGTTGAAGCCGCGCGCACCCATCGGTCGAACGTTTGTCTGATTGCGTCACCCCGGGCTTGACCCGGGGTCCGCCTTCTTCTCTGCTGAAGGTCAAGGCAGACCCCGGCTCAAGGGACCCCATCGAAGTAGTACTTCGATGGGAACCCATGCCGGGGTGACGGTGGGAGCGGATATGCGAAGGTTCGAGTTCATGCTGGCCGGGGCGGCGCTAGCAGTTGCTGCACCCGCGTCAGCCGGCGCGCCTGAGGACTTCAAGGCGCTGACCGACGAATATTGGGCCTATGTGCTGCGAGAGAACCCGGTGTGGGCTTCGCAGCTCGGCGTTCGCGACCGCGACGATCAGCTGGGCGACATCAGCCTGGCGGCCGATGATCGGCGGGGCGCGGCGTTCGCCGGCTATCTGAAGCGGCTCGACGCCATCCCCGACGCGCAACTCAGCCCGGCCGACCGCACCAACAAGCTGATCCTCCGGCGCAGCCTGGCGGAGTCGGTCGAGGCACGGCGCTTCGGCCAGCGCACCATGCTGTTCACCAACCGTGAAGGCTGGCACCAGTCGATCGCGGGGCTGTCGGAAGGCCTGACCTTCCGCAACGCGGCCGATTACGAGAACTATCTTAAGCGGCTCGCCCGATACCCGGCCTATAATGACGAGGCGCTGCGGATCAGCCAGCAGGCGGTGAACGGCGGCTATGTCCTGCCGTGCGCGGCGATGGGAGGGTTCGACCGGACCATCTCGGGCGTGATCGGGTCTGACCCGGCCAAGTCGCGCCTGTACGCGCCCTTCGCGGGCGAGCGGCCCAAGACCGTCGATGTGGCGGCCTGGACCTCGCTGCAGGGCCGCGCTCGGGCGCTGATCGACGGCCCGCTGCGGGGCGCCTATGCCAAGCACCTGAACTGGTACCGCACCAGCTACGCGCCCAAGTGCGCAAAGGCGGTGGGGGTGTCGGCCCAACCGAACGGCGCGGCCTATTACAACTTCCGCATCCGCGAGATGACCACCACCGACCTGTCGGCCGAGCAGATCCACCAGCTCGGCCTCAAGGAAGTGAAGCGCATCCGCGACGAGATGGAGCAGGTCGCGCGCAAGGCCGGCTTCCCGTCGCGCGAGGCCTTCATCCAGGACCTGCGCACCAATCCCAAATACTACGCCAAGACGCCCGCGGAGCTGATGGAAGCGGCCGCGCACCAGGCCAAGGTCATCGACGGCAAGATGCCGAGCCTGTTCAACCTGCTGCCGCGGCTTCCCTACGGGCTGCGCGCGATCCCGGCGGAAACCGCGGAAGGGACCACCACCGCCTATTACATGCCGGGCAGTCCGCAGAACGGGATCGCCGGCATCTATTATGTGAACACTTCCAAGCTCGACCAGCGGCCCTTGTGGGAGCTGCCGGCGCTGACGGTGCACGAGGCGGTGCCCGGCCACCATCACCAGATCGCGTTGCAGCAGGAGCTGCCGATGCCCGACTGGCGGCGGCACGGGACCTTCTTCACGGCGTTCGTTGAGGGCTGGGGGCTCTACTCGGAGCGGCTGGGGATTGAGATGGGCCTGTATGACACGCCGGCCAAGGACATGGGGCGCCTCAGCTACGAGATGTGGCGCGCGAGCCGGCTGGTGGTGGACACCGGCATCCATGCCAAGGGCTGGTCCAAGGAGCGGGCAGTCGCGTTCATGACCGACAACACCGCGCTGTCGGCCGCGAACATCGACGCGGAGGTCAACCGCTACATCAGCTGGCCCGCCCAGGCGCTCGCCTACAAGCTGGGCGAGCTCAAGATCCGCGAACTCAGGACGCAGGCGGAGCGGCAGCTCGGCGGCAAGTTCGACCTCAAGCGCTTCCACGACGCGGTGCTCGGGCAGGGCGCGGTGCCGCTCGATACGCTGGAGGCGCAGGTCACCGGCTGGATCGCGGCGGAGAAGGCTCGCGCCTGAGCGTGCCGCCGCTCGCAATGACGGCCCGCTCCTTCTATATGCCGGCTCATGCGGTGGGTGATCGGCAGGCGAGTCGATGGCGAGTGACGGCGGGGCGCTGACCGCCGAGCGCCCTGTGGCCGCCGCACGCGGGCAAGCGCCGGCCCGGCCGCGCGCCCTGGCTCCGCGCAGCGGCCGGCTCGCGCGCTCTGTCGGGCTCGACGTCCCGTTCTTCGCCGACAAGAACCGCGCTTTCTGGATCCTGCAGTCCGCGGGCTGGAGCGGTTACTTCATCCTCCGCTCGCTGTCCGGCATCGCCAATGAAGTGCCGGCGATGTTCGTCGTGCATACGCTGCTGCTGACGGCGACCGGCTATTCGCTGACCCTGCTGATGGCTTCGCTGTTCCGGCGGCTGATCACCATGCGGGCGGTGTATACGGTGATCCTCAGCCTGGCCGCGGTGTTCGTGGCCTCCGCGGCCTTTTCGGTGATCGAGACCTGGAGCCATGCCACCTTCGTCAGCCCGGGCGCGCGGCCGGTCGGCGTGAAATGGTTCGGCGCGATCCTCCTCAACTTCGCGCTGCTCGCCGCCTGGGCCGCGCTCTATTACGGCATCAACTATTACCTGCTGCTGGAAGAGGAGATCGACCAGCGCGAGAAGCTGGAAAGCCAGGCGAGTTCCGCTCAGCTGGCGATGCTGCGCTACCAGCTCAACCCGCACTTCCTGTTCAACACGCTGAATTCGATCTCCACCCTGGTGCTGCTGAAGCAGACGGAGCGGGCGAACGCGATGCTGGCGCGGTTGTCGTCATTCCTCCGCTACACGCTGGCCAACGAGCCGACCGCCAAGGTGACGCTGGCGCAGGAGGTGGAGACGCTGAAGCTGTATCTCGAGATCGAGAAGATGCGGTTCGAGGACCGGCTGCGGCCGCGCTTCCGGATCGATGCCGCGACCATCGGCGCCCGCTTGCCGTCCCTGCTGCTCCAGCCGCTGATCGAGAATGCGATCAAATATGCGGTGACCCCCAGCGAGACCGGGGCGGACATCTGGATCTCGGCGACCCGCGAGGGAGACCGCGTTCGGATGGAGGTGGCGGACAATGGAACGGGCGGGGGGGACGGCCTGGTCGCCACCCAGTCCACGGGCGTCGGCCTGGCGAACACCAAGGACCGCCTGGCGCAAGCCTATGGCCAGGCGCACAGCTTCACGACACGCACGAACGAACATGGGGGCTTCAGCGTTACGGTGGAAATCCCGCTCGAATCGGGTGACGGGCGGAGCAGCAGACAGGATTTTGGATGAGCATTCGTACCATTCTGGTCGACGACGAGCCCCTGGCGACCCAGGGACTGCGCCTGCGGCTGGAACCCCATGACGATATTGAAGTGGTCGCCACCGCCAACAACGGTCGCGAGGCGATCCGCGCGATCAAGACCCACAAGCCCGATCTCGTGTTTCTCGACATCCAGATGCCGGGGTTCGACGGCTTTTCGGTGATCCAAGGGCTGATGGAGGTCGAGCCGCCCTTGTTCGTGTTCGTGACCGCCTACGGCGACCATGCGCTGCGGGCATTCGAGGCGCAGGCGGTGGACTATCTGATGAAGCCGGTGGAGGAAGACCGGCTCGCCACGACCATGGAACGGGTGCGCCAGCGCTTGTCCGAGAAGCGCGGGGCGCAGGAAGCCGAGCGGTTCAAGGAAGCGCTGGAGGAGCATGCGCCGGAAGCGGCCGAGGAGCTGGCGGAGGGCGGCACCACCGCCGAGCCGCACGCGTCCAACCGCTTCGAGAAGATGATCAACATCAAGGACCAGGGGCAGATCTTCCGCGTCGATGTCGACACCATCGAGCGGATCGACGCGGCCGGCGATTACATGTGCATCCAGACCGGCGACAACACGCTGATCCTGCGCGAGACGATGAAGGACCTGGAAAAGCGGCTCGACCCGCGGCGCTTCCAGCGGGTGCACCGCTCCACCATCGTCAACCTGGACCTGGTCCGCCAGGTCAAGCCGCATACCAACGGCGAATGCTTCCTGGTGCTGGACTCGGGCGCGCAGGTGAAGGTCAGCCGCTCCTACCGCGACGTGGTGGCGCGGTTCGTTCACTAGAGGATGAGCCGCTACGCCACCTTTGCGGCGCTGCACGTGCCGGGCCAGCCGCTGGTGTTGTACAACATCTGGGACCCGGGAAGCGCCGTCGCCGTGGCAGCCGCGGGAGCCAAGGCGCTCGCCACCGGCAGCCACCCGGTGGGCGACGCGGCCGGGTACGGCGATGGGCACAAGGTCCCGCTGGCGTACGTGTTCGACAATGCGCGCCGGATCATGGCGACGGTCGACCTGCCGCTGACCGTGGATTTCGAAGGCGCTTACTCGACCGACCCCGACGAAGGCGCGGCCAACGTCCTGGCGCTCAAGCAAACGGGCGCGGTCGGCTGCAACTTCGAGGATCAGCTGGTCGGTGGGGAAGGGCTGCACCCGCTTGGGCCCCAGGTTCGCCGCATCCGGGCGATCCGCGATGCGGTCGGGGCCGACTTCTTCATCAACGCGCGAACCGACCTGTTCCTCAAGCGAACGGAGCATGACGCGGCGCTGGTTGACGAGGTGATCGAGCGCGGGCGAGCCTTCGCCGATGCCGGCGCAAGCGGCTTCTTCGTGCCGCGGCTGAGCGATCCGGGGCAGATCGAGCGGGTCGTGAGTGCGGTGCCGCTGCCGCTCAACGTGATCGCCTTTCCGGGCGCACCGCCGAAGCGGGAATGGGCGCACGCGGGAGTCGCTCGCATCAGTCACGGGCCATTCCCGCACCGGGCATTGATGGCCAGACTGACCGAGATGGCGCGTGAGGCGATCGGCTAGGATCGGGTGGCTGGCAACAGCTCGGGCCGGCGCCCGCGGCCTGATCTCAGCTCGCTTCAACCGCCCGCCGCCACCAGCGCCTGCGCTGTGGGCCACTTTTCAGGACCGAGCGGCGGAACAGGCCGGCGGCGAAGCGGAGGATCACGGCGATCCACAAAGCTTGCCACAGCAGCGCGAGCAGGTGCGGCCACCACGCCCCGTCCTGTGCCGCCCGGGCGATCATCGCGTAAGGTGAGGACAGCGGAAAGGCGGCCGCGGCTAGGCCGGCCGGGCTGTCCATGTCCGCCGCCGCGGCGGTCGCCAGCGCGAAGATCACGACCTGCGCCATGGTGACCGGCATGGACAGGGTCTGCACCTCGCGCACGGTAGAGGCCTGCGCACCGATCCCGAGAAAGGCCGCGCCGATCAGCAGGTAGGCGGCGGCGAAGTAGATCACCGCCAGGATCGCGAACGCCGGCCAGCCCAGCGCGGGCGGCGGCAGCGCTTCCATTGCTCCCGGCGAAGCGAGCAAGGTAAGGCCGGTCAGCGCGGCGGTGGCCCAGACCGTGATGCCGAGCAGCGACATGGCGAGCATGGCGAACAGCTTGCCGAGGAAGATCGCCTCGACCGGCACCGCCGCCGCCAGCACCTCGATCACCTTGTTGCTCTTCTCCTCGATCAGCTGGGACAGGAGCATGCCGGCGAGCAGCAGGGTCAGCAGGAACAGCAGCGCCTGGCCGCCGTGAGCGGTCAGCGCCCGCGCGGAAGCTGTGCTGCCGGATGCACGGGCCATCGTCTCCACGGCGACCGGCGATCCGGGTGCGGCGCGCGCCTGAGTGAGCAGCAGTTCCACTTGCGCGTGGATCTGGTCGCCGCTGCGGACCGCGCCGGTCAGCCGCGGCTGCGCGGGCAGACCGCTGAGCACCGCGGTGACGGGCGGGCTGCTCGACGCGAGCAGGCCTCGCGCCTGTTCGGCGAGGTCGCGATCCGGGTCGAAACGCCGCAGACGGACCAGCGGCACGCCGCGCAGCCCCCGTTCCAGCGCGGAATGCGCCTGCTCCAGCCTAGCGAAGTCCGCAGCCGTCGCTATCACCGCCACCGTCGGCCGTTCGGCCTCGCGCGCGACATTGGCGCCGATCCCGCCGAACAGCAGAACGATCAGTAACGGAAACAGCGGGCCGAGCAGGAAGAACAGGAAGGCCTTGGAAAAGACGGTCGCGGTGAAGTCGCGGCGGCCGATCACGAAGGCCGAGCGGAGCAGTGCTCCCAATCTCATTGCGCTTCTCCCGTCCGCAGCGCTGCGGCGGCGGCTTCTCCGGCGATGGCGACGAAGGCGTCGTGGAGGCCGGGCCGCTCGATCGACAGGGTTTCGATGCCTGCGTCCCCGTCGATCAGGGCGCGGAGCAGCGGCTCCGGGCCGCCCGGCGGAAGCTCGAACTTCCAGCTGTCCCCCTGGCGCCGCGCATCGGGTGGCAGCGCTGCTCGCCACGGACCGTCGGGTGAGCGGGTGCGCAATTGGACTATCGGCCGCAGCTGGTCCCGCGCCTGGTCCACCGCGCCTTCGAACGCCACCGAGCCCGCGGCGATGATGGCGATCCGCTCGCATAGCCGCTCGGCGTGGGCGATGACGTGGGTGGAGAAGATGACGGTGGTGCCGGCCGCCGCTTCCGCCCGGATCAGCTCCTCCAGCTTCTCCTGATTGATCGCGTCCAGGCCGGAGAAAGGCTCATCGAGCACCACCAGGCGCGGACGGTGAACCAGCGTTCCGAGCAGCTGCACGGTCTGCGCCATGCCCTTGGACAGGCTGCGGATCGGTCGCTTCTCCCAGTCACCGAGCCCGCGGTCCGCCAGCAGCGCGCTTGCCCGCCGACGTCCTTCGGCCAGCGGCAATCCGCGCAGCGCGCCCATGAAGGCGATCGCCTCGCGCGAAGTCATCGCCGGATAGAGGCCGCGCTCCTCGGGCAGGTAGCCGACTTGCTCTGCGGCGTGCAGCGGCTGATCGTGGCCCAGCAGCCGGCGATGCCCGGACGACGGCTCGATGATGCCGAGCAGCATGCGCAGGGTGGTGGTCTTGCCGGCGCCGTTCGGGCCGAGGATGCCGTAGATGCTGCCCTCCGGCACCGACAGCGACACGCCGTCGACCGCGCGCTTGCCGGGGAAGTCCTTGACGAGGTCGTGCGCCTCGATGGCGTAAGCTGCCGCTGCCTCATCCCGTAGGTGCTGAGCCTGTCGAAGCACTGCTTTTCCTCGTCGGCGAACGGAAGGCCCCTCCTCGTCTAAGCTCGGGACAAGCTTCGACAAGCTCGGGGCAACGGGGGTATGGCGCTCAAGTGTTTGACTCCGCAACTCTTAAGGAAGCGATACGCGCCGAGGCCGCGCGGCTGGGTTTCGTGTCCTGCGGGTTCGCGCGGGCCGATGCGGTGCCGGGCGCGGGCGAGGAGCTGAAGCGGTGGGTTGCCGCCGGGCGGCACGGGACGATGGGCTGGATGGAGGAGCGGGTCGAACAGCGCTCGGCGCCGCAGCGTTTGTGGCCCGAGGCCAGGAGCGTGATCGCGCTGGCGATGAGCTATGCGCCGGCGGAGGACCCGCGGCGGCTGGCCGAGGAGGCGGGGGTCGGGCGGATCAGCGTCTATGCGCAGGGCGGCGACTACCACAAGACGGTGAAGAAGGGCTTGAAGGCGCTCGCCCGGTTCATCGTCGACCAGGTGCCGAGCGAGCTCAAGGTGTTCGTCGACACGGCGCCGGTGATGGAGAAGCCGCTGTCCGCCGCCGCCGGCATCGGCTGGCAGGGCAAGCACACCAACCTCCTGTCGCGCGAGCATGGCAACTGGTTCTTCCTGGGGGTGATCTTCACCGAGCTGGAGCTGGAGCCCGACCCATCGGCATCCGAGCATTGCGGCAGCTGTACGCGCTGCCTCCAGGCGTGCCCGACCGCGGCGTTCGATGGTCCCGGACGGATCGATGCGCGACGCTGCATTTCCTACCTGACGATCGAGCATGCCGGGCCGATCCCGCACGAGTATCGGGCGGCGATGGGCAACCGCATCTACGGCTGCGACGATTGCCTGGCCGTCTGCCCCTGGAACCGCTTCGCCCAGGCCGGGCGAGCCAACCAGGCCTTCCTGCCGCGGGCCGAACTGACGGCGCCGAGGCTGCGCGACCTCCTGGCCCTCGACGACGCGAGCTTTCGCGAGCTGTTCGCGGGGTCGCCGATCAAGCGGATTGGGGTTCGGCGGTTCCTTCGCAATTGCCTGATCGCGGCGGGGAACAGCGGCGACCGCACGCTGCTGCCGCGGGTGGAGGCGCTGCTCGGCGACGAGGACCCGGTGGTGGCCGAAGCGGCGGAGTGGGCGCTGGCGCGGCTTCAGCCCGTCGCGTCGACCGCGGCGATGCAGCCGGCCTGATCGGTCGGGTTGCCGTCGGGGCGCCGAGCTTCGGCATAGGTCACCCGCGCGATGCCGATCCCGCTGGGCGGCGGGTAGAGATAGGTGTCGAGCACGCACCCCGGCACCGACCATTGCAGCTTGAGCCCGGGCCCCTCGCGCACCTGGAAGCCGGGGCGGCCGAAGCGGGCGACGAGCTCGTCCGCGGACAGGCCGACGAGGCCGCCGCGCTGCTGCGGCAGCTGTGCCTGCGGTTGCGGGCGGGGCCCCTGCGCGGGTGCCGGCACGCCGGTCGGCGCCGTGGTGGTGCAAGCGGCGAGAAGGAGGGACAGGACTGCCATGCCAAGACTGCGCATGGCTGCCGTTTGGGGATGCGCGGCTGGACTGGCAAGCGTCCCGCAGCTACCCGGCGCGCTTTCTGCGACAACTGACCAGGACCTTCCATGACCCAGCCCCGCTTCGACGTGCTCTGCATCGGCAACGCCATCGTCGACGTGATCGCCGATGCCAGCGACGCTTTCCTGGCCGAGCAGGGGCTGGCCAAGGGAGCCATGCGGCTGATCGATGAAGGGGAGGCCGAGCGGTTGTACAATCTGATGGGGCCGGGCCGGGAGCTTTCGGGCGGGTCGGCGGGCAACACCGCCGCGGGGCTGGCGACGCTCGGCTGCAGCGCGGGGTTCGTGGGACAGGTCGCGGACGATCAGCTCGGCGCCATCTACCGGCACGACATCCGGAGCCTGGGGGTCGAGTTTCTCGTCGCGCCGCGGCCGGATGTCGGGGCGACCGCCCGCTCGCTGATCCTGGTGACCCCCGATGCGCAGCGGACCATGAACACGTTCCTGGGGGCGGCCCAGCTGCTGGAAGCGAGCGCGATCGACCATGCCGCGGTGGCGGATGCCGGGATCCTCTACCTGGAAGGCTATCTATGGGACCCCGAAGGTCCCCGCGCCGCGATGGAAGCGGCGATCGACGCGGCTCGCTCGGCCGGGCGCAGGGTGGCCTTCACCCTGTCCGACACCTTCTGCGTCGACCGGCACAAGGCCGATTTCCACCGGCTGCTCGACGAGCGGCGCGTCGACATCCTGTTCGCCAACGAGGCGGAGCTGGCGGCGATGACGGGCGAGGACGACTTTGAGGCCGGGCTCACGGCGCTGGCGCCGAAGGTGCCGGTGCTGGTGGTCACCCGCAGCGAGCAGGGCGCGGTCGCGGTGGCCGGCGAGGACCGGGCGAGCGTGCCGGCCGAGCCGGTCTCACGGCTGGTCGACACGACGGGTGCGGGTGATCTGTTCGCGGCGGGCTTCCTGGCTGGACAGGCGCGGGGGCTGGGGCTGGAGCCGTCGCTGAAGCTCGGCGCCATCGCCGCGGCCGAGGTCATCGGGCATTATGGGGCGCGACCGGAGGCGGACCTCAAGACTCTAGCTGGCGAATTGCTCGGATAAAAGGGCCGGGGCGGCTCCAGCATTGGCGCCGCCCACTCAACAGTAACCGGTCAGGTCCGGCTGGGCGAGCGATCCTGGTCGTCGACGCCGGGGATGCCCGGCTCGAGCTCGGTGACCTCGGTTTCGTGCACTTCGACCCGGCCCTGCCCGAGATGGCTCTTCCGGTAGCCGTAGAGGGCGTAGAAGACGAGGCCCACCGCGGTCCAGATGGGGAGCACCATCATCGCCTCGCCGGCGAGGTTGAAGAACAGGAACAGGCAGCCGACCACCGTCAGGGTCGCAACCAGCCCGACCGCCGGCACCCGGAACGCGCGTTTCCGATGCGGGTCGATCCGCCGCAGCTGCCACACCGCGATCGCAACCATGAGGAAGGCGTAAAGCGTGCCGGCATTCGCGACGTCCGCCAGGCGGCCGACCGGGAAGAAGGCGGCCGCCACCGCGACGATCAGCCCGGTGATGATGGTCACGATGTGCGGGGTCTTCCACCGCGGGTGGACGCGCGACAGGGCCTCAGGCAGCAACCCGTCGCGGGCCATGACGAAGAAGATGCGCGTCTGGCCGAACAGCAGGATCAGGATCACGGAGGGCAGTGCGATGAACGCGGCGTAGCCGATCAGATTGCCGATCGTGCCGTAGCCCAGCGTATGCAGCACGTGGGCCAGCGGCTCGCGCGAGCACACCAGGGCTTCGGCATTTTGCGGCATGGCGCACTGACGCGAGAGTTCCTCCCCGGCTCCGAGCGGATTGCCGTCCGCGCCGAGGATCGGCTGGCCGCCCATGGCTCCCACCGCTCCGGCCGTCACCACCATGTAGAAGATGGTGCAGATGAGGAGGCTCCCGATCAGGCCGATCGGCACGTTCCGCTGCGGATTCTTGGTCTCCTCGGCCGCGGTCGATACCGCGTCAAAGCCGACGTAGGCGAAGAACATGGTGGCGGCCGCGCCAACCACGCCGACGCCCGAACCGAAGCCGCCGAACAGGCCGCCGGGCGCGAAGGGGGTGAAGTTCTCCGCCTTGATCGCCGGCACGGTGAGGGCCACGAACAGGGTCAGCGCCGTGACCTTCACGGCAACCAGGATGGCATTGAACTTGGCGCTTTCAGAGGTGCCGATGACGAGCAGAACGGTCATCAGCAGCGCGATGACCATCGCTGGGAGGTTGATGAATCCGCCCGCCTCGCCGCCAAGGATCAGCGGGCCGGAACTGAGCCAGTCGGGGAAGTTGAGGCCCCAGCTTCGCTCCACCACCGTGTCGATGAAATAGTTCGACCAGCCTACGGAGACCGCCGACGCGCCCACGGCGTACTCGAGCAACAGCGCCCAACCGACGGTCCAGGCCAGGAACTCGCCCTGGACGGCATAGGAGTAGGTATAGGCGGAGCCCGCCACGGGCACCATGGAAGCGATCTCGGCATAGCAGAGGGCGGCGACGATGCAGACGGCTCCGGCGATGACGAAGCTGATCAGCAGGCCGGGTCCCGCCTTCTGGGCGCCCACGGACGTCAGCACGAAGATGCCGGTCCCGATGATGCAGCCGACGCCGAACAGGGTCAGCTGCAATGCCCCAAGCGTGCGATGCAGCGACTTCTTCTCGGCCGTGGCGAGAATGGCATCCAGCGGTTTGACCCGGCCGAACAGGCCGCCCCGGACTGGTGTACTAGCCATTCAACATTCCCCTCCAAGCATGTGCGCCGGAGCCTAGCGCCTTATCTTGGGGGCGCAATCCCTGTTACGAGCCGGTGACGCTTAGCGGGACAGCATGGGCCCGAGCGGCTCGCCGCCGAACAGGTGAACGTGGAGGTGCGGCACTTCCTGCCCGGCGCGCTTGCCGGTGTTGGCGAGCAGCCGGTAGCCTTGGGCATCGGCGCCCACCCGCCGGGCGGTTTCGCCCACGGCCCGGACGAAGTCGGCGATCTCCGCCTCGCTGGCGCGCTCCGAGAAATCGTCCCAGGAGACGTAGGCGCCCCGGGGGATCACCAGCACGTGCACGGGTGCCAGGGGATGGAGGTCGTGGAACGCCAGGCTGTGCTCGGTCTCCAGCACCGCCTTGCACGGCAGCTCGCCGCGCAGGATCCTGGCGAAGACGTTGCCGCCGTCATACGGCTGCTTGTGATCGATCGGCATCCCAATTCCCCGGTTGACGCTTGGCTTTGCCCCGCTACCACGAGTTCCGATGGCCGACGAGACGCCCGAAAGCCTGATTCCGTACGACGAGATCGTGCAGGAAGCGCTGCGCGACGTGGTCGGGCGCGTGCTGCGGGTGGTGGAAGGCGGCGGCCTGCCGGGCGGGCACCATTTCTATATCACCTTCAAGACGCGCATGGCCGGAGTGGAGCTCCCCAAGCAGCTGGCGCAGCGCTTTCCCGACGAGATGACCATCGTCATTCAGCACCGCTTCTGGGACCTCAAGGTAAACGGCGACCACTTCACGGTAGGCCTGAGCTTCGGAGGGATACCCTCCATCCTGCGGGTGCCGTTTGCGGCGGTGACCGATTTCGTCGACCCGGCGGTGGACTTCTCCTTGAAGTTCCAGGCGAGCGGGGCCGAGAGCGACGGGCACGAGGTGCACGAGGAGGCGGAGAACGACGCCCCGGCCGAGCAGGTCGCGGCGGCGGACGATGGCTCCAACGTCGTCAGCGTGGACTTCACTCGGAAGAAGTGACGGGCCGGGGGCTCGTCATTGCGAGCGTAGCGAAGCAATCCAATTGCTGCTTTCGCGACGAAGAAAACTGGATTGCTTCGTCGCTTCGCTCCTCGCAATGACGCGTGCGAGGACGAACGAGAGGACCCGCATGCCCGACCAGACCCGCACCGAGACCGACAGCTTCGGCCCGATCGACGTCCCGGCCGACTGCTACTGGGGCGCCCAGACCGAGCGGTCGATCGGCAACTTCCCATTCGGTCCGCGCGAGCAGATGCCGGCGGAGATCGTCCACGCGCTGGGCTATGTGAAGCAGGCGGCGGCGCGGGTGAACGCGCGGATCGGCGGGCTCGATCCGGCGCTCGCGGAGGCGATCCAGCAGGCGGCGGCAGAGGTCGCACGCGGCGACCTCGACAGCCAGTTTCCCCTGGTCATCTGGCAGACGGGTTCGGGCACCCAGTCCAACATGAACGCCAACGAGGTGATCGCGGGCCGCGCCAACGAAGCGCTGACCGGCACCCGCGGCGGCAAGGCGCCGGTCCACCCCAACGACCATGT
Source organism: uncultured Sphingomonas sp. (assembly GCF_902806285.1). Lineage (GTDB taxonomy): Bacteria > Pseudomonadota > Alphaproteobacteria > Sphingomonadales > Sphingomonadaceae > Sphingomicrobium. Next base: position 7,368 of record NZ_CADCWA010000064.1, on the reverse strand, counting down.
CAACCAGGGCCAGTCGTCCAACGACAGCTTTCCCACCGCCATGCACATCGCGGCGGGCCGGGCGGTGCACAAGCGGCTGCTGCCGGCGCTCAGGATGATCCACGCGCGGCTGGAGGCGCAGGCCGTGGCGTGGGACCGCATCGTCAAGATCGGGCGCACCCACCTGCAGGATGCGACCCCGCTGACGCTGGGGCAGGAGTTCAGCGGCTACGCCCAGCAGATCGCCGACTGCATCGAGCGGGTCGAGGGCTGCCTGCCGCGGGTCATGCGGCTGGCGCAGGGCGGAACGGCGGTCGGGACCGGCCTCAACGCGCCGCCCGGCTTCGCCGAGGCGTTCGCGGCCGAGGTCGCGAACCTGACGCAGCTGCCTTTCACCTCCGCGCCCAACAAGTTCGCGGAGCTGGCCGCGCACGACACGCTGGTGGAGCTGTCGGGCGTGCTCAACGTGGTCGCGGTGGCGCTGACCAAGATCGCCAACGACATCCGCCTGCTGGGCAGCGGTCCGCGCTGCGGGTTGGGCGAGCTCAAGCTGCCGGAGAATGAGCCGGGCAGTTCGATCATGCCGGGCAAGGTCAACCCGACCCAGGCCGAGATGCTGACCATGGTCGCGGCGCAGGTGATGGGCAACCACGTCGCGGTGACGGTCGGCGGGCTTCAGGGCCACATGGAGCTGAACGTGTTCAAGCCGCTGATCGGGGCCAACGTGATCCGCTCGATCAACCTGCTGGCAACCGGCATGGAGAGCTTCACCGAGCGGATGCTCGACGGCGCGGAGCCGGACGAGCGGCGCATCGCCGACTTGATGAACCGCTCGCTGATGCTGGTCACCGCGCTGGCGCCGGAGATCGGCTACGACAATGCGGCCAACATCGCCAAGCATGCGCACAAGGGGGGGCTGACCCTCAAGGAAGCGGGGCTGGAGCTCGGGCTGGTGGACGAGGCGACGTTCGACCGGGTGGTGCTGCCGGAGAAGATGCTGGGGCGGTGACTAAGCCGTCATGCCGGACCCTTCGACTAGCTCAGGACAGGCTTGATCCGGCATCCGCCTTCCGTCTCTACGGAAGAACAAGGCGGACCCCGGCTCAGGGCCGGGGTGACGAGGGGCGGGCTGCGGTGTCTGCCTACAGCCGCCAGTTCAGCCGCACCCCGATGTTGTCGATGCCCGGGTTCTGCTTGCCGAACAGCTGGCCTTGGCTCAGGTGCACCCAGCTGGCCTCGACGCTGAGGCGATCGTTGGCCTGGTAGCCGATGCCGAGCTCGGGCTCGAACAGGACGCGGCTGCCGAACTCGATCTCGCCGTTGCCGGGAACTTCGAAGTCGCCGGCCGAGCCGGTGTGGACGGCAAGGCCGATGCCGGGACGCAGGTAGAAGCGTTTCCCCCACCGGTAGCTCAGTCCGGCCGCCGCATAGCTGGTGTCCCCGGCGCTGTTCAGCCCGCCGAACACATAAGGCTGGAAGCCCGTGCCGCCCAAGCCGTTGAAGCGGTAGCCCAGCTGCAGGTCCATGCCCCCCTCACCGCTGCCGCCGAGGCTCAGCGGGGTGTCCACCGCATGCTTGTACACGCCGCCGAAGACCTCATGGGCATGGGCGGGCGCGGCGAGGGACAGGGCGGCAAGCGGTAGGAGGAGGTGGTGGCGCATAGGGAAACTCCGGAGTGGTTCGGTCAGCGGACAGGATACTGCGAGCCCCTGCTTTCCCCCGCCTGTGCGACGGGAGTGAGCGCGCTTCGGCCGGCCGCTCACCCGATCTCCACCGTGACGTGGGCGAGGCGCGGGTCCGGACCGATGCGGCGGCGGATTTCGGCGGCGGTGACCGGGCCGGCCAGCGCCACGATCGCGGCGAAGCGGCCGGGCCCTACCTGCCACAGGTGGAAGTCGGCGATACGGACGTCGCCGGGCGCCTCGATCCGTCGGCGGATGCCGTCGCACAGGGCGTCGTCGGGAACCCGGTCGAGCAGCACGGCGGCCGTGTCGCGGATCAGCCCGGCGGCCCAGACGAGGATCACGGCCGCTCCGACCAGCCCGACCGCAGGATCGAGCCAGCGCCAGCCGAGGAACATGCCGGCTGCCAGCGCGGCGATGGCGAGCACGGAGGTGAGCGCGTCGGCCAGGACGTGGAGGTAGGCCGAACGCAGGTTTTGGTCCTGGTGGTGGTGGTCGTGACGGGCGTGCTCGCCATGGTGCCCCCGGCCGTGCTGGTGACCGCCATCGTGCAGCAGGGCGGCGCTGACCAAGTTCACCAGCAAGCCGATGGCCGCCACCAGCATGGCCTCGCGGTAGTCGACGCCGCGCGGCTGGAGGAAGCGGGCGATGCTCTCCCAGGCAATGCCGAGCGCCACCGCGGCGAGCGCCAGTGCGGAGGCGAAGCCGGCCAGGCTGCCGAGCTTGCCCGTGCCGAAGCTGAAGCGCGGATCGGCGGCCCAGCGCCGCGCCAGCCAGTAGGCCAGCGCCGCCACGCCCAGCGCCAGCGTGTGCGTCGCCATGTGCCAGCCGTCCGCGATCAGCGCCATGGAGCCGGTCACCGTGCCGACCCAGATCTCCGCCACCATCATCGTCGCCGACAGCAGCACGACCCAGCGGGTGCGCCGCTCGTTCCGGGCGTCCGCCGCGCTATGGTAGTCGTGGCTGTGGGACAGGGAGGTCATCGGCTCTCCGCTGGCTAGGGTCCAGACCCATAAACCGCAACGGCCGGGATCGACCGGAGAAGTCCGCTGACAAGAAGTGCAGCGCAGTCGCGTAGCTGAAGCTACGCGCAAGCAAGCGACGCCGTTCAGCGGACTTCTCCGGTCGACCGCGAAGCGGCGGGCGGGTTCCGGCGCAGGCGGGCGTCGCTCGTCGGTCACGATGCAGGAGCATCGCTTCCTCCTCGCTTCTACTCCTGCACCGGAACCCGCTCCGTCACGGCCATTGCGGTTTATGGGTCTGGACCCTAAGCGAGGCGCGGTGGCTTGCCAAGCGGCTTGCGCCGGAGGATGACCGCCCCATGCTGCGGGTTTACGGTCCGACCTGTGACGGGAGCTTGGTCGAAGCAGGCCGCGGCAGCATCCCGCCGGGCGCGACCTGGATCGACCTGGAAGAGCCGACCCGCGAAGAGGAGAAAGTGGTCGAGCAGGCGCTCGGCATTGCGGTGCCGACCCGCGACGACCTGGTCGAGATCGAGCCGTCGAGCCGCCTGTACGAGAAGAACGGCACGCTTTACATGACCCTGGCGACGCTGACGGGGGTGGTCGAAGGCAAGCCGACCAGCGAACCCATCGGCTTCGTCCTCGCCGCCGACAAGTTGGTCACCATTCGCTACGCCAACCCCAAGCCGGTGCGGGCCTTCGTGCACCATGCGAACCACGAGCCGGAGCTGGTGCGCGACGCCCTGACCGTATTGATCCGGCTGCTCGATGCGATCCTGGACCGGCTGGCGGACGAGCTGGAAGGGGTGGCGGCGGAGATCGAGCGGATCAGCCATGACGTGTTCGCCGAGCAGATGGACGAACGCCGCGTCCCGGTGCGGGCGCTGACGGCGCTGCTGACCCGCGTGGGCCGGGCGCAGTCGCTGTTGACGCGGGCGCGGGAAACGGCGGTCAGCGCCTCCCGCCTGCTCGGCTTTCTGCTCGGTTCGGACCGGATGCACCAACCGCATTGCAAGAGCACGCGCGAACACCTGCTGAGCCTGCAGCAGGATGCGGCGGCGCTCAGCGACCATAGCAACTTCCTGGTGGGGAACCTCGGCTTCCTGATGGATGCGGCGCTGGGCCTGATCAGCGTCGAGCAGAACGCGGCGATGAAGGTGTTTTCCTGGGCCTCGCTGGTGTTCCTGCCGCCTACCCTGATCGCCGGCGTTTACGGGATGAACTTCGAGTTCATGCCGGAGCTGAGCAAGCCGTGGGGCTATCCGCTGGCAGGTTCGGCGATGGTGGCGAGCGCGGTCCTGCCGATTTGGTACCTGCGGCGGCGAGGGCTGATCTAGCGCTTCGAGTACAGCGCTTCAGGCGCGCAGCAGAAGCGGCACCGCATCCGGCCTGGACGCGGCGACCGGATCGACGGCGCCGGGCCGGTCGGGACGGCTGGCGCAGCGACGCGCAAGGGCGATGGCGGAAAAACCCTGCACAACGCGCGTGGGCGAACGGCCGGCTTCCGCCCGAGCGAGCGAAGCCATGCGACGACGGTAGTCCTGCGTGCTGATCATGCCCGACGGCCCTGACGAGAGCTTTTCCCTGTTTGAAACAACCCGCTTGCGGAAGGTTTGTTCCAACCCTGAAACTATTGGCCGTATATTTCGTTGTGCCAGCGTAATGTCCGAGCCGAAGAGCAGGCTGGTCCAGCTTGGCGACCGCATCTCCGAATGGGTGAGCAACGTCTTCGCGCACCCTTATGTGCAGGTCGGGGTGATCCTGTTCTGCGGCGGCTGGTTCCTGGTCGGCTTGCCCACCGACCTGCTGACCGCGGCGCTGTCGATCCTGGCGATCACCCTTACCCAGATGGTGCTCAACCGGCAGGGCGACCGGGAGACCGAGGACCGCAAGCGCGACGTTGCCATGCACGCCAAACTCGACGAGCTGCTGCACGCGGTGAAGGGCGCACGGGACGAGATGGCTGGGATCGAGGACCTGGAGGAGGAGGAGATCGCGCTGCTCAAGGAACAGTTCAAGCAGGCGATCGACGCGCAGGGCGACCGCGCCGGCGACCCGCAGGAGCGGGCCGCGGCCAAGGCGGCGGTGGAGCAGGTCGAGGCGAAGGCCAGGCGCCAGGTCCGGAGCAAGGCGCGGGCCTGAACGGCGTTTGCGGGCCCTCGGGAGGCTTGCTAAGGCCGGTCGCGATCCCCTTATCAGACCCGTTCAGTTATTCAGGAAAACGCGCATGATTCCGACCGGCCAGGATAGCCTCAAGACCCGTTCAACCCTGGCCGTCGGCGGCAAGAACTACGCCTACTACAGCCTGCCCAAGGCGGGCGCGGCGTTGGGCGACGTCAGCCGGCTGCCCTTCTCCATGAAGGTGCTGCTGGAGAACCTGCTGCGCTTCGAGGATGGGGTGACGGTCACCCGCGACGACTTGGCGGCGATGGTCGACTGGCAGAAGGAGCGGCGGATCGCGCGGGAGATCCAGTATCGGCCCGCGCGCGTGCTGATGCAGGACTTCACGGGCGTGCCGGCGGTCGTCGACCTCGCCGCCATGCGCGATGCGATGAAGAGCCTCGGCGGCGACCCGCAGAAGATCAACCCGCTGGTGCCGGTGCACCTGGTGATCGACCATTCGGTGATGGTGGACGAGTTCGGCACGCCGCAGGCGATGGACCAGAACATGGACCTCGAATACGCCCGCAACGGCGAGCGCTACGAGTTCCTGAAATGGGGCAGCCAGGCGTTCGACAACTTCCAGGTGGTTCCGCCGGGCACCGGCATCTGCCACCAGGTCAATTTGGAGCACATCTCCCAGACGGTATGGACCAGCGCGGACCAGACGGGCGAGACGGTCGCCTACCCGGATACGCTGGTCGGGACCGACAGCCACACCACCATGGTCAACGGCCTGGGCGTGCTCGGCTGGGGCGTGGGCGGGATCGAGGCGGAGGCGGCGATGCTGGGCCAGCCCGTGTCCATGCTGATCCCCGAAGTGGTCGGCTTCCGGCTGGAAGGCGCGCTCAAGGAGGGGATCACCGCGACCGACCTGGTGCTGACCGTCACCCAGATGCTCCGCGCCAAGGGCGTGGTCGGGCGCTTTGTCGAGTTCTACGGGCCCGGCCTCGATGCCATGACGCTGGCCGACCGCGCGACCATCGCTAACATGGCGCCCGAATATGGCGCGACCTGCGGCTTCTTCCCGGTGGACGAGCGGACCCTGGAGTACCTGCGGCTGACCGGCCGCGACGAGGAGCGGATCGAGCTTGTCCGAGAATACAGCCGGGCGCAGGGCCTGTGGCGCGACGCGGACACGCCCGACCCGCTGTTCACCGACACGCTGGAGCTTGACCTCGCCAGCGTCCAGCCCAGCCTGGCAGGTCCCAAGCGGCCCCAGGACCGGGTGCTGCTGAGCGACGTCGACGACCAGTTCAATGCCGAGCTTGAGGCGACCTACAACAAGTCGAACGAGCCGCGGGTGGCGGTGGCGGGCGCCGACGACGACCTCGGCCACGGCGACGTGGTGATCGCCGCCATCACCAGCTGCACCAACACTTCCAACCCCTCGGTGCTGATCGCCGCTGGGCTGGTCGCCCGCAAGGCCCGCGAGTTCGGGTTGGACCGCAAGCCATGGGTCAAGACCAGCCTCGCGCCGGGCAGCCAGGTGGTCACCGACTATCTCGACCGCTCCGGCCTCAGCGAGGACCTGAACGCCATCGGGTTCGACCTGGTAGGCTACGGCTGCACCACCTGCATCGGCAACTCGGGGCCCTTGGCCGAGCCGATCAGCCAGGCGATCACCGACAAGGACCTGGTGGCGGTCTCCGTCTTGTCGGGCAACCGCAACTTCGAGGGCCGGGTGTCGCCCGACTGCCGCGCCAATTACCTCGCCAGCCCGCCGCTGGTGGTCGCTTACGCCCTGACCGGCACGGTGCGCAGCGACATCACCACCCAGCCGATCGGGACGGCGCGCAACGGTCAGCCGGTCTATCTCAAGGACATCTGGCCGACCAACGACGAGGTGCGCGCGCTGATCGACGCCCACGTCCATTCCGACCTGTTCCGCCAGCGCTACGCCAACGTGTTCCGCGGCGGCGAGCGGTGGGACGCGATCCAGGTGACGGGCGGCGCCACCTACGCCTGGCCGCCCGCGTCCACCTACATCGCCAACCCGCCCTATTTCGAGGGCATGACCATGACGCCGCGGCCGATCGAGGACATCCAGGGCGCCCATGCGCTGGCGGTGTTCGGCGACAGCATCACCACCGACCACATCTCGCCCGCGGGCTCGATCAAGGCGGACAGCCCGGCGGGCAAGTGGCTGCTGGAGCGGCAGGTGCCCCGGCCCGAGTTCAACAGCTACGGCGCGCGCCGCGGCAACCACCATGTGATGATGCGCGGCACCTTCGCCAACATCCGCATCCGCAACAAGATGCTCACGGGTGTCGAGGGCGGCTTCACCCGCCATATTCCATCAGGCGAGCAGCTGCCGATCTACGACGCGGCGATGCGCTACAAGGAAGAAGGCACGCCGCTGGTGATCCTGGCCGGCAAGGAATATGGCACCGGTTCCTCGCGCGACTGGGCGGCCAAGGGCACGGTGCTGCTGGGGGTGCGGGCGGTGATCGCCGAAAGCTTCGAGCGCATCCATCGCTCCAACCTGGTCGGCATGGGCGTGCTGCCGCTGCAGTTCCCGGAAGGGCAGACGGCGGCCAGCCTGGGCCTCGACGGCAGCGAGACCTTTTCGATCGCCGACGTCG
>NZ_CADCWA010000063.1 GCF_902806285.1 uncultured Sphingomonas sp. | reverse complement strand
AGCAAGCCGCCCCGGCGGGTGGTAACCCCACAGCGTCAGGGGCCCCCGCGTTCGTCGGGGCGCTGGGCGGCGCGGCGAACCTCCGCTCGGTCGACGCCTGCACCACGCGCCTGCGGCTCGAGCTGCAGGATCCCGTGCAGATCGACGAGTCCGCCCTCAGAGCGCTTGGTGCCCGCGGCCTGATCCGCGTGGGCGAACGGGGATTGCAGGTCGTGCTCGGCCCGCAGGCGGAGCAGGTTGCAGGGGACATCAGGACCGCTTTAGCAGCGGCACCGGGCGATGTGCGCGAAGGTCTGGTTGCCGCGCTCGGCGGCGAAGGTAACGTGGTGAGGCTCGATCAGCACGGCGCGCGCTGGCGGGCCGAGGTGGCCGACATGGGCCCGGTCGATGTGGCGAAGCTCGATCAAGCAGCCGTGCGCGGCTGGACGCAACTGTCGCCCCGCGTGCTGCATGTCTTGGGGTAGATCCTACGCAAGAACGGCTATCACCCTCCAAAGGCGCATAGCCGCTTCGGTCTACGACATGTGCCCGCAAGGCAACAGTGCTCGGGTAATCACGCGAAACTGTCGGTTCCCACCATCCAATTGCTACTGTATGCGAGCCTGGGGCCTGGAGCCCGAACAGGAGGCATCATGCGCATATTCCTACTGACCGCCACTGCCGCGATGGCGGTCGCGTCGCCCGCGGCTGCCCGCGACGGACAACCCTATTTCGGGGTCGAGGGCGGCCTTCTCTTCCCCAAGGACCAGGATGCCGACATCGACGTCGACTTCACGACGACGCAGACTCCGGCCGCTCCGGTTGCCCCCGCAGGTCCCGGCGATACCAGCTTCAACAACGCCATTGGCATCGACTACCGGCGCGGCGTCGACCTGGATGCGATTGTCGGCTACGATTTCGGCGCGTTCCGGCTTGAAGGCGAGGCCGGGTTCAAGCGGGCCAGGCTCGACGAGTTCGAGATCGACGGAGGTCTCGTCACCGCGCTTAACACTGCGCTGAACCGGCCCTCGGCCGTGCCCGACCCGGGAGCTCCGGGCCTGGCGCCGCTGGTCGCAACCGACTTCACCCTCGATGGTCGGGTCCGCGTCGTGTCCGGAATGATCAACGGCCTGCTCGACTTCGGCGACGAGGAAGGGCTGTCCTTCTACGCCGGCGCCGGTGTGGGCCGCGCCCGCGTGAGGTTCGCCGGCGCAAGGGACGCCGCCTGGGCCGGCCAGCTGATCGCCGGCGCGCGCTTCGCGATCACCAGTAACATCGACGTCGGTCTCAAGTACCGCCACTTCCGCACCCGTAGGCTAGATCTCGCGGACGATAGCGGGGTCAACCTGCTCGGCAATGCGAACCGCTTCGTGCTCGACCCGACGAATCCGACGATCGTCAACCAGACCACCAATGCGAACCTGTTCGCCAATTTCGAGCAGCGGTTCCGCAGCCATTCGCTGCTTGCCAGCCTGATCTTCAACTTCGGCGCGCCGCCGGCTCCCCCGCCGCCGCCGCCGCCGCCCGTCGTCGAGGCGCCGCCACCACCGCCGCCCGCCACGCAAACCTGCCCGGACGGCTCGGTGATCCTGGCGACGGATACCTGCCCGTTGCCGCCGCCCCCGCCGCCGCCCCCGGAGCCGGCGCCAGAGCGCGGGTAATAGGCGGGACTGAGGCCCAGCACTCACAGAAGAGGGCGGTTTCTTTGGAGCCGCCCTTTTCCCTTGCTGCTGCTCAGCGTCCCAAGCACCGGCAAGGTGAACGAAGGTCTTTATCAGCGCGTCTAGCTTCTGATAGGAACTACGCGCTTCCGCTGTTCTGGCGTTCCATCTGGATTAAGCTGTGGCAGAGCGCAGCCTGAGCCGTTGCTCCCCCGCCCGACCGAAGCGGGCTCGCCCCGTCTGCCGCCCAATGCAAGCGCCGAGGCGGAAGCCGCGGGCTTGCCGAAAGCGCCGATGACCTGGCGATAGAATGACTCCGCCGCACCGTAACAGCCGGTCGCCAGTGCCTCCAGGCCCGTCCGGTCGCGTACCCATATCCGCCCTCGCCGACAGCGCACCAGTCCGTTCCCCTCGACGACATGAAGGCAGTCGGTGATGCTGGCCCGCCGCGCGCCGAGGTTCTTGGCGATTTCGTCATGGTTTACGAGGATCTCGTCACCGCTCACGCGATCATGCCTGAGGAGCAGCCATCGTGCGACGCGCATGTCTATCCGGTGGAACGCGCAGGCGCCGATGGCTTCCGACATCTGGACATTGATCACGTTGACGAAACGGCTGAGCGCCATTGCCAATGAAGGCGTCGCCGATGCGGTCGCAATCACCGCGTCCGTCCTGATCCTCAGCACGGTTCCGTCGCGTCCGCGCACGATCGCATGGTAGGGCGAGGACTCGCAGCCAACGAGCGCCGGCCAACCGACCAGCCCTTCGCTACCGATCAGCGCAACCTCAATCTGGTTGCTGTGCTCGAGAGAGATCAGGGAATCTACTGGGAAGTAGATGTGCTCGCCGGGATCGGACGCACGGAAGAGGGTCGTGCCGCGCGAGACCGCCATGGCTTCCAGATGCGGTTCGAGTTTCGCGCGATCGGCGGGTGCGAGTTGATCCAGGAAGTTGAAGTTCCGGCTTTTGAAACAGGGACGGGGCCAACCGGGTTCGATCCGCTTCAGCAAAGGCAATCTCCCAGGGCACGCGCGCCGGAACGAGGGCGAGGCGATCGACAAGACTGTTCCAGTCGCCCCGGAACCGATTTGAAAGCCGATCGAGTCGCACGTCCGAATGTACGGTGCCGTACCTGACGTTCGTCGGCCTTGGCAATATCCTCAAAAGTCCGGACATTCGCCCTCCAATCCCCGACACCCTAATGCGGAGGCGACGATGGCCGACCAGGAGTTGATGCTCGAAGTCCTTGAAAATCGAGCAAGGCGACGGGAGGATCGGCGCGCGTTCGTGCAGAGCTTCGGTGCCTATGCCGCGGCAGGGGTGGGCATTGCCGCCGCGGCGTTCGGCTCCAAGGCCTTCGCGCAAGCGGTGGTGACGGACGCGGACATCCTCAACTTCGCGCTCAACCTCGAATATCTCGAAGCGCAGTTCTACTCGTTCGCGGTCAACGGCACCGGACTGCCGAACAGCAGCTTGACCGGAACCGGCACGCAAGGTGCGGTGACCGGAGGCCGACAAGTCGCCTTCACCGATCCCGTGGTCGCCCAGTACGCTCGAGAAATCGCGCAGGACGAGATCGCGCACGTCAACTTCCTTCGCACCGCGCTGGGTTCCGCCGCAATCGCACAGCCAGCCATCGACATCGGCACTGCTCCCGCCGGAGCCTTTTCGAGCGCCGCGCGCGCGGCGGGCCTGGTCGGCGAGGGCCAGTCGTTCGACCCTTATGCGAACGATGAGAATTTCCTCCTCGGCGCGTTCATCTTTGAAGATGTGGGCGTTACCGCATACCGGGGCGCGGCGCCGTTGCTCGCTAACAAGACCTTCCTGGAAGCGTCCGCGGGCCTCCTGGCGGTTGAAGCCTACCATGCTGCCATTATTCGGACGACACTCTTCCGGAAGGGCATCCAAACGCCGGCACTGATCCAGGCAACGGAGGCGATCTCGAACGCGCGCGACACGCTCGACAACCCGATCGACGACGATCAGGGCATCGCGCCGATCGGCGATCAGAGCAACATCGTTCCGGTCGACCAAAATGGGCTCGTCTTTGCCCGCACGACCGGCGACGTGCTCAACATCGCCTACCTGAATGCCGGCTCAGTTCAGGCGGGAGGGTTCTTCCCCGCCGGCGTGAACGGCGCCATCCGAGTGAGCAGCGCGGGCTAAGCCCCAGATAGGAAAGCGGTCGCCATGAACCAGCATGAACTCATTGCAGAAGTGTTCGAGCGCCAGGCCAAGCGCCGCGTCGAACGCAGGGCCTT
>NZ_CADCWA010000062.1 GCF_902806285.1 uncultured Sphingomonas sp. | reverse complement strand
CGCCTGTGCCGCCCGCAGGACGAGGTGCGCGCGATCCTGTAGGGCGGGTGCGTGACCGCCCTCGACCCCGACCTCGTCCTGCGCGGCTACGCGGCCGGCATCTTCCCGATGGCCGAGAGCCGCGACGCCGCCGACCTGTTCTGGGTCGAGCCGCGGGAGCGGGCGATCATCCCGCCGGCACGCTTCCACCTGTCCCGCTCGCTCGCCCGCACCCTCCGTTCGGGCCGCTTCGCCGTCACCGCGAACCACGACTTCGCCGGGGTGATCGAGGGCTGCGCCGACCGGCCCGAAACCTGGATCAACCGCCCGATCGAGGACGCGATGCTCGCCCTGCACGCCCGCGGCCACGCCCATTCGGTCGAGGTCTGGCAGGGCGAGCGGCTGGCGGGCGGCATCTACGGCGTGGCGCTCGGCCGGGCGTTCTTCGGCGAAAGCATGTTCAGCCGGGCGACCGACGCTTCCAAGGTGGCGCTCGCCGCGCTGGTCGCCCGGCTCAAGGCCGGCGGCTTCACCCTGCTCGACTGCCAATTCATCACCGACCACCTCGCCAGCCTGGGCGCGGTAACGGTTTCGCGCGACAGCTACGTCGGATTGCTGTCCGAAGCGCTCCGGTCCGAAGCCCGGTTCGACGCCCTCGACGAATTGCTCGTCTCCGCCGGCGCATCGGGCATCTCCGGCGCCGAAGGGAAGCTCATCACGCAGCTCTTGGGCCAGACATCGTAGACGGGATGCTCGACCACGTTGAGCGAGGGCGATTCCTTGTACAGCCAGCCGCTGAACGCTCGCCGCCAGCCGCCGCCCGGCTGCTGCACGTCCAGCTGCACGAACGCGCCCGTCAGCCGGTCGAACTCCCACGGCGGCGTCGTCTCGCATGCGCGCAAGCGGACGATCGCATCCTTGATCCGGATCGCCTGTCCGGGCCGCAGGGTGAGGTCGCGGGCGATGCCGTTGCGCTTGTTGAGAAAGCCGAGCACGGCGACCCGCCCGTTCATCGGGGTGGTGCCCGGCTGCACCGCGGCGGCGGCGGGCTGTGCGGGCGGCGTCGGCCGGGCCGCTTGGGCCGGGCGCTCCGCCTGCTGCGCAGCGGGCGCCGGTTGCAGCCGGTCGCAAGCGACAAGCGACAGCGTGCCGGCCAGGATCGCGGGAAACGCGCGCACGCTTAATCCGGGGTCCAGGCCTGGTAATCGCCTGTCGCGGCCGGCCGCTGTCCAAGCCGCGACAATGAGCCCGCGGGCCGGTAGGTCTCGCCGGTGCCGGTCAGGTTCGCCACCGCCGGCTTCTCGAACGGACGCCGCGGGGGCAGCGACTTGTCGGGCACGTCGTCGATCTGCCCGCGCAGCCAGCTCGACCAGCCCGGCGGAGTCCGGCTGGCGTCGTTGGAGCCCTGGTAGATCACCCAGCGTCGCCGCGGGTCCTTGCGGTGGACGAAATAGATGTTGCCCCCCTCGTCGCGCCCCACCTCCCGGCCGTGGCGGCGGGTCATCAGCCGGGTGGTCAGGCCGGCGCCGTCCCACCAGGTGAAGATCGAACCGAGGAATCCCATGAGGCGCAGTCTCTGGCCTGTCTTGGTGGAGGAAGCAAGCCAAGCCGTACCCCTGCGGAATGAAGTGACCGCCAGGTCAAGGCAGGGGTCCAGTTCACTCGGGACCAGCCGAAGAACACTGGGCTCCTACCTCCGCAGGAACACAGGGCATCGCTACCGCGGCCAGCTCACCCGGTCGCCGGCGCGGATGCCCAGCTCCGCCGAACGCCCGCCGGCCAGCTCCAGCACGGCCGCGACCGGCTCGGTGCTCAGGACCGGCTCGAGGCTCAGCGGTACCGTGTTCTCCTCGATGTTGGCGATCGTGCCGTCGCCTCGCACGAAGATGATGTCCAGCGGCACCAGCGTGTTCTTCATCCAGAAGCTCGCCGGGCTTGGCGGGCTCCTTGGAAAGATCATGCCCGCATCCGGAGCCACCGACTGGCGGTTCATCAGCCCTTGCGCCTGTTCCTCGCGCGTGCGCGCCACCTCCACGGTGAAGCGGTGGGTCCTGCCCGCGGCGGTGGTGACGGTCAGCGGCACCTGTTCGAGCCCCGCGACCGAGCGCTGCAGCTGCGGCTCGCCCCCTTGGCTCTGACAGGCGGCGGACAGCCCCGCCAGCGGCAGCAGCGCCGCGGCCAGGCTCAGGCGGACGGCTGCAGGTCGACCGCGGTCAGGCCCTTGCGCCCTTCCGCGATCCGCGCCTGCAGCAACTGGCCCGGCTGCAGGTCCATGATGCCCGCCCGGCGCACGGTCTCCATATGGAGAAAGATGTCCTGACCAGGGTCCCCCGGACGGTTGACGAACCCATAGCCCTTCACGCGGTTGAACCACTTCACCTCCACGGCTTCGAAGGCGCCCGCCCCTTGCAGCAGATCCTGGCGATCCGAACGCTCCGCCGAGGGGCCCGCGGCAAGAACGCTCGGGCTCTGGGCCTGGCTGAGGTCGATCGCGACGACGCGGCTCGCCTGAAGGCCGCGGTTCTGCCGCACCACGTCGCATTCCACAAGGGTTCCTTCGGGCAGGCTCCGCCGGCCATGATCCTTGAGCACGCTGAAATGGATGAGGATGTCGCCGTCGAGCTCGTCGGAAACGATGAACCCGAAGCCGCGGGTGGCATCGAACCATTTGACCCGGCCGGACGCACGCACGGGTTCCCCGCCAGGCGCGCTCGCCGCCCCCGCCACAGGCATCCATTCGGCGACTCGCGTGGCGGGCTCCGGTTGCACGATGCCACTTGTAGCACGGTTAACGGCAGTTAAGCAAAGCTGTTACGGCCTGCTTACGGTTGGAACTGTGCGAACTGCTCGGGGTCGGGCTGCTCGCCGGGCGCGGCGTCCACGATGGCTTTGGCGAGCGCAAAGGCGTGACCGGCGCGGATCATCGCCGCCAGCGCCTTTTCGCGGGTCGCCGGGTCCGGCCGTCCGGTGCCGAACGGGCCGATGCGGCGGCGGCGGGCGAAGCGCAGGGCGGCCTCCACCGCGCCGTCCTCGGCCACGGTCCGGGCGTCCTCCCCGTCCGCTTCGGAGACCCCCGCCCGGGCGAGCGCCTGGCTGACCCGCTTGGACCCGTAGCCCCGCGCGCCCAGCGACCCTGCCTTGGCCCGGGCGAAAGCGGCGTCGTCGACATAGCCCAGCTCCGCCAGCTTGGCGACCAGCGCTTCCAGGTCGGGCGGGTCGCCGCCTTCCCACCCGCGCTCGCGCAGCTTGCGGCGGAGATAGTCGCGGGCCTTGGCGCGGGTTGTGGCAAAGCGCGAAACATAGCGCAGCGCCAGTTCCTGCAGCCCGGCCCCGTCGAGCGGCCGGGGTGCCCGCCGGCGCCCGCCCCGTTCCCCCCTGTCCCCCGCTCCCCTGCTCACGCCTTGATTGTGCCACACTGACCCGGGAGAGTGAATGCCATTGCGCTCGGCTTGTGCGCCGACGCAACCCGATGTCGTTAACCATAGGACCACGGCGTGCTCGACCGCAATCATCAGTCCGCAGCCGACCTTGCGCCCCCGGGCGCCACCCCCACGCTGGACCCCCGCCCGCGCCGTATCGCCGACTTCGCGACGCTTGGGCAGGCGCTCGACTATGCCGCGGGAGGCCGTCGAGGCATGAACTTTCACGACGCGCGCGGGACGCTGGAGCGCCCTTACCCTTATGCCGAGCTGCGCGCCGACGCGCTGGCGACCGCCCGCCGCTTCCTGGCGCTGGGGCTGAAGAAAGGCGACCGGGTCGCGCTGGTCGCCGAGACCGGGCCCGAGTTCGCCGCCTGCTTCTTCGGCGCGGTCTATGCCGGGCTGTGGCCCGTTCCGCTGCCCCTGCCGACCAGTTTCGGCGGGCGCGGCGCCTATGTCGATCAGCTCAAGGTCATGCTGGGGAGCAGCGATCCCAGCCTGTTCCTCTACCCCGCGGAACTCGCCGAGTTCACCGCCGAGGCGGCCGAACAGTCGGCGGTCGCAGGGCGCAGCTGGGAGAGCCTGGCCGATGTGGCTCCGGCCGCGGCCGAGCTGCCCCGGGCGGACCCGGGGGAGATCGCCTATCTCCAGTACAGCAGCGGCTCCACCCGCTTCCCGCACGGGGTCGCGGTCACCCACCATGCGCTGCTCGACAACCTCCGCTCGCATGGCCTCGGGTTGCAGGTGCAGGACACGGACCGGGTCGTCAGCTGGCTTCCCTGGTACCACGACATGGGGCTGGTCGGCTGCATGCTGTCGCCGCTCGCCAACCAGATCAGCGTCGATTATCTCAAGACGGAGGACTTCGCCCGCCGCCCGCTGGCCTGGCTCGACCTCATCAGCCGCAATCCGGGCACCACCCTCTCCTATTCGCCGACGTTCGGTTACGACATCTGCGCGCGCCGCATGTCCAGCCAGATCAAGGCGTCCGACCGCTTCGACCTGTCGCGCTGGCGGATCGCGGGCAATGGCGCGGACATGATCCGCCCGGACGTCATGCAGGCGTTCGTCGACGCTTTCGCCGGCGCCGGCTTCAAGGCCCAGAGCTTCTGCCCCAGCTACGGGCTCGCCGAAGCGACGCTCGCCGTGTCGCTGATGCCGCCGGGCGAAGGCATCCGCCTCGAGCTGGTCGAGGAAAGCGAACTGAGCGGCGTCGGCACCTCCGCGCAGGAGCGCCCGCGCCGCTACCGTGCGGTGGTCAACTGCGGCAAGGCGGTCGAGGGCATGACCATCGAGATCCGCGACACGGACGGCAGCGTCCTGCCCGACCGCGGCATTGGCAAGGTATGGGTCCGCGGCGCCAGCGTCATGGCCGGCTATTTCGGCGACGAGGAGGCGACCGCCGCCTGCATGAAGGACGGCTGGCTCGACACCGGCGACATGGGCTACCTCTCCGCCGGCTACATCTTCATCGTCGGCCGCGCCAAGGACATGATCATCCTCAACGGGCGCAACCACTGGCCGCAGGACATCGAATGGGCGGTGGAGCAGTTGCCCGGCTTCAAGTCCGGCGACATCGCCGCCTTCGCGATCACGCGCCCGAGCGGCGAGGAGCAGCCGGCGGTCCTCGTCCATTGCCGAGTGTCCGATCCGCAGGAACGCGGCCGCCTGCGCGACGACATCAAGGAGCGGGTGCGCGCGATCACCGGCATCTCCCCGGTGGTCGAACTCATCCCGCCGCGCACGCTGCCGCGGACCAGCTCGGGCAAGCTGTCCCGCACCAAGGCGCGCAACCTGTACCTGTCCGGCGAGATCCAGCCCTACGACATTGCCGCCTGAGGCGAGCGCTCGCCGCCGTCGAGGCTGCGGCGGGCGATGACCATCGCGCCCACGACGAAGGCGCTGAATAGCGCCGCTTCCAGCGCCGTCGTCACCAGCCGGCTGACGGTGCCGAAGCCCTGCTCGCCCAGCAGTGCGCCGATCCGGTCGAGCTGCAGCCGCGAGCCTGGGAACTGGCGGGCCAGCAGATCGAGGCTGCCGCCCATCAGCCGCCCGCCGGCGAGCGCGATCAGCATGCCCGCCGTGCCGCCAGCAGCAAATGCCAGGGCAACCGTCCGGCGCAGCGACTGCCCGCGCAGCCCATAGGCGAGACCCGCCGCGCCGCCGAGCAAGGCGCCTTCGCTCGCCCCGGTGATGTCGCCCGGCGACTGGCCGAGCAGGAGGTTGAAGGCGTCAAGGCCGACGAGCTTGACCGCGGCGCCCACCAGCAGCCCTCCGGCCGCGCCTCCGAGGGCGCTCCACGCCGGGGAGCGGGGCGCGGCGAACTCGGCCGCGGCGATGCCGAGCCCCACCCCGGCGCCCGCGGCGAGCCCCAGCAGGATGGTCAGGCACACCAGCACCAGCAATACGGAGATCGCGCCCATGCCGGGCTCCAGCGGCTGCGATGCGCCGCCCAGGCCGTAGAACAGGCCCACGGGGATGCCGCCGAGGCCGCTGCCGATCATCCCGGCTCCGCCCAGCAGGAGCATGCTGTTCCAGGGGAAGGAACGCGCTGCCGCATGGACCGGCCGCGGGCCCTCGGGGACACGCTCCTCCTCGACCTGTTGAACGGGCGCGATGAAGCGGTAGCCGTGCTTGGGTACGGTTTCGATGAACTGCGGGCTCGCCGCGCTGTCGCCGAGCTGGCGGCGCAGCGTCCGGATGCATTGGGTCAGCGCTTCGTCGGTCACCGGCACCCCGCGCCAGACCTCATCGAGCAGCCGCTCCTTGGTCACCAGCTTGCCCGCCTCGCGCACCAGGACCACCAATGCATCGAGGTAGCGTCCGCTCAGTTCCACCGGCTGGCCGTCGCGGCACAGCCGGCGGTCGCCCGGATCGAGCAGGTAGCGGTCGAAGCGGAACCTCGGGTGCGGCATGGTGGGGACGACCATGACGCGCGGCCCGCGGCTTGGCAAAGCCTACGGGAAAAAGGGCCCACCGGTGGGACGGCAGGCCCTCTCCTTGCTCACGCGTGGCGCGGGAGCGAATCGCCGGGTTAGAAGGTCGACGTTCCGCCGCCGCCGGTGCTCATCTCATTGTGGCGCTGGCCTTGGCCCAGTGCGCTCTGGCCGAACTGGGTGGACTGGTCGTCCGTGCTGGCGTTGGGCAGGGTGCCCGAGGAGTAGGCGCTCCCGCCCCCCTGGCGGTCCTGGTTGCTGCTCATGTCCGAGCCGCCGCTCATGTCCGTGCTGCCGCTCATCGCCGCACCCGTGCCGCCCGCGCTCATTCCTGACGCAACGCTGCTGCTGCCCGAGCCGAACTGGTTGAACGCGCTGCCCGAGCCCGAGCCGCCGCCCTGGGTCTCGCGCAGCAGCCGCTGCGAAAGCAGCTGCTTGGCCTGCTCCGCCAGCTGGCGCTGCTGATCGCCGGCCCGCTCGAAGAACTGGCTGAGCTCCTGGTCGCCCTGGGCGTCGTCGGCGTAGAGCTCGCAATTCTCGGCGCCCTGCAGCGCGTGGTAGAGCACCGCGATGATGTCGTAGGTGTCGTCCTTGGTGCCGGTGTCGGCGCTGCCCTGCATGTTCTGGTCCACGAATTTTCTCCTGCTGATAGCCGGGCCGCGCCGGGGGAAGCGCGGTTGAGGGGAAAACGCGCGGAAACGCCCGAATGTCCGCCCTTTCGTCGCAGCAGCAACGCCTTACAGCGCCTGCCCCGCCGCCCAGCCGCTCGCCCACGCCCATTGAAAGTTGTACCCGCCGAGCCAGCCGGTGACGTCCACCGCTTCGCCGATGGCGTACAGGCCGGGAACGCGCCGCGCTTCCATCGTCTTGGAAGACAGGCCGTCTGTGGCGATGCCGCCGACGGTCACCTCCGCCTTGGCGAAGCCCTCGGTGCCGCTGGGCCGGAAGCGCCAGTCGGCCAGCCGCCGGCCCGCCTCCGCCAGCGCCTTGTCAGGCGTGTTGCCCAGCTCGGCCGCGACGCCGAGCCGTTCCGCCAGGGTCTCCGACAGCCGCTCGGGCAGGCGCTCGCCAAGCAGCGTTCGGAGCCGCGCGCGGGGTCGTTCCCGCTTGGCTCCGACCAGCCAGTCGGGACCGAGGCCCGGCAGGAAGTCCACTGCCACCGCCTGCCCGTGCCGCCAATAGCTGCTGACCTGCAGGATGGCGGGGCCGCTGAGGCCGCGATGGGTGAACAGGGCGGCCTCGCGAAAGCTGGCGTCGTCGCAGCGCGCTTCCACCGGCGCCGCGACGCCCGACAAGCTGCGGAACAGCGCCTCGTCCCCGCCGAGCGTCAGCGGCACCAGGGCCGGGCGCGGTTCAACCAGCTTGAGGCCGAACCGCTTGGCCAGTTCGTAGGCGAAGCCGGTGGCGCCCAGCTTGGGAATGGACGGACCGCCGGTGGCGATCACCAGCCTGGGCGCTTCGGCGACCGACCCGTCGGCCGCGACCCGGAACCGCCCGTCACCATGGTTCACCGAACCGATGGCGGCGGACAGGCGCAGGGTGACCTCGCCCTTGGCGCACTCGTCCAGCAGCATGGCGACGATCTGCCGCGCGGAGCCGTCGCAGAACAGCTGCCCAAGCGTCTTCTCGTGCCAGGCGATGCCGTGCGCCTCCACCAGCGCGAGGAAGTCGTGCGCGGTGTAGCGGCTGAGCGCGGAGACCGCGAAGTGCGGGTTGGCGGACAGGTAGCGGTCCGGCGCGGTGCCGAGATTGGTGAAATTGCACCGCCCGCCGCCCGAGATCAGGATCTTGCGCCCGGGCTCGTCATTGTGGTCGAGCACCAGCACGCGGCGGCCCCGCTGCCCGGCCACGCCCGCGCACATCAGCCCGGCTCCGCCTGCGCCCAGGATGATCGCATCGAACTGTTCGGCCTGGGCCATCGCGCCCGCCTAGCCGCGCGGGGCAGCGATCACCAACGAACCCTGCGCCGTGCCGGTCGCGAGGGCGGCGATGGCGGCTACGATCTTGGCGCCGCCGGCGACCGACGGCTCGATCGGGTTGGCGTAATCCTCCGGCCGGCCGCAGATCAGGCGGAGGTCGACCAACGGCAGCCCCCGGGCGAAAGCGGCGCGGGTGATCACGTCGTTGAACAGGGCCAGCCCCGCGCGGATCACGGTTCCTTCCGGCTCGGGGAAGTTGGCGTCGTAGATGGTGCAGAGCGCCGTTGGCAGCCCGCGGGCGGTCACCGCCTCGACCATCGCCTCGTAGCGGCGGGCGAAGTCCTGCTGCGCCGTGGCCAGCAGGCCCACGCCCTCGCCGACGGTGCGCGCGCCCTGCCGCAGCAGGTGCGCTTCCCCCAGCGCGTCGTTGCCGCCCGCACTCACCACCAGCACGCTGGCGTCCTCCGGCAGCCGGCCGAGTTGGCGGACCACTCCGTCGACCACGGCCCCGTCCACGGCCAGCAGCGTCGCTTGCCAGTCCGGCGGCAAGGCGCCGCGCAGCTGCCGGACCACGTCGGGTCCGCCGGGCACATAAGCCGCGTTGTCGAAGATTGAGTCGCCCAGCAGAACGACGTGACCCGGCATCAGCGTCGGCCGTCGCCTCCGGGCGAGCCGCTTCCCGCCGGCCCCGCGCCGCCGCCCTGGCCGAGCGAAGCCCCGCCGCCGCCCAGCTCGCCCTTGTCCCCCGGCGTTCCGGAGCCGAGGTCCATGCCGACCGAAGCACCGATCGCATCGCCCAGCGTCTGGTCCACGGTCCCGCCGACACCCGCCGCGTCGGCCAGACTGCCGTCCGCACTGCCGAGCGCAGCCGCCTCCGCCGCGACCTCGTCATCCTGCATGCCGGCCAGCTCGCCCCGCGTGGCGACGGGGGCGCCATCGCCTCCGGCATCATTCTGGTCCGCGGTGGCGCCCGCGGGATCGCCGCTGCCGCCGATCGTTCCGCCGCCCGCGCTGCCGCCCGTGCCGCCCAGCGGCTCTCCGATCGCCGGCTCCAGCGCCCGCTCGTTCAGGCCGCCGCCCTTGTTCGATACATCCTGGGTCATCGTCGTCTCCTTCTCACGCGTCCAACGCGCGAGACCGAAGGCGGCTGCGACCGCAGACCTCAGCTACTCGCCAGTTCGTCGCCGGCCGCGGGGCCGATCCCGCCCTCATCCATCTCGTCCGGATCGGGATCGAGCGCCGCCAGCTCCGCGGCTATGGCGCGGTCGGCCGTACCGGCCAGTTCACCCGGCGAAGACAGCGGGTGATCGTTGCCGAACTCCGGGTCGTCCTCGGTGATGTCCGCTTCGGGCGGCGTAGGGTCGTCCTCGCGGGGGATGTCGGTCATGGCTGTCTCCTTCGCGGAGGGAACGCGCGGAGCAAAGGAAAGGGCCGGAGCATCGCTACCCCGGCCCGTGGTTGTGCTCCCGCGCAGGCGGGAGCCCAGTGTTCTTTGACGAGGTACTAGGCTCCTGCCTGAGCAGGAGCATAGCGCTACGCCCCCGTGACCTCGCCAAGCAGGACCTTCACACCCGGCCCCATGGTCGAACTGATCGCGGCCTTCTTGACGTACTTGCCCTTGGCGCCCGCCGGCTTGGCCCGGACGATGGCGTCGACGAAGGCGTCGAAGTTGGCGCGCAGGTCCTCGGGAGCGAAGCTCGCCTTGCCGATGCCGGCGTGGATGATGCCCGCCTTTTCGACCCGGAACTCGATCTGACCCGCCTTGGCGTCGGTCACCGCCTTGGTCACGTCCATGGTGACGGTGCCGAGCTTGGGGTTCGGCATCAGCCCCTTGGGACCCAGCACCTTACCCAGGCGCCCGACCACACCCATCATGTCGGGGGTGGCGATCACGCGCTCGAAGTCGATCTGGCCGTTCTGGATGGTCTCCATCAAATCCTCGGCCCCGACCACGTCGGCGCCCGCCGCGGTGGCTTCCTCAGCCTTGGCGCCGCGCGCGAACACCGCCACGCGGACCGACTTGCCGGTGCCCTTGGGCAGGTTGACGACGCCGCGGACCATCTGGTCGGCGTGGCGCGGATCTACGCCCAGGTTGAGCGCGACCTCCACGCTCTCGTCGAACTTGGACGTGGCCAGGGTCTTCACGAGCCCGATCGCCTCATCGACGGCGTAGAGCTTCTCACGGTCGACCTGGTCGGCCTGGCTCTTCTGCTTCTTGGTCAGCTTTGCCATGTTCAGCCCTCCACCACCTGGAGGCCCATGGCGCGGGCCGAGCCTTCGATGATCTTGGTCGCGGCCTCGACGTCGTTGGCGTTGAGGTCCTTCATCTTGGCTTCCGCGATCTCGCTCAGCTGCGAGCGCTTGATGGTGCCCGCGCTGACCTTGCCCGGCTCCTTGGAGCCCGACTTCAGCTTGGCTGCCTTCTTCAGGAGAAAGCTCGCCGGCGGCGTCTTGGTCGCGAAGGAAAAAGAGCGGTCGGCAAAGACGGTGATCACCGTCGGGGTGGGCGCGCCCTTTTCCAGTTCCTGCGTCGCCGCATTGAACTGCTTGCAGAATTCCATGATGTTGACGCCGCGCTGACCCAGGGCTGGGCCGATCGGCGGCGACGGGTTGGCGGCGCCGGCCGGCACCTGCAGCTTGATATAGCCGGTAATCTTCTTGGCCATGTCACTCTCGTCTTTGTGGCGCCTGGACGTGCAACAGCACCCAGGCGCGCGAAGTTGAGCGGTTCGAACGGACGCGCGTGGCGTCCTCCCGCAAGGCTCCGATAATGTCGGAAGGCGGCGCCCTTAGCCGAGCCGAGGCGCGGGTGCAAGGCGGAGGGCGCTAAAGATCGATGCGGACCATTGCTCCGGAGCGGCGTACCTGGCGTGCACCCTGCAGCAGCCGGCCGAACTCCTGCGGCCTCCACCATTTCTTGTGGCCGTCACGGAAATGGATGACCAGCGTCTTCACTCCGAGCCTGCCGGCTCGAGCCCGCCGCTCCGCCGGACTGATCCCGTCGGCAAACACCCACTCGGTCATCTGCTGTCGGCGATCGAGGTCGCGGATCAGCGGTTCCGGCCATGGAACGGAGACCACCTTTTGGCCGACCCCGACCAGCGGCCAGGCGGCAACGCCAAACGCGGCGACCGGCTGATCGTCGGGAATGTCGCCGGTGAGATCCCTCGCATGGAACAAGAGATTGCCCTCGCGGGCCTCGACCTTGGCTTCCGGCGGATAGTAGAGCTGGGTCACGAAGGTGGCCTGCACCGACACGGTGAAGACACCGGCCGCGAACAGGCCAAGCTTCGCCCGATCGCCGGCCTCGCCCGGCTGCCACATGCGCAGCAGCAAGCCTGCCATGCCGATGTGAAGGATCAACACTGCCGGCGCACCGAAGCGCACGCCCGTCTGAAAGCCGAGGGCGCCCGTCGCGAAGCCGGTAAGTAGCATCGCGAGCGCGGCCATGAGCGGCCGGCCGGTTCCGGCAATCACCGGGCGAAGCAGTCCCGCGATGCCGATGAGGCTCGGCACGAACAGGCGGAACAGCGTGAACGGATCGTAGAACCGCGGACCGTCCTCCCAGTGCGGGTTGCCGGCCGCGATCAGGGTTCCGACCGGGTTATGGTACGGCCAGAGCATGGACAGGAGGACCCCGCTCCCAATCAATGCCGCAACCGTCACCCGCAACAGGCGAGAGCCGTTTGGCCAGAGGAGCAGGATGCACGCACCAACGATAAGCGCAATGCCCGCCCCGAGCTGGTGCGTGGCGAACATCAGGGCAGTCAGCGGGACCAGCCACCAGTTGACGCGAGCTTGATCCAGCGCACGGATCAGCAGCGCCCACAGGATCAAGGAGAGGCCGATCAGCAGGGCGGCCGGATAAGACGCGCCCTCCGCCAGGGTCTCGACCGAATGGTAACCGGTGTGGCTGATTGGAAACCACCAGCCGAGAACCATGGTGCCGAGAAGTACAAGGGGGGAAAGCGCGGAGCGGAAGTACACGCGGGCGAAGAGCCTGATGCCGACGGCCAGGGTTGCCATGGAAAGGCAGCTTGCCACCGCGATCGCCTGCCAGGCGTTCCAGTCTAGCAGCCGGGCAAGCGCCGCCACCGCTACCCAGTAAGGATGGAAGTGACGCGATCCCTCCGGGCTGATTACGAACGGGTTGGCCGGATTGCGGATGTCGTCGATCAGCGCCTGTAGCGCCGCGAGGTGCTGGTACACGTCGCGGTTCGGCTGGCTCATCAAGTGGCCGTTCGCCGCGTTCCAAGCGCAGGTGCCAAGGATTGCAGCGGCTGCCAACCAGAAGGCGAGTTCTGCCAGCAACGCTCGCGATACCCCTGGCAAGCGGAGCGGCAGACCAATATCTCCCCCCGTGACCGGCGCGCTAGCCATGACGAGCGTCCCAGTCGGTGGTCACGGCGATCGTGCGAGGCTGTCCCAGGAACTCCAGGAGAAAGCCGGTGAACATCAGCTGGATGCCGGCACCAACCAGGACGAGCGACGGAATAACAAGACGCATTTGCCGTTCAACCAAGAGGTCGCCATAACCCGCCGCCGCCCATTGCAGGAGCGACAGGGTGGCGCCCGCAATGCCGAGCACAAGCAGCCCGCCCCCGGCAAGGCAACTGCGGTCGACGCTGAGCCAGCGGCGCAAGCGGGCGAGGTGATTGCTTTCCGCCCAGTAGCGCTCGCGTGCCCCGTGCACGCTTGCAATCAGGCCAAGGCTAGCCAGCTGGAGCCCCGTCAGGACACCAAAGCCCGCGAAAAGGAGGCTGTGTACGCCGAACCGCACGGGACCGAGCGTGCGCTGACCCGGCAGCAGCAGGAGGAAGGTCAGCAGCGAGGCGACCACCAGGGTCGTTCCCGGATAGACGAACAGCCACCGCGGAGAAAAAGTCAGGAGGAACTTGAGGTGGCGCCAACCGTCGCGCCAGCTGCGCAGGTGCGGGGGTCGGGAGCGCCCGTCCTTCTTGAGCGTGGTCGGCACCTCGGCGATGGCAAGGCCCTGGAGATTGGCTTTCACGACCATCTCCGACGCGAACTCCATCCCCGTAGTATTGAGGCGCAGCCCGAGGATCGCGTCGCGGCGAAAGGCGCGGAGGCCGCAATGGAAATCCCCGATTGAGGCGCGATAGAGCAGCCGGCCGGCCCAGCTCAGCACCGGGTTACCGAGGTAGCGATGAAGGGGCGGCATGGCACCCCGGCCGATCCCGCCCAGAAACCGATTGCCCATCACCAGGTCGGTGCCGGAGCGTAGCCGTTCCAGGAACGGCATCAGTTCCATAAAGTCATAGCTCTCGTCCGCGTCGCCCATGGCGACAAAGGTGCCCCGGGCGCCACGGATGCCGCCGATGAGCGCCGCGCCGTAGCCGCGATCGGAGATATGGATGACCCGCGCACCGGCTGCTTGGGCGAGCTCGATCGAGCCATCCGTCGAGCCATTGTCGGCAACGACGATCTCGCCGGCGACGTTGTATGCGGCCAGGAAACGGCGGGCGCGGTCGATCACCGCCACCAGCGTTTCCGCTTCGTTCAGGCAGGGGAGGACAACGGAGAGCTCAACAGCGTTCCCATGGTTCTCGGGAAGGGCAAACGTAGCGGCATCGACAAACGCGTTCATGGATCAGGCCGCACGCTGGAGCTTGGCGACGAAATGCAGGCCCTTGCCGAAGAGCCAGCTGACGGGTGCCGGATAGAGGGCGAGCGCCTCGTCGATGGCAGTGACCTGCAAATCCAGTTTCCGGAAGCCCTCCGTCCACTGCGCGCGCGATAGATAATTGTAGGGCAGACGGACGCCGTGAGGAGCGTTGCCAACCCAATCCATGAAACGCAGCCGCATCTGCGCCGCCGGGCCGTTGCGGTAGTGATCCTTGACAACAACTGCCCGGGCTACCCGCGCCACTTCGCCGAGCACTGCGATGGGGTCGTCGGTATGGTGGAGCACATCGATCAGCAGCGCGGCGTCGAACGCGCCGTCCGCGTGCGGGATGTGCCGGCCATCGTATTGAACGACCGGGATGGCGGTGCCGGGGCGAACCAGAACGTCGACCCCCTCGATCCGGACATCGGGACGAAGCTGCATAATGGCGACCGCCATGTCCCCGCTGCCGGCGCCGACATCGAGCACCCGCGCGCCGCGGGGCAGCTGCGCGGCAAGAGCTTCGGACAGGACGCGGACCCTGCGGCCGAACACCAGATTGTCGTGAACCTGCCCGAGGGCTCGCCGGCCAAGCCCCAAACCAACAGCTGTCATGATGCCCACTCTCCCCCTTGCTGGTGGAGAGCTGGCTAAACGAGACTGGTTAACAAGCTACTTACATGCCGCCCCGGCTTACTTGGCCCGCTCGACCTGCTCGAACTCCAGCTCCACCGGGGTCGCGCGGCCGAAGATGGACACGCCGACCTTGACCCGGCCGCGGTCGAAGTCGAGTTCCTCGACCACGCCGTTGAAGCTGGCGAAGGGACCGTCCAGCACCTTGACCGCATGGTCCCCGACGCGCAAGGGCGCCCGAGACACGAAGTTTAGCGGTCCGAACGCCCCGGACTTGGGTCCGGAGCTCCCGCAGCTAGCTCTCCAACGATTGGTCGGAAGCGGCGCCCCTAGCCTGGCGCGCGCACCGGATCAAGCGACCAGGTGCGCCTGCCCTGCCTCCGTCAGACCGGGTCGACCCGCGATGTGCCAGCCGACGAGCTGCCCACCGAAGTGCCGGCAGCCCGGGTCACGGTCGGCTGCACCGCGCCCTTGCGGCCCCCGAACCATGCGGCCAGCGCGCCGAGCAGCAGAGAGATCGCGCTCACCAGCGCGGCGGTGGACGCCGCGGTGGTGGCGGTGTCGGCGGCCCTGGTTGCGGTCTCCCGCACCTGGGTCGCACCGGCCCCGACGCGCTGCTCGGTCCGGGCCACCTCGACCCGGGCCTGCTCGATCGGCACGCCCTGGGACCGGGCGTAGGCTTGTGCCGCGCGTTCGCGCGCCTGTGCACGCTCGGCCGGATCGTCGCTGGTTGCGCCGCTGATCACCGCACCGGCAGTGTCGCTGATGTCCACGCCGCCGGTCGCCTCGCGAACCTGGTTCTGGACGACATCGACGATCTCGCCGCCTTGACCGGCTGCAGCCGGCGCAGCCGCAGTGGCGGCGGTCGAGGCCGTGCTCGCAACGCCGCTCGCCGCGTTCCCGACCACACCAAGCGCGCCGCCGAGAATGCTGCCGAGCGCGCTGGTCAGCATGTAGATCACGATCAGCGCAGTGACTGCCCAGGCGGTCAGGCCATGGAGCCCGCCCGTGGACTCGCGCGGCTTGCCGGCGAGACGGCCGGCGATCCACCCGCCAAGAAAGGACGCGATGATCCCGGACAGCACCCACCAGATGCCGGCACCGATGCCCAGGCCGCCGGCGCTGGGATTGTCCGAGGTTCCCGGGTCCAGCGTGGCAAGGCCGATGCCGACCCCGAGCATGTTGAGGACAAGCTGGGTGATCAATCCGACCGCGACGCCGGCCAGCACCGCGCCCCAGTTGATCTGGTTGATCTGGATCGTCCGAAGGTCTTCCGCCGGGTTGACCGGGCTGAAGTGCGGTGCGTCCTTGTCGCCGCGATTGCGCGGTGTATCCGGATGGCTGTCCACGTGGCGTCTCCCTGTCTGGCGACTGGACGAGCAGCGCCTCCGGAAGGTTCCAAGAAGGTCAGGGCAGCGGCTCTCCGGCTGCTGTCCAGCCATGAGTGGTTGAGCCGTTCGGACAGACGCGCCTGGCGTCCTCCCGCACGGCTCCGATGATGTCGGAAGCCGTGCCCTGAGCAGCGCCGCCGCCGCTTGGCTAGTGGACGGCGGCTTCGCTTCCCCGCGCGGTCGGCGGGGGCGGAGCTGCGGGCGGAGCATCGGCGCTCGCCAGCACCTCGTGCTTGTCCTCGCCCAGGTATACGCGGCGGACCAGCACCAGCACCACGATCGTCAGCGGCGTGGCGAGCAGCACGCCCGCAACGCCGAACAGGATGCCGGCGGCGATGATGCCGAAGATGGTTACCGCCGGCGGCAGGTCGACCATGCGGTTCTGCAGCAGCGGCATCACCAGATTGCCCTGGATCTGCTGCACCGCCAGCAGCACGCCGATCGTCCACAGGCCGGTGTTGGTCCCTTGTCCGAACCCCAGGACGATCGCCGGGATGCCGGCCACGAAGATGCCGAGGTAAGGGACGAACTCGGCGAGGCCGGCGACGAGCCCGATCGCCCAGGCAGCGGGCACCCCCACCAGCCACAGCCCGAGCCCGGTGGCGACACCGACGAACAGCATCCCCAAGGCCTGACCCTTGAGCCAGTTGCGGAGGGACACGGTGATCGCATCCAGCGTCTCCGCGACCGGAGTCCGCGACCGCGTCGGGACCAGCCGCAGCAGGCCCCCGGCGTAGAGCGTCGGCTGGGCCGCGAGGTAGAGACCGCCCACCAGCACGATGGCCAGGCCCGACAGCGCTCCGCCGACGGCCGCCAGGGCGGTCGTTGCGGCATTGACCAAGGTCTGCCCGCTGGGCGCGAGACCCCGTGCGCGCTCCAGCATGGCCGCTCCGGTCGCCGAACTTTGCAGCCGCGCCTGGACGTCCGCCCAGGCCAGCGGCAGCCGCTGGGCCAGTTCCGCGAACTCGCCCTGCATGGTTGCGCCGAAAAAGGTGAACGCGCCGGCGATCAGGCCGAGCAGGCCCAACATGCTGAGGGCCAGCGCCGGTCCGAACGGCAGCCGCGAATGCCGCCGTACCGCATTGGTGATCGTCAGGAGGATCAGGGCGACAAGGGTGCAGGCGAACAGCAGCAGGAGCACATCCACCAGCACCCACAGCACATAAGCGGCCGCGGCCGTCGCCAGCACGATCACCGCCCCGCGAAACACCTTCCGTTCGAAGCTGTCGCGGCGCGGCGGATGCGGGGCGACCTCGTGGCTGATCCGGTCGGCTTGGTCGGTGAAGTTGGACATCCGCTTCCGACGTTCGCCGTGGGCGTCGGTTCCTTCCAGGCGTCGACCGCCCGGCTTACTTGGCCCGCTCGACCTGCTCGAACTCGAGTTCCACCGGAGTCGCCCGGCCGAAGATGGACACGCCGACCTTGACCCGGCCGCGGTCGAAGTCGAGTTCCTCCACCGTGCCGTTGAAGGTGGCGAACGGCCCTTCCAGCACCTTGACCGCATCGCCGATCTCATAGTCGACGTTGATCTTGGCCTTGGGCGCCGCCGCGGCGGCTTCCTCCTTGGTGTTGAGGATGCGCGCGGCTTCCGCTTCGCTGATCGCCTGCGGCTTGCCGTTGGGACCCAGGAAGCCGGTGACCTTGGGCGTGTTGCGCACCAGATGGTAGACGTCGTCGTTCATGGCCAGCTTGGCCAGCACGTAGCCGGGAAAGAACTTGCGGTCGCTGGTGACCTTCTTGCCGCGGCGGATCTCCGTCACCTTTTCGGTCGGGACCTCCACCGACTCCACCAGCTGCTCAAGCCCGAGGCGCTTGGCCTCGCTGTGAATGGACTCGCGAACCTTGTTCTCGAAGCCGGAATAAGCGTGGATGATGTACCAGCGGGACATGGTTCTAACCTATGTTCTCCCTCTCCCGCGTGCGGGAGAGGGTCGGGGTGAGGGTCAGCCGAGCAGGCCGAGCAGGAACTGGACGATGGCGGCGAAGAAGCTGTCGACGCCGAAGAAGAACAAGGCGAGCAGCGCGGTCATGATGAACACCATCACCGCGGTGACCCAGGTCTCCTTGCCGGTCGGCCACACCACCTTGCGCCCTTCCACGCGGACCTGGCGGATGAATTCGCCTGGGGAGGTCTTGGCCACGAGTTGGAACCTCTTCGACAGATAGAAAAACGAGGTCCGCGGGCTTCCCCGCCGGACCTCGAACGGCGGCGATGTAGCGCGGTTGCGCGGGCGCTTCAAGCACGGGTCTTGCACCACGTTCCCGGCCAAGCTACCTCCCCGCCGCGCCTAGGGGTATAGCTCAGTTGGTAGAGCATCGGTCTCCAAAACCGAGGGTCGTGGGTTCGAGTCCCTCTGCCCCTGCGCCGAAGCGAGGCGACTAGCGCAAGCTAGAAGCCGGTCCGCACAGCGGACGCGAAGCCGCCGGACGGCCTGCCGAACTACGTGAGGACAGGACCGACGTCATGCGGATTCATTCCGCAAGACGGCCCTCACCCGATCAGCATCAACGCACTTCGCCGAAGCGCCTGCTCTCTTGCCTCGACCAACCCGCTGTACCGGCGTGCCAACTCCAGATGCGCTTCACGCGCGCTTGGATGCGATGCGCTCGCCGCGGAAGCGGCCTCCTCCTGCGCTCGGCGCCGGTAATATGCGGCGTTTGCTTCCATGTGGCCCCCCAGCACAGAGTTGAGCGACCGCCCCGCGCGAGTCGCTAAGCTTGCGTTATGCCCATAGCAGCAAACCGTTGTTAATCCGAATCGATATTCGTTCCTGCGGCTCGCTGCCGCCGCCAGCTGTCGTACTCGCGGTGGAACTGCTGCTCCCGTTCCCGGCGCCAGTCCGCATAATCGCGATCGAGTTCTTCGATCTGCCGTTGGCGATAATGCCGGTAGGGCTCGTCGTGCTGACCGTAGCTCCCCTCATAGCCTTCGCGGCCGTAGCGGCGGTGCCAATCGTCCGCAGCCGCGACTGCGCTGGGGTCGTCGGCCAGCCGCTTTCCGTCACCCTCGTCGTCGTAATCGCTACCCGCGCCATAGCCGTCGTCTCGGTAGCCGCCCATTCCCGTCCTCCCTGGCTGAACTCCGGTTGGTAAACGAACGGCCGGCGCGCCGGTTCGAGTCGGTTCAGCCGTTTGTCGCTCCGTCGACGGCGCCGGGCGGTTTGCGCCGGCGGCGCTCCGCCTGCCGATGTGGCGCCTCCGGTCCGCCGAAGGCCGGGTGCGCGCAATGGGCGGCGGCCGCATCTTGTCCCCGAACACAGCGGGAGACCAGACATGACCAGGTTTGTTTTGCTTAGCGCCGCCCTTGCCCTGACCACCGCGGGAACCGCCGGCGCCAGCGTGCAGGCGCCGGTCGAGGTGGTCGGCGAGCGGATCCACGATGACCAGCTGACCGAGCGGGTCCGCTACGGCGACCTCGAGCTCGCCGGGGCTGACGGCCAACGTGCACTGACTTTCCGCGTTCGCTCGGCCGTGAGCAAGGTCTGCGCGCCGCTGGACGGCACCAACCTCCGCACCCGGCATCAGCAGTGCCGCTCGGTCGCCTGGCATGGCGCCAAGCCGCAGATGGCGCGGGCGATCGAACGCGCCCAGCAGCTCGCGGCGACCGGGAGCACCAGCCTGCCCGAAGTCGCGATCGCGGTACGGGCGCCCGCCGGCTTCTGATCCTTTCACCTTCGGGCCGCGGCCGGCTCCCCCAGCTTCGCCGCGGCCCATCCTTCCCCACCTAGCCGCTTGATCCCCCGCCGATTCCCGCTATAGGGCCGCGTTGCTCCGGCTCGCCGGGGCGCCGTCCGAGACCGTTGGTGTTCCGCCCTTGCGGGACTTAATCGCCAGCCTAGACGGGGAAGAGAGATCATTCGGACGTTGCAACGCGGGTCCGTCGTGCGTCGAAGCGCACCCGATCAACCAACCCCACGGACAGAACGATCGTCGGCAGCTTGCTGCAGGCGAGTCACTGAAGCCTCGGCCGAAGCACCACTTCGGCCGAAACAATGGAGTTGGCATGGATCGCAATGAAAAAGCGGATCTGGTTGCCGAGCTGAAGCAGGTGTTCACCGAGACCAGCGTGGTGGTGGTCACCCGCAATCTCGGCCTGTCGGTGGCCCAGTCCACCGATCTGCGCCTGCGGATGCGCGACGCCGGGGCGCAGTTCAAGGTTGCGAAGAACCGCCTGGCTCTCATCGCGCTGGACGGCACGCGCTACCAGCCCATCGGCGACCTGCTGAAGGGCCCAACCGCGCTCGCCACCTCGTCCGATCCCGTTGCGGCCGCCAAGGTCGCGGTGGACTTCGCCAAGACCACCGACAAGTTCGAGGTTCTCGGCGGCGCGATGGGCGACACCGTTCTCGACGTGAACGGCGTCCGGGCACTGGCCGAGCTCCCGAGCTTGGATGAACTTCGCGCAACCATCGTGGGCCTCGTACAGGCGCCCGCGAGCAAGATCGCGCGGACGGTCGCCGAGCCGGGCGCGATGCTGGCACGGGTCTTCGGCGCTTACGCGGCTGACGCCGCGGAAGCCGCATAAGCTTTCATCAACGCACGATTTGGGGCGCTGCCCTGCACAGGAGTAGAAAAATGGCTGACATTCAGAACCTCGTCGACCAGCTGTCGGCGCTTACCGTCCTCGAGGCCGCGGACCTCGCCAAGGCGCTGGAAGAGAAGTGGGGCGTTTCAGCCGCCGCGGCCGTCGCCGTTGCCGGCCCGGCCGCCGGTGGCCCGGCTGCCCCCGCCGAGGAAGAGAAGACCGAGTTCGACGTGATCCTCACCGGCGACGGCGGCAAGAAGATCAACGTCATCAAGGAAGTCCGCGCCATCACCCAGCTCGGGCTGGGCGAGGCCAAGGCTCTCGTCGAGGGCGCGCCCAAGCCGATCAAGGAAGGCGTGAACAAGGAAGAAGCCGAGAAGATCAAAAAGCAGATCGAGGACGCCGGCGGCACGGTTGAGCTGAAGTAACTTCGATCAGCTGAGGTCATCCCGGACTTGATCCGGGGGCCAGTCGAGGACTCCGGCGGCAAGCCGGCTAGTTCGGAAGAGAAGGGCGGCTCCCCACCCGGGCGCCGCCCTTTTTGCCGTAAGCCGCCTGTCGCCCTAGCGCTGCCCTCCGCTAGGCTGCGGCTGCTTCTGTTCGCCGCCCATCTGCATGCCGGGTTCCTTGGTCGTGCCGACCATCTTGTCGGGCGGCACCGTGCCGTCCTTGCGATTCGAGTTCTGCGGTAAGTTGGGGCGGGCCTGGACGCTTCCGGACGGCGGTCGGGCGGCGGCGCCCTGCGCGTTGGCGACCTGCGCCACCCCGCCCTGCTGCAACGCCTGCTCGGCCGCCATGTAGTTGTTGTTGCCGCTCGCCTCCATTTGGTTGGCTTGGCTCCGCAGCACCTGGGCCGCGGCCGGGTCCGACTGGTTGGCCGCGTTGCGCAGCGCCTCGGCCGGGTCCTCCTGCGCGGTCTCGCCGGTGGTCTGGCCGCAGGCGGCGAGCAGCAGGGCAGCGGGGGCGAGCAAGGCTAAGCGCATGGGAACTCCTGTGGAAGGCTGATCGCCCCGCCAACCGCCAGGAAGCCGCTTTGGTTTCTTTGCCTCTTCCAATTCGCGCGGCGCACCGTATATAGGAGCTATCCAACACATATCGGCTCCGCCGCACGAGGTCGTGCGTCCGGGGCTTTTTCCTGTCCCCGCCGGGACACGGGCCGCACCGCGCATCGGCCTGCACGTATGGCGGGGAGTTCACAGGTACCGCGCCGGACTTGACGGGGCCCGCGGCGATGCCGTGCGTCCCAAGCGCAGGGAAACACATGGCGACCAAGGCGATCGACGCTCCCCACAACACCTCCAGTGGGGTCAAGACCAACTCGCGGCGCATCCGCAAGATCTTCGGCAACATCCACGAGATCAGCGAGATG
>NZ_CADCWA010000061.1 GCF_902806285.1 uncultured Sphingomonas sp. | reverse complement strand
GAGCGACGCGCACAGCCTGGTGGTGGTGGCGGCCGCCCGCGGGTATCCCGGCGCCTACGGCAAGGGTTCGACGATACGCGGCCTCGACAGGGCCGCCGCCGTGCCGCGCGCGCGGGTCTTCCACGCCGGCACGGGCGCAGGGCCGGATGGCACGATTCTGGCGAACGGCGGCCGCGTGCTCGGCGTAGGAGGGACGGGGAGCACGTTGCGGGAAGCACACGACGCCGCCTACGAAGCGACCGCGGCCATAGACTGGCCAGAAGGCTTTTACCGTCGGGACATCGGCCACCGCGCTCTCCGATGACTCGGAGCGGTGCGCTCGGCGGGAGCGCACCTGACGCTTTACCCCGCGTTCCTCGGATGAAGCGCCGATTTGTGGTGCGCTCGCGCCATCGTACGAGGCGGCCATGGCGGACCCGACGGGTGCATCGGCTGACGGTGCCCTGAGGCTCGGTTTCAACCGCCGCTTGATGCTCCGCTTCCGCGGCGCCGCGATCACCTCGGACGCGAGACTGCTGGCCTACCACGAGTTCGACGATGCCTCGGCTTGACCGCCGCCGCGGGCGCAGCCCTGGCGGACGCGCGCCCGGCAAGAACGGCCGGCACGCCCTGGTCGGCCTGCTGCGCCAAGCCGTGTTCAGCCGGCTCGCCGGCTACGAGGACGTGAACGACGCCGAGCGGCTGCGCCGCGACCCTGCCATGCGCTGGGTGGCCGGCGATCGGGCCGTCCAGGAGGCCGCCGCCTCCGTCAGCCAGATGGGCCGCTTCGAGACCGAGTGGCTGAGCCGGCCGGAGAACCTCGCCGCGCACGCCGACCTGCCCGGGCGCTGGATCGGCTGCGTGCACGGCCGGCGCCCGCCGTGGATCGCCGTGCTCGACATGGACTCGAGCGAGAGCCCGACCCACGGCGAGCAGGAGGGCAGCGCCTACAACGGCCATTTCGGCTGCGACTGCTACCACCCGCTCTTCGTGTTCAACCAGTTCGGCGACCTGGAGCGCTACACGTTGTGGCCGAGCAACGTCCATAGTGCAGACGGTTGGCGCGCGGTGCTGGAGCCGGTCGTGGCGCGCTACCGGGGCAAGGTGGCGTGCCTGTACTTCCGCGCGGACGCCGCCTTCGCCGGACCGGAGGTCTACGAATTCCTCGAAGCCGCGGGCATGAGGTACGCGATCCGGTTGGCGGCTAATAGGATGCTGCAGGAGAACATCGCTTTCCTGCTCCGGCGCCCGGCCGGCCGGGCGCCGCACGAGGTACGCCGCTATCGCGCCAGCTTCAGCTACCGGGCCGGATTATGGACCGAGGCATGCCGGGTGGTGGCCAAGGTTGAGTGGCATCCTGGCGAACTCCTCCCGCGGGTCGGGTTCATCGTGACCAATTTGACGCGCCCGATGGAGAGCGTAGCGGCTTTTTACAATCACCGCGGCACGGCGGAGCAGCAAATCAAGGAGGGCAAGGCGGCGGTCCGCTGGACCCGGCTGTCGTGCTGCTCCTTCGCCGCCGACGCCGTCCGGCTCCAGCTACACGCGCTCACCTACGACCTCGGCACCTTCCTGCGGACGCTGGCGATGCCGGAGGGGGGGAGCGGTAGACACTGACCACCCTGCGGGAAAGGCTGATCAAGATTGGCGCCAGGGTGGTGAGGTACGGCCGCTACCTCACCCTTCAGATGACGGTGCCGCAGCGCCTCTTCGCGGCGGTGCTGTGGCTCATCGGCCGGCTGCGGGTGATGCCAGCACCGGCATGAGGCCGGTTGGCGGCGGGTGGAGGGTGAAGCAACGGGAAAGCTGTGCCTCGATGTACGGAAGACGGCCAGTTCCAGCCCCGCTGAGCCCACGATCTACCGTGTCAGCGGCCTCTGGCGACGTCCGCGCCCGGATTGGATGGTTGCACAGGCTCAAACGGACGCACCCTTCCACTTACCGCGCCGGGCATCTGGGGAGTGTCGGCGTAGCAAGAGCAGCCAAGTCTGACCTTCAGCTCAAAGGCACTGATGCTACAAGGTGAAGTGAAGCTGGCACGCGGGCTAATCGGAAGCGTTCTTGCTGGAGCGCTTCGAGCACAACTCTGGAAGGGCCTTGGGAAGTGGCTTCGTTTCCTCAGAGCGGACTGATCCGACGGAGGCAGACCCATGTGAACCGGGAGATCAGGTTCCACATGAGGGTCGCCCTCGTTCGGCTGGTTCACTGGATTGCCTGCCGCTATCCGCTGAGTACCCCGGCGATAGCGACGGCGGTCGACCCGATGATCCTCCCCGGCCGCCCCGATCTCATAGTAGCGCCATCACTGATCCCGAGTGCCGGACTCGGTGTCTTTGCCGGCCGGCCCTTCGCGAAAGGTGAGGTGACGTGCGTATATGTCGGCGTCACCCTTTCCATGCTGGAAGCGCTGCGCACTCCCGACTGGCGCTTCATGGTGGGACTCGGCAAGAACCGGCACGGCCGGCGCGTCTGGGTCGATGCCCGTCCGGTGCCGACCGTTGTCGCCCGATACGTCAACCATCACTTCGACCCAAAGCGGCGAAACATTCGAACTGAGACCTTCCCCGACGAAGGGAAGTGGGTGATGAGGGCCAGCCGGTCGATCATGGAGGGGGAGGAACTCTATTGCGACTACGGTCGCTTTCACTGGTATTGCTTCGATCGACAGCTGCTCCACTTGTTCCGCCGCCAGGCAACCTCGGAATAATCGGTCGCGCTCTGCGAAGCGGACAAGATGTGGCTGGAACCCGTCTGTCGA
Source organism: uncultured Sphingomonas sp. (assembly GCF_902806285.1). GTDB lineage: Bacteria > Pseudomonadota > Alphaproteobacteria > Sphingomonadales > Sphingomonadaceae > Sphingomicrobium. Next base: position 1,218 of record NZ_CADCWA010000061.1, on the reverse strand, counting down.
GAAATTGAGCTCTCCTTCAGTCGTCGAGGCGGCCTTGCCGCACGGTTCAGTTGCGGCAGCGGTTTGTGTCGGGCGGCATTGCAAAAACGACTTTGCACAATTTCGGTCGTCAGAGGCGCGGATTCAGCGCGGCTCGACGCAAACGCTTCGGAACTGCGCGAGCGTACCGTGAGCGAAATTCGATCTTTTATCAGAATGAAACGCCGAAGCAGGCGCTGCCAAGGATTTCTGACCGACGAGCCGCCTCCGTTGTAAGCTGCCCGGCAACACTGGGAGGAAACGGCCCATGAACCGCCGGACGGTCCTCAGCGCGGGCGCCGCGCTGCCTTTCGCGCCACGCTCAGGCCTCGCCCAATCGCAGGGGCCTTGGCCGTTCCGGTCGCTCCGCATGGTGATTCCCTGGCCGCCGGGCCAATCGACCGACGTGCAGGGCCGCCTCATCGCCCAACTCCTGACCGAGCGCCTCGGCCAGACGGTGGTGCCGGAGAACCGGCCCGGCGCCGGCGGACAGATCGGCACCAACGCCGTCGCCAAGGCGCCGCCGGACGGCTACACGCTGCTCGCCGCCTCCATCGGGCCGATCTCCTTCCAGCCGCTGGTCAGCCGCACCGTCTACGACGTCGAGCGCGAGCTGATGCCGGTTGTGAGCTACGGCATCGCCCCTTTCATGCTGCTGGTGCGGCCGGACTTCCCGGCCACCGACCTGCGCTCGTTCCTCGCCCTGCTGCGCGCCAGCCCCGGCAAGTACAGCCACAATTCCTCGGGCGTCGGCGGATCGCAGCACATGCTGACCGCGCTGTTCAACGCCAAGGCCGGCGTGGAGGCGCTGCACGTCCCCTTCCAAGGGAGCGGCCCGGCGCTGGCCGCGCTGCTCGGCGGGCAAGTGAACTACGGCATCGACACGCCGGCGGCGGCCCTGCGGCTGGTGCAGGAAGGGCAGCTCCGGTCGCTCGGCATCACCACCGGACGGCCCTCGGCGCTGCTGCCGGGCATGCCTCCGCTCGCCGCGGTGGGCGGGCCGCCGGACTACGACATCGGCGGCTGGAACGGGCTGATGGCGCCGGCGGGCACGCCGAAGCCGGTCATCGACCGGCTGGTGGCCGAGGTGAAGCAGGGTTTGGCGACCCCGGCGCTGCGGAAGCAGTTCGAGGCCATCGGCGTCGAGGTGGAGGGGCGCGGGCCGGACGAGTTCATGGCGCTGCTGCGCGAGCTGTGGGG
>NZ_CADCWA010000060.1 GCF_902806285.1 uncultured Sphingomonas sp. | reverse complement strand
TGCCGGCAGGCTGGCGCGGTTCGGTGACGCATCACCTGATGGAGAAGGAGGAGGTGCGGCTGCGCCTTGGGCGCTGGCTGGCGGTGGCGCTGGAGTTCCTGCTGGCGGCCGACATCCTGCGGACCGCGGTGGCGCCGAGCTGGGACGAGATCGGGAAGCTGGCGGCGGTTGCGACACTGCGGACGCTGCTCAACTACTTCCTGCAGAAGGAAATCGACCGGGCCCGCGTCCGCTCAGGCGAGGCGGGCCAAGGCGGCTGACAGCCGCTCCGCCTCCGCCGCCCGGGCTGCGTGGTCGGCGCGGGCTTTCTCCACCGCTTCGGGCTTGGCGCGCTCGGTGAAGCTCGGATTGGCGAGCCGCGCGGCGAGGCTGTCGCGGTCCTTTTCGGCGACGGTGACCGCCTTGGCGAGGCGGGCGCGTTCGGCGTCGAGGTCAATGGCGTCGCCGAGTGGAAAGGCGATGGTGGCGCCTGCTGCGGAAATCTGGGCGGAGCTTGGCGGCGCCGTGTCAGCCGCCACGGGTGGGGCGAGCTTGGCCATTCGGGCAAGCGTCGGTGCGTTGGCAGCCAGCCGCTGGAGCACTGCGCCATCGGCTCCGATGAGGTGCGGCGTCAGAGTGGCGGTCCACGGAATGTTCAGCTCGGCACGCAAGGCCCGCGCTTCCGCGATGACCTCCACCAGTCCACCCACTTCCGCCCGGGCCGCCTGATCCGCTTGCGCGCGCGGCTCCGGCCACCTTGCCACGATCAGGTCGTACGGCCGCGGGTGGGCGGGGTCGGGCATCGCGTGCCACAGCTCCTCGGTGACGAAGGGCATGAACGGGTGGAGCATAATCAAGATTTGGTCGAATGCCCACGCGGCGACCGCCTTGGTCTCCTCGTCGAAGCTGCCCTTCACCAGCTCCACATACCAGTCGCAGAAGGTGCCCCAGGTGAAGTGGTACACGGCGTCGGCCATGCCGTCGAAGCGGAGTTCGTCGAAGGCGCGGTTGAGCTTGGCCAGGGTCTCGACGACCTCGCCGATGATCCAGCGGTTGACCGGCAGGCTGGCCACGGGCGCCGCGATGCTGCTGCTCGCGCCGACGCCGTTGCCCTTGAGGAAGCGGGCGGCGTTCCACAGCTTGGTGGCGAAGTTGCGGTAGCCTTCGACCCGCTTCTCATCGAGCTTAATGTCGCGGCCCTGGCTTTCCATCGCCGCCAGGGTGAAGCGCAGCGCGTCGGCGCCGTAGCGGTCGATCAGACCGAGCGGGTCGACCGTGTTGCCCCTGGACTTGGACATCTTCTGCCCGGCCGCGTCGCGGACCAGGCCGTGGAGGTAGAGCGTCCGCCACGGCACCTCGCCCATGAACTCGATGCCCTGCATCGCCATTCGGGCGTCCCAGAAGAACAGGATGTCGAAACCGGAGATGAGCACGTCGTTGGGATAATGGCGGGCGAGGTCCGCGGTCTGCTCGGGCCAGCCGAGAGTGGCGAAGGGCCACAGAGCCGAGGAGAACCAGGTGTCGAGCACGTCCTCGTCCTGGCGCAGCGGCTTGTTGCCGGCTTGAGCCCGAGCCTCTTCTTCGGTTTCAGCGACGAAGATTTTGCCTTCCTCGTCGAACCACGCCGGGATGCGGTGGCCCCACCAGAGCTGGCGCGAGACGCACCAGGGCTGGATGCCTTCCAGCCAGTTGAACCAGGTCTTGGACCAGCTTTCCGGCACGATCTTGATCGCACCCGAGCGGGTCGCCTCCAGCACCGGGCCGACCAGCTTGGCGGCGTCCACATACCATTGGTCGGTCAGCCACGGCTCGATCACCACGCCCGAGCGGTCGCCGAACGGGGTGGCGATGGTGCGGTCCTCGACCTTCACCAGCGCGCCTTCGTCCCCCAGCAGCTGGACCACGCGGGCGCGCGCATCGAACCGCTCGCGGCCGAGCAGTTCCTCGGGGATCAGGCCGTCCGCGGTCTGCACCACGTGCGCCCGCGCATCGAGCATGTTGAGCATGTCCGCGGCCTTGATGCCCGCGCGGCGGCCGACCTCGAAGTCGTTGAAATCGTGGCCGGGCGTGATCTTGACCGCGCCACTCCCGAGCTCCGGGTCGGCATGCTCGTCGGCGATGATCGGGATCAGCCGGCCGGTGATCGGCAGCCGAACCTGCCTGCCGACAAGGTCGCGGTACCGCTCGTCGTCCGGGTGCACCGCGACGGCCATGTCGGCAAGCATGGTCTCGGGCCGCGTAGTCGCGACCTCGACGTGGCCGGAGCCGTCCGCCAGCGGGTAGCGTAGCGTCCAGAACTTGCCCGCGACCTCGTTGGTCTCGACCTCCAGGTCGGAGATGGCGGTGCCGAACTTGGGGTCCCAGTTAACCAGCCTTTTGTCGCGATAGAGCAGCCCGCGGCGGTGCAGCTCGACGAACACGTGTGTGACCGCGCGGCTGAAGCCTTCGTCCATGGTGAAGCGCTCGTTCGCCCAATCGCACGAGGCCCCAAGGCGGCGGAGCTGGCGCGTGATCTGGCCGCCGCTCTCCGCCTTCCACTCCCACACCTTCTGCACGAACTCGTCGCGGGTGAAGTCGGTGCGCTTCTGCCCTTTCTCCGCCAGCTGGCGCTCGACCACCATCTGCGTGGCGATGCCGGCATGGTCGGTGCCGACCACCCACAGCGCGTCCTTGCCCTGCATCCGCGCCCGGCGGGTGAGAATGTCCTGCAGCGTGTTGTCGAGCGCATGCCCGATGTGCAGCGCGCCGGTGACGTTGGGCGGCGGCATGACAATGGTGAAAGGCTCGGCCTCGGCGCGCTCGGGGCGGAAAAGGCCCCCCTCCTCCCAGTGCTGGTACCAGCGGGCCTCGATCGGGCCGGGCTCAAAGGTCTTCGGGAGGTCGGTCATATGCGGCGGCGGTTAAAGCCGAGCGCTTGTCCCCGCAACCGTCATCCCGGCGCAGGCCGGGATCTCAGGAGACAGAAGGTTCTTCAACCGCATGGGACCCCGGCCTACGCCGGGGTGACGGCTATTGCTCGCCCGACGCGGTGCCCGCCTTCCCCGTCCACCGGTCCAGCCAGCCCTGCACCTCGCCGTACCATTGGATCGAGTTCTTGGGCTTCAGCACCCAATGGTTCTCGTCGGGGAAGCGCAGCAGCCGCGAGGGGACGCCCTGCTGCTGCAGCGCGGTGAAGGCGCCCAGCCCTTGCGGGTAAGGGATGCGGAAGTCCTTCTCCCCGATCACGATCAGCGTCGGGGTCTTCCACTTGTCGACGTGCAGCAGCGGGTTCCAGCGCTCCAGAGTCTGCGCGGCCTCCGTCGGGTTGCCGCCGAACTCCCATTCGGTGAACCACAGCTCCTCGGTCATGTAGGCCATGGAGCGGGTGTCGAACACGCCGTTGTGGCTGACCAGGCAGTTGAACCCGTCCGGCCACTGCCCCGCGATCCAGTACATCATGTAGCCGCCGTACGACGCGCCGAGCGCACAGGCGCGGCTGCGGTCGAGCTGCGGGTCGGTGGCGACCGCGTGGGCCAGGCCGAGCTTCAGGTCCTGGAGCGGCTTGCCGCCCCAGTCGCGGTTGATGCTGTCCACGAAGGCCTGGCCGTAGCCGGTGGAGCCGTGGAAATCGACGCTGACCACCGCATAGCCGGGCGAGGCGAACACGCGCGGATTCCAGCGGTAGGACCAGGCGTCCCCCATGCTGCCCTGCGGTCCGCCATGCACCACATAGGCGATGGGCAGCTTGCCGCGGGCGTTCTGCGGCTTCACCTTGATCCCGTACACCCGGTCGCCGTTCGCGCCCGCGAAGTCGAAGCGCTCGAAGCTGACCGGGTCGAGCTGGGCCAGCAGCTCGCGATTGACGGCGGTCAGCTGGGTCGCGCGCCCGCGGCGGTCGAGGCGGTGGAGGTCGTCGGGCTTCTGCACGCTGTTGAGCGTGTAGAGCACCGATCCGTCGCGCAGCGGCCGGGCGTTGTGGGCGGAGCCAGAACGGGTCAGGCGGGTGACGCGGCCGCTCGCCACGTCCACGCGGAACAGCGGGTTGTCGAGCGTGTCCTGTGCCTCCACGACGATGCTGCGGCCGTCCGGCGCCCAGGCGATGGAGCCGACCGAGCGATCCCACCCTCTCGTCAGCGGCCGCACCTGCCCGGAGGCGAGATCGCGCAGCATCAGCACCTGCCGGTCGGACTCGTAGCCCGGCCGCGCCATGGCGACGTAGGCCAGCGTGCGGCCGTCCGGCGAGACGGTCGGCAGCGTATCGGTGGCGTCGTTGGCGTCGGTGAGGTTGGTCGGCGGCGCGCTGCCGTCGGCGGGTGCGGCGAAGATGTCGAGGTTGGTCGAGGTCGCCTCGATCCGCCCCGCCTCGCGCAGGGCGAAGTAGACGGTCCGGCCGTCGCGGGAGAAGGCGATCTCCTCGCCCCCGCCGAACGGCTTCGACGGCGTGTCGCCGACGAGGTTGCCGGTCACCCGCACGCCCATGCCGGTCAGCCGGCCGTTCTCGACCGGATAGCTGTAGATGCGCGAGCGCGTGCCCGGCTCTACCCACGTGTCCCAGTGGCGCACGAACAGCTCGTCATAGACGCGGCCGGAGCCGTCCGGCTTGGCCGGCAGGGTGGTCGCGGCGCAGGCCAGGTCGGGGCAGTCCGGGCGGTCGGCCCAGACGATCACCCGGTCGCCGGTGGGCGCGACCTTGAAGCCGGAGATGTCGGCGCCGAAGTCGCTGATGGCGACCGCCTGTCCGCCCAGCGGCATGCGGTGGAGCTGGTCGCGCTCGCCCACCGCCTTGAGGAAGTAAAGCGCTCCGTCCGGACCCCAGGTGGCGGAGTGGCCGCCGTCCACGCCGGGCACCGGCCGCAGGGACGCGCCGCGGCGGGTCAGGTCCAGCATGTAGAGCGTGTTGTTGCGCTTGTTCGCAGCAAGGTCGGTGGTCGATAGCGAGAAGATCGCTGTCCGGCCGTCCGGCGAGACCTCCGGCGCGCCCAGGCGGCGCATGGTGTGCATGTCGGTGGCGGTCATCGGCCGGGCGGCGGCGGCGATCGGCAGGGCGAAGGCGAGGGCGGCCGCGGCGAGCAGTGCTGGCTTGATCATGGGGGCGAGGGGTAGCAGGGCCGCGATGAACCGCAAGTCGTCGCGCCGGAAGTACCCCGGCGAACGCCGGGTCCAGCCCTCATTCTACTTCTACAAGCCGCTGGGCCCCGGCGTGCGCCGGGGAACAGGAGAGTCAGAACCGCTGCCCGGTGATCCGGCTGATCTCGCGCTTCACATGTTCGTCGACGATGGCCGGCAGGTGCTGGTCGAGCCAGTCTTTGAGCACCGGGCGGAGCATGTCGCGAACCATGGCCTCCAATGGGCTGACCTCCGGCTGCGGCGGAGCGGTGGCGGCGACCTGCTGGAGCTGCTCGAGCCGGCTGCGGCTGACCTCCGCCGCGTCGGGCGACACCAGCGGCGGACCGAGATCCACCTCGGGCAAGTTCATCTCCTCGACGATCGGCTCGTCGAGCTCCAGCACTTCATCGCCGTAAGAAGGCGATCGCTCTTCCTCTTCCTCTTGCTCGGGAGCCGGCCGCGGAATGGCCGCGCGCAGCTCCTTCTCCTCCGCGATCACCTTTTTGATGGAGGCGAGGATGTCTTCCATCGAGGGCTCGTGCCGGTCAGCCATGGACTGCACGCTAGCGTCAACGCGTCGGCCCTGCCACCCCCGCCGGCTGTTCGGTCGGCGTCACGGTGCGGGTGGAGGTCGGCTGGCGGCGCCGCTCGCCCGCCCAATCGTTCCAGCCGCGGGTGACGCGGCGGTAGTTGCCGGTCGGATCGTAGAGCGCCCCGCCTTCGAGCCCGAGGTCGTCGGACTCGGCCTGCCCCATGGCGTTCAGCAGCTGAAAGCCCGCGACATAGGCGTCGCGGCGGGCGCTGACCAAGGCGACCTGGCTGTTGAGCAGCTCCTGTTCGGCGTTCAGCACCTCCAGCACCGTGCGCGTGCCGACGCTGCGCTCGGCCCGGGCGCCTTCCAGCGCGAGCTCGTTGGCCGACACCGCCACCTGGTTGGACTGGATCGCCCGCTGCGACGCCTCATAGGAAGCAAAGGAGGCACGGGTGTTGGCGACCACCGCCCGCTCGGTTCCGACCGTCTGCTCCAGCAGCTGGGCTTCCTGCGCCTGCGCCTGGCGGATGCGGGCCGCGGGCAGCCCGCCCTGGTAGAGCGGGATGCTGGTGTTGAGGCCGATGGTGCTCGCCGTGCCGGCGTTGGGAAGCGATCTTCCGGTGAGGGGATCGGAAGCGCCGCCACCAAGCGAGTTCACATAGTCGCCTGACGCGACTCCCGATACGGTCGGCAGCCGTTCCGCCCGGACGACACGCACGTCGAGCCCTGCCGCCTGGGCCTGCCGGACGGTGGCGATGATGTCCGGGTTCTCGACCAGGGCGATGCGCACGGCTTCCTCCGCGGTGGTCGGCAGCGGCGGCAGCGGCGGCGGCGGGGCCAGCCCGTCCGGACGGCGGCCGATCACCCGACGATAATTCTCCTCGCTGGCGGCGAGCCGGGCCTGCGCGGTTGCCAGGTTGGAGCGCGCCAGGCTGAGCCGCGCCTCGGACTGCGCCACGTCCGTGCGGGTCACGTCGCCGATCTCGAAGCGGTCGCGGGTCGCCTCGAGGTTGGTGGTGAGTACCCGGATCTGGCTCTGGTTGAGCTCAACGATCGCGCGGTCGCGGATCACGTCCATGTAGGCCGCGGTCGCTTCCGCGAAGATGTCCCCTTCTACCGCCCGCAGCAGCGCCCGGCCGGCCTCGACCCGGGTCTCCGCGGCGCGGATCGAGTTACGGACCCGCCCGCCCTGGAACAGCGGCACCGACAGGTCGAGGCCGCCGTTGATGTTGGGTCCCTTGTTCGCCCCGGTGTTGAGAATGCCCGAGCGGGTCAGATTGCGGTTGAGGCCGACCGACGCTCCCAGCTGCGGCCGGCCGGCAGCGCGCGCGATGGCCACGCCCGCGTCCGTGCCCCGCAGCACCTCGCGCTGGGCGTTCACCGTGGGGTTGGTCCGGTAGGTCGAGACCAACGCTTCGCGCAGCGTGTCGGCCGCCGCCGGAGCGGCCAAAGCCAGGGCGCCCAGCGCAGCGGTGGCAAGCAGATGCTTCACTCGAAAACTCCCCTAAAAGGTGAAAACGCGCGGGCGCTGAAAGCCCGGCAAAGGTGCGGCCGCTCCGTCCGCAATAAAGTTGACCCCGAACACGCCGCCTGCCTTGCGGCCGATGACCAGCCGCTGAACTCCGCGCTCCAGCATACACGCGCCCAGCCGGCCGCGATCCCGCAGCTGTTCGCTGAGCGGTTCCGGCACGAACTCGACCCCGCCGTCGATCAGGATGACGTCGTACGGCGCGCCCGCGGGATCGCCGGCGGTGAGGTCGCCCGCCCCGTGCTCGCGAACCTGGAGCCCCATCTCCCGCAGCACGGCGGTGGCGTAGGCCGGCGCGGTGCCGATGACCAGCGCGCTTTCTCCCGGGCGCGGCTCCAGTTCGGTCAGCAGTCGGCCCAGCGTCGCGGGCGGGTTCAGGAACCTGCCGCCGCCGAGGTCGACGATCCGGTCGATATAGGCGGCGGCGCGGAGCTCGTCGGGCACGAACCGTTCGCGCGGAACAACGGCCATGGCCGCGACCACCAGCGAGTCGGTGACCGCCTGCGGCCGCAGCTGACTGTCGATCATGGCCCGCCGAGCCGCTTCGAACTCCATTCCTGATCCTTTGCGAGGGCTGCTGTCTTATTGCAATAACACAGCGTTGTTGCAACCGGTCTTACACGGCGCTCCGCCCCAGTCTCAAGAGCGTCGCGGCGCTATTGGTCGAGCGGCGGGGCAGGCACGTCGACAAGCTTGCCCTGTCTGCGGCCCTTAAACGCTGAGCGGTTCGTCGGGAGCGAGGCCCGCGGGTGAGCGGCGCGCGTGGGGCGCGGCGTAACCTATGCGACGGAGGTAAGCGCCCGTCCATTGCCAGATGGCCAGGGTCATCGCCCAGCCGAGCAGCCCGTCCACCGCATAATGCCAGCCGGTGTGCACCGAGCCGACGAGGATCAGCAGCGCGAACAGCCGGGTCGCCAAGCGCAGGGCCAGCCCCGTGGCCTCTTTCCGGCTAGAGGTGGAGCAACAGGGTTAATATTGATGGAAGTGCGCCTAACGGTGGGGGGCTGCGCTCACCCACGGCTGGTGAAAGCCGCTACCGAAAGCGCGTTCCTGGTTGACAGGTCCGGCCAAGCCGAACACATCCGCCGCTCCGGCCCGATGGCGGAGTGGTTACGCAGAGGACTGCAAATCCTTGCACGCCGGTTCGATTCCGGCTCGGGCCTCCACTCATTTGAGCGGGGTCGGCGATGGCTGAAGCCTATCTGGTGGCGGCGGCGCGGACCGCCGGGGGCAAGCGTGGCGGGGCGCTGAAGGACTGGCACCCGGCCGACCTCGGCGCCGCGGTGCTGGATGCGCTGGTCGAGCGGTCGGGCATCGACCCGGCGAGCGTCGAGGACGTGATCGCCGGCTGCGTCAGCCAGGTGGGCGAGCAGAGCTTCCACATCGGCCGCAACATGGTGATGGCCTCCAGGCTGCCCGACAGCGTGCCCGCCGTCTCCATCGACCGGCAGTGCGGCAGCTCGCAGCAGGCACTCCACTTCGCGGCTCAGGCGGTGATGAGCGGCACGCAGGACGTGGTCATCGCCGCCGGGGTAGAGCATATGACCCGGGTGCCGATGGGCACGCCCGTGTTCCTCCCGATGCAGGCAGGCATCGGCACCGGCCCCTGGTCGCAGGCGATCAAGGACCGCTATGGGGTCACCGAGTTCAGCCAGTTCACCGGCGCGGAGATGATCGCCCGCAACTACCAGATGAGCCGCGAGGAGCTGGACGGCTTTGCGCTCGGGAGCCACCGCCGCGCCGCCGCCGCCACCGAGCGCGGCGACTTCGCCGACGAAGTCGTACCGCTGAAGGTGGCCGATGCCGAGGGCACCGAGACGCTCCACACCCGCGATGAGGGCATCCGCTTCGACGCGACCCCGGAAGGATTGGCGGCGCTCAAGACGCTGAAGCCGGACGGGGTCGTCACCGCCGGCAACGCCAGCCAGATCTGCGACGGCGCGTCCGGCGTGCTGGTGGTGAGCGAGCGCGCGCTCAAGGACCATGGCCTGACCCCGCTCGCCCGTGTCGACAATCTGACGGTCACCGCCGGCGATCCCGTGATCATGCTGATGGAGCCGATCCCCGCCACCCGCCGGGCGCTGGAGCGCTCGGGCCGGCGCATCGGTGACATCGACCTCTACGAGGTCAACGAAGCCTTCGCGCCCGTGCCGCTCGCCTGGCTGCGCGAACTGGGCGGCGATCCCGAGCGGCTCAACGTCAACGGGGGCGCGATCGCGCTCGGCCATCCGCTGGGCGCCAGCGGAACCAAGCTGATGGCCACCTTGCTGCACGCGCTCAGGGCGCAGGACAAGCGCTTCGGCCTGCAGACCATGTGCGAGGGCGGCGGCATCGCCAATGTCACGATCGTCGAGTCGCTGCACTGATCGAGCGCTCCCGCGTGAAGCGCGGCCTGCTGTTCGCGGCCGGTTTGGTCGCGCTGGCGCTGGGCTTCATCGGGATCGTCGTACCCCTGCTGCCGACAGTTGCCTTCTGGATCCTGGCCGCCTGGTGCTTCGCCCGATCGAGCCCGCGGCTGGAAGCTTGGTTGCTCTACCACCCGCGGGCGGGGCCGAGCATCCGCGCCTGGCGGGAACGCGGGGCGATCGGCCGGCGCGGCAAGCTGGCGGCCTCCGCCGCATTGCTGCTGAGCAGCGGGGTGGGCTTCGCGACCTTGGAGCCTCCCCTGACCTTTGTGCCCGTACTGGTGTGCGCCGGCGCGGCGGCCTTCATCTGGACCCGGCCCGACTAGCGCCCTAGATAGCGCTGCATGCGCTTCTTCTCTCTCCTCGCTCTACCGCTGCTTGCTACCGCCGCCGCACCCGCCCAAGGCCCCGCTGTGCACGTCACCGGCTGGGCCCGGGCCACCGTGCCCGGGCAGACCGGCTCGGCCGCATATCTGTCCATCCACAATGGCCAGCGGACCGCCGATCGGCTGCTCGCGGTTGCGACGCCCGCGGCCGCCAAGGCAACGATTCACACGACCAGCACCGCCGGCGGCGTGGTGCGGATGCGGGCCGCCGGTCCGCTGCCCGTCGGTGCCGGGCAGATGGTCGAGATGAAGCCCGGCGGGATGCATGTCATGCTCACCGGCCTCAAGGCGCCGCTGCGCGTCGGCCAGCAGCTGCCGCTGACCTTGCGGTTCCAGCGCGGGGGCCTCGTCCGCACCTCCGTCCCGATCAGCTTGGAGGGTGGCGGTGGCGGACACCGCCACTAGCGCTCCGCCCGCCGGCTGGCGGCGGCTGCGGCTGATCGTCTGGACTTTGGCCGCGGTTGCGGCGCTGCTGCTCGCGTGGCTGGTCCTACGGCCGGCGCCCCAGCCCGGTCAGCTCCAATCCACGCCGACGAGCGTCACCCTGGGTGGCCCCTTCACCCTGACCGGTGCCGATGGCCGCCCGTTTTCAAGTGCGCAGCTCACGGGCAAGCCCTACGCGATCTTCTTCGGCTTCACCCACTGCCCGGATGTGTGCCCGACCACGCTCGCGCGGCTGGCGAGCCTGCGCCAGCGGCTCGGGCAGGGCGACGACGCGGTCCGCATCCTGTTCGTCACCGTCGATCCAGAGCGCGACACTCCGGAGGCGGTCGGCAAATATGCCAAGCTGTTCAACACCCCGATCATCGGCCTGACCGGCAGCCGCGCGCAGGTCGACCAGGTCGCCAGGCAACACGCCATCTACCAGGCCAAGGTGCCGGAGGCGGAGGCGCCCGACGGCTACACGATGGACCATGGCGCCACCGTGCTGCTGTTCGACCGCGCGGGCAAGTTCGTCGCGACGATCGCTCCCGAAGAGGGTGACCCTGCGGCGCTGGACAAGCTGAAGCGGATTACGGCCTAAGTGCTCCTGCGCAGGGCACCCATCAAAGTAGCACTTTGATGGGACCCAAGGCAGGACCCTGGTACCTTCTTCCCGCCGAAAGAAACTGGACCCCTGCTTACGCAGGGGTACCGCCTGCCTTCACCCGCTCCAGCAGCCGCCGCAGCGCCGCGATCGACTCGGGCTCGTCGAACGACGGCGCGTGCCCGACCTCCGGCACCGTGACCAGCTCCGCATCGGCTCCGATCTCCTGCACCATGCGGTCGGCGATCTCGGCCGGGAACAGGTCGCTGCGCTCGCCGCGGAGGATCGTCACCGGCTTGCCGCTTAATCCGCCCAGCAGCGGCCACAGATTCGGCTGCGTGCTGTCGTTCGCTTCGGCGAAGGGCTCGGCGATCGCCATGTCGTAGTCCAGCACGACCGCGCCATCCTCCTCCCGGCACAGCCGGCGCACGAAGCGCTCCCACTCGGCATCGCTCCATGCCGGGTACACATCGCCCTGCGCGACCGCGAACGCCTGCCCCGCATCGGTCCAGCTCGACCAGCGCTGCGGCTTGCCGACGTAGCCGCGGATCCGCTCGATGCCGGCTTGGTCGACTTCGGGCCCGATATCGTTGATCAAAGCCCCGGCGATCCGCTCCTCGTCCCCGCCGGCGAGCAGCATGGTCACCAGCCCGCCGAGCGAAGTGCCGACGAACACCGCGTCGGCGATCCCCAACTGGTCGAGCAGCTTGAGCACATCCCCGACATAGGTCTTCGGCCGGTAGCGGCCGGGGTCGGGATCCGGGCCGCTCCCACCCCGACCGCGGAAATCGAGCGCCAGCACCCGCCACTCGCCCGCGACGGCTTCCGCCACCGGTTCGAAGTCGCGGGCGTTGCGGGTGAGGCCGGGCAGGCAGAGGATCGGCGGCCCCGCGCTCGGACCGGGGTAGTCGCGGTAGTGGAGGCGGATGCCGTCGGCGCTGTTGAAGTGACGGTCCTCGAATGGCTTCACGCGCGTTTCCTCGTCTTTCCCCGCCCTATCCGGACCCCATGACAAAAGAGCAACCCTACCGCCCCGACCCGCGCATCCTGGAGCTGGGCCCCGACTTCTACGATCCCGTGGAGCCCGCGCGCTTTCCCCAGGCGATCGAACGCTTCACCAATCAACGGTGGGCAAACGCGGTCGGCCTGGGGGAAATCGACTGGGCGGCGCACTTCCATCGCTTCGAGCCGCTGCCCCGCAACCTGCCGGAGCCGCTGGCGCTCCGCTACCACGGGCACCAGTTCCGCTCCTACAACCCGGACATCGGCGACGGGCGCGGCTTCCTGTTCGCGCAGCTGCGCGGGCCCGTCGGCCGGCTGCTGGACCTGGCCACGAAGGGCTCCGGCCAGACGCCGTACAGCCGCTTCGGCGACGGCCGCCTGACGCTCAAGGGCGCAGTGCGCGAGGTGCTGGCGACCGAGATGCTGGAAGCGCTCGGCGTCAACACCTCCAAGACCTTCGCCGTGTTCGAGACCGGCGAGCAGCTGACCCGCGGCGACGAGCCCTCCCCCACCCGCTCGGCGGTGCTGACCCGGCTGGGGCATGGACACATCCGCATCGGCACCTTTCAGCGCCTGGCCTTCTTCGAGGACGGGCCGAACATCGCCAAGCTGACCCGCTACTGCCTCCAGCATCTCTACGGCGAGGCGCCGGGCGAGGACGATGGGCAGAACGCCCTGCGCCTGTTCGACCTGGTCGCAAGCGCCACCGCGAGGCTCGCGGCCAGCTACATGGCGGCCGGCTTCGTCCATGGCGTGCTCAACACCGACAACATCGCCATCACTGGTGAGAGCTTCGACTACGGCCCGTGGCGGTTCACGCCCGAGTGGGACCCGCAGTTCACCGCGGCCTATTTCGACCACTCGGGGCTGTACGCGTTCGGGCGTCAGCCGGAGGCGATCCAGTGGGACCTGGCGCAGCTGGCCGGCTGCCTGACCTATCTGGCGGAGGGTTCGGCGCTGGCGGAGGTGCTCGAGCAATGGCCCGAGCGCTTCCAGCTGGCGCTGGTCGATGCGCTGCTCCGGCGGCTGGGGGTGGCGGCGGTTGAACCGGAAGCGGATCGTGCCCTGGCCCGCGCGCTGCTGCAGGCGCTGGCGAGCCGGACCGTGGAGATCGACCGGCTGTTCTTCGACTGGCGCGGCGGCCGCGTGCCCGAGAGTGAGGCCTACCGGGGCGAGCCGTTCCGGGCGCTGACGAGCGCGCTCGCCGGGCGCGAGCGGACCCCTGCCCACCCCTATTGGTCCGACCCCGCCCCTTGCTCCATGCACATCGAGGAGGTGGAAGCGATCTGGGCGCCGATCGCGCAAGGGGACGATTGGTCCCGCTTCGAGACGAAGGTAGCCGCGATCCGACGCATGGGCGAAGCGCACCAGGAGGGAAACGGCGAACGATCCCGCTCCCCTGACCGAACTTGACGCACTCCGCCCGTCATGCTCGGAAGCGCGCCGATGTCTGACATTCTCGTTTCCACCGAACCGGCCACCGGAGCGCAGCTGTGGTCGGGCGAGGTCGGCGATGCCGCGGCCGAAGTCGCCACCGCCCGCGCCGCTTGGCCGGCCTGGGCCGCCCAGTCGATCGCCTACCGCAGCGAGGCGCTGCGCCGCTTCGCCAATGTCGTGCGGACGCGTGAAGCGCAGATGGCCGACCTTATCGCGCGGGAAACCGGCAAGCCGCTGTGGGAGGCCCGGACCGAAGTCGGCGCGGTGGTGGGCAAGGTCGACATCTCGATCAACGCCTATTCCGAGCGCACCCCAACCCGGCGGATGGAGGCGGCGCTCGGCAACAAGATCGCGGTTCGGCATAAGCCGCACGGGGTGCTGGCGGTGCTCGGCCCCTACAACTTTCCCGCGCACCTGCCGAACGGGCACATCGTCCCCGCCCTGCTCGCCGGCAACGCAGTGGTGTTCAAGCCGTCGGAGAAGACGCCGGCGACCGGCGCGCTGCTGGTCGACTGCTTCCACGAAGCCGGCATTCCCGAGGGCGTGGTCCGCCTGCTGACCGGCGGGCCGGACCAAGGCCGCGCCCTTGCCTCGCAGGACGGCATCGATGGGCTGCTGTTCACCGGGTCGGCCCGGGCCGGCATGGCGCTGCACCGCCAGTTCGCCGACACGCCGCACAAGCTCCTGGCGCTGGAGCTGGGCGGCAACAACCCGCTCGTCGTTTGGAATGCCAAGGACGTGCAGTCGGCCGCCGTGATCGCGGTGCAGTCCGCCTATCTCTCCGCCGGCCAGCGCTGCACGGCCGCGCGGCGGCTGATCGTCGGGGAGCGCGAGGCCGACGCCCTGGTCCGCGCGATCCTGAAGCTGCTCGACCGCATCATCGTGGGTCATCCGCACGCCGAACCGGCGCCGTTCATGGGCCCCGTCATCGACAATGCGGCGGCCGACCATCTGCAGGAACGGTTCCTGGGTCTGATGATCAAGGGCGCCCGAGTCTTGCGGCGGCTCGATCGCCCGCGCGAGGACCTGCCGTTCCTCACGCCCTCGCTGATCGACGTGACCGGCATCGACAGCCTGCCCGACGAGGAGCTGTTCGGCCCCGTCCTGCAGCTGATCCGGGTGCCCGACTTCGACGCGGCGATCGATGAAGCCAACCGCACCCGCTACGGCCTCGCCGCGAGCCTGGTCGGCGGCTCGCCGGAGCTTTACGACAAGTTCTGGGCCAACGTCCGCGCGGGCGTCATCAACTGGAACAAGCCCACCAACGGCGCTCCGTCCAACGCCCCGTTCGGCGGCGTCGGCCTGTCGGGCAACCACCGCCCCAGCGCCTTCTACGCCGCCGACTATAGCGCTTACCCCGTGACCAGCAGCGAGGCCGAGATCGCGCGGGCCAGCATCGGCGAGGGCCTGCGCGACCCCAACATGCTCGAGGACTAGAGCTTAGGTCCGCACGGCCGCGGCGCAGCCGGCGAGCGCGGGCGAGCGCGTGACCAGGGTCGCGCCCGCCCGGTAGAGGGTGGCGGTGGAGCCCGCACCCTCCGCCCGCACGGCCATCAGCTTGCCGTCCGGGCTCATCCACAGCACCGGCGAGTTCGCGGCCAGCGCCGCCTCGAACGCCCGCACCGGCGAGCCGCCTGAGGCGAACAGCACCACGGCCGTGCTGCTGCCGGGCGGCGGCAGGCTGGCGAGCGGAGCTGCGAGCAGCGCCAGCAGCGCCAGCGTGGCCGCCGAGCCTCTTGCCCCCGCTCCGCCGCCCGGCCGCGCCCTGCGCAACAGCAGCCATCCGGTCAGCAGCGGCGTCCCGCCGAGGATCAGGAGCCAGGCCACGTCGTAAATCATCGGGTCGGGCACATCGACGCGGATTCGGTGGATGCCGAGAATCCAGTGGAAGAAGCCGACATCCACCACGTTCCAGATGCCGAAGCCGAGCAGCGCGCCGCCGGTGACGGTGCGCCAGCTTACTCCTCCTTCGGCGAACTGCCGGCGCGTGCGCCACAGCAGGTACAGCCCGGCCGCGGTGACCAGGTACATCAGCACGTGGAACATGCCGTCCGCGAAGATCTGAGTCTCGATGCTCCGGAAGGTCTCGCCCGGCACCAGGCTCAGCAGGTGGTGCCATTGCAGCAGCTGATGCAGCAGGATGCCGTCGAAGAACCCGCTTAGCCCGACTCCGAGAACCGCAGCGGCGGTGATCACCTGGCGCCTGGCGGGAGACTCACTGACCATTGCGTCCCCCTCACCCTTGAACACTCCAGGCCAGAACGTGCCACCTGTTCGCCGGTTGCTGCCCGCAGCAGGAACAACCGCCGCGCCCTTGCGCTTAGCCTTCACAATCAAGCCAACAGAGGAGCCAAACCATGCAAGGTAGAGTCGCATCCGCCGTGTTCGACAACTACAACGAAGCCGAACGGGCGATCGGCGAGCTTCGTTCGGCCGGAGTTCGGGACAGCGCGATCTCCGTCATCGGCCGCCACGAAGGCACCACCACCGAGACCACCGGCAGCGGCGAAAAGGTGGGCAACAGCGACGAGCCGGCAAGCCTCATCTCGCGGGTGGCGGCGGGTTCCGGGATCGGCGCGCTGCTTGGCGTTGCGGCGCTGGCCATCCCGGGCGTCGGCCCCCTCGCTGCCGCGGGCGCCATCGCGGAGACCGCGATCGGCGGGGCAGCGCTGACCGGCACGGCCGTCGGAGCGGCTGCGGGCGGCCTCAGCGACATTCTCGGCAAGCACGGCGTCAGCGACGAGGACAGCAAATACTACGGCGACCGGATCAACAACGGCGGCATCTTCGTGTCGGTCGACACCAGCGACGGCGGCGTGTCGCAGGATCAGATCCAGGACATACTGTTCCGCGCGGGCGGGCACAACGCCGGCCGTGCCCGGACTGGTTCCTCGAGCTACTAAGCGGCGAGCCACGCAAGCGGGCTGGTCTCGGTAATTCCGAAACCAGCCCGCCTCCCCGCCCCGGAATCCGTCAGCCTCGCAGCTCGGGCAAGTAAGCCTCGTCCGCGGAGTCGCTGAACTTGGTGATGCGCGCGTCGAAGCGCAGCCGGACCTTGCCGGTCGCGCCATGGCGCTGCTTGGCGACGATCAGTTCGGCCAAGCCGTAGACCCGCTCGATATCGCGCATCCATTGCTCATGCGCTTCGAAGATCTTGGCGTCGTCGCCTTCGATCGGCCGCTTGGGCTCCTTGGCGCCGATGTAATAATCCTCGCGATAGACGAACCAGACCATGTCGGCGTCCTGCTCGATCGAGCCGGATTCGCGCAGGTCCGAGAGCTGCGGCCTTTTGTCCTCGCGCTGCTCCACCGCGCGGCTGAGCTGGGACAGCGCCAGCACCGGCACGTCGAGCTCCTTGGCGAGCTGCTTCAGGCCGCGGCTGATCTCAGAAATCTCCTGCACACGATTGTCGCCGGAATTCTTGCCGGAGCCCTGCAATAGCTGAAGATAGTCGATGACAACGAAGCCGATGCCCTTCTGCCGCTTCAACCGCCGCGCCCGTGCCCGCAACGCAGCGATGGTCAGGCCGGGCGTGTCATCGATGTAGAGCGGCAGCGCCTGCAGCTCGGCCGCCGCGCGCGCCAGGTTGCGGAACTCGCCCTGGCTGATCTTACCCATGCGCAGGTTCTCGGCGCTGATCCCCGACTGCTCGGCCAGCACGCGGGTGGCCAGCTGGTCCGCGGACATCTCCAGGCTGAAGAAGGCGACCGCCGCCCCGGCCGACTTTGCCGGCTCGATCCCGTCCTCCTGATCCTGCAGGAAGCGCCGTGCCGCCGAGTAGGCGATGTTGGTGGCGAGCGAGGTCTTGCCCATGCCCGGGCGGCCCGCCAGGATCATCAGGTCGGACGGGTGCATGCCGCCGATCTTGCTGTTCACGCTGTCGAGCCCGGTCGTGATGCCGCTTAGGTGCCCGCCCGAGTTGAGCGCCTTTTCCGCCGTTTCCAGCGCCAGCTTGGTGGCATCGGCGAAGGCCTTGACCTTGCCCTCGCCCCCGCCCTGCTCCGCCACCTTGTAGAGCTCGGTCTCGGCCCGCTCGATCTGCTCGAGCGGAAGCACGTCCTCCGACGTATCGAGCGCACCCTCCACCATCTCGCGGCCGACCGCCACCAGGCTGCGCAGCAGGGCCAGGTCGTAGATCTGCTGGGCGAAATCGCGCGCGCCGATGATCGCCGCGCCCGAGCCGGTCAGCTGCGCCAGGTAGGAAGCGCCGCCCACCTCCTTCATCGCCTCGTCGCCTTCGAACAACGGCCGCAAGGTCACCGGGTTCGCGACCATGTTGCGGTCGGTCATGCGCAGGACCGCGTCGTAGATGCGGCCGTGCAGCGGCTCGAAGAAATGGTCGGAGCGGAGCTTGAGCTGCACGTCCTCGACCAGCCGGTTGTCGAGCATCAGCGCGCCCAGCAGCGCGGCCTCCGCCTCGATGTTGCTCGGCAGCGACGGAGCCTCGGGCGGCTCGCCGGCGCCTGGGTGTCGAAGGATTTCGGCCATGGGCGAGCCTTACGCCAGAGCCTTCGAGGGAGCCAGACGTCCAAACGGGCACGCCTGTGGAAAAGATTGTGGGGGAGCGCCCTTCCCTTTCGGCGATCGGCGCTATTTGCCCCTTCCGCTCCGATCCACAGGAAAGATCGTGCGGGGCGAGCCGTGCCGGTCAGGCGGTCGGCGGCGCGGCAACCCGGACGAGGTCGCTCAACGGCAGCGACGCCCCGCCGAGCTTCAGCCATAATTCGCCGCCGCTCTGCATCACCTCATCGACGGTGCCGACCGAACGGACCGTCACGGGCACGCTGTTGCCGGCCGCATTCTTGGCGCTGAGCTTCAGCTGGTAAGCTCCCTCGGGCGCCCGCCCGCCTCCCGCGAGCTGCCCATCCCAGCTGTACCGGCCGCCGGTCGAGGCCGGGTCGAGGACCGTCGTCGCAACGGTGCGCCCGCCCGAGTCCACCACCTCTCCGGTGAGCGTCGCCGCCCCCCGCGGGAGCGTCCAGGACCAGCTTGCCGGTGCGCCGCCGCCGAGCCCCGCGATCACGCTGTCGAACTCCGCCTCGCGGCCGATCAGCCCTGCCGCTTCCGTCATGTCGTTGGCGGACATCCGCCCCAGCAGGTCGCGCAGCAGCCCGGTCTGCTGGATCGACTGCTCGACCTGTGAATATTGCACCAGCTGCTGGGTGTATTGCGAGGTATCCATGGGATCGAGCGGATCCTGGTTCTGCATCTGGGTGGTGAGCAGCTTCAGGAACATGTTGAAGTCGGCCCCGGCCCCGCCGAACAGGCCGGCAGGCGCGGCCCGGGTGGCGGTCGCGGCGGCGGTGGGTTCAACGCTCATCATACTATCCTCATGCCATCAGGTCGATGCGGCCGGTGCTGCGGAGCGGCCGGTAGCGGGGCTCGTCGGCTTGGGGCGCGGATTGCTCCCGCCCTTCGCCCTGCCCGTGCCGCCAGGGCCGGGGCAGGTCGCCCCCGCCGCCGCCGTGACTGCCGCGGTCGAAGCGGAAGCTCTGCGCATCGGTCCGAACGCCGGCCTCGGCCAGCGTGCGCCCGAGCTCGCCCGCGTCGCGGCGCATGGCGTCGAGCACCTGCGGGCTGTCCGCGCCCACCACCGCGCGCAGGCTGCCGCCCTCGTCGAAGGACAGACGGACGTGGATCCGGCCAAGCTCGGCCGGGTCCATGCGGATCTGCACCTCGTTGCCGCCGTCGCGCAGCTGGGTGGTGATGACGGCGCCAAGCCGCTCGGTGAAGTCGCCGCCGAGCGCGAGTCGGGCCGACCCTGCCGTTGACGAAGACTGACCCCTGGCCGCGGCCGCGCTGCCGAGGGTCGGAGCGCCCGGCACGACCAGGGTCTGGGCGGCGGGAGGCGCCGGAGCTTCCAGCTGAGCCTGGGCCGCGAAAGCGCTGACGGCAGCATCGGTGGCCGGACCGTTGGCGAGCGCACTTGCCGGAAGCGAAAGCGGGCTTGGCTCCGCACGGGAGAGCGGCGGCGGCGGGCTCGGTTCGGTATGGACGCCCGTCGCTGGAGCCTCGGCGGCGGTCGACCCGTGCTTGGCGGGGTCCCGCCCGAGCTGCATCGGCGGGGGCGGCGTCAGCTCGACAGCGGCGGCAGGCGGCGATGCGGCGGGAGCCGTCTCAGCGATGGACTCGGCCGGCTCACCGACCTGCGAGCCGAGTTCGTCGACCTCAATCTCGGCTGCAAGCTCACCCGCAGCCTGCTCCCCCGACCCCGCAGCTTCCGGTCGGACCTCCAGCACGGCTTCAGGATCGCCGATCGAGGTAGATGCGGTGGGGATGAAGGCCGCAACTTGCCCGGTCGGCGACGGCTGAGCAGTGCCTGATGGCAGCAGCGGCGCCGAGGGGAGTTGCACGGCTGGCTGAGGGTTCGGCGGAACGGCGCCCGGCAGGGTAGCCTCGAGGTGAGGTCTCCCCCCCGCGCCAGGTTGGGCCTGCGCTCCGTCTCCAAGCAGGGCGTGAGCCGCGACGATCCCTTGCCCCGCAACGGGCAATGGCCCGGCCGATGCTGCGCTCGCCGTAACCGGCCCGGCCGGCGCAGCCTGCAGTAGCGAAGCGAAGCCCGCACCGGCGGTCTTGCCGCCGATCCATGCGCCAGCACCCGCAGACCCCGGAACCCGTGCAGCCCCGGACAGCTCGGACGAAATCTCCATCCCGCTCATTATAGGATGCCCGCTCAGCCGATCGCGCCGAGCGAGCGGATTCGCGCGCGGGTGTGGATCTCACTCTGGGACAGCACGGTTGTCGCCGGCCGCACCCGTTCGATGATCGAGCGGACAAAGGGGCGGAGCGACGGGCTGACCAGGATGCAGGGGATGTCGCCGCCCTGCGCGAGCCGGTCGAAGGTGTCCTTGACCGCGGCGATGAAGCCTTGCAGCGCGGAAGGCGCCATCGCCAGGTGCCGGTCGTCGCCCTGGCCGGCGATGCTGTCGGCGAAGGCTCCGTCCCATTCGGCCGACAAGGTGACGACGGGGATGGCGCCATCCTGGGCGTAGGCCGCGGAAATCTGCCGGGCGAGGCGGGCTCGGACATGTTCGGTGATCTGCTGGAGGTTGGCCGTCAGCGGCACCGCCTCGGCGATCCCTTCCAGGATGGTGGGCACGTCGCGGATCGAGACGCCCTCGCCCAGCAGGTTCTGAAGGATGCGCTGGACGCCCGACACAGTGATCTTGCCCGGCACCAGGTCCGCGACCAGCCGCTCGGCCTCCTTGTGCACCTCGTTCAGCAGCTTCTGCACCTCCGTGTAGGACAGCATGTCGGCGATATTGTCCTTGACCAGCTCGGTCAGGTGCGTGGCGATCACCGTTCCGCAGTCGACGGCGGTGAGGCCGCGGAACCCCGCCTCGTCGCGCAGCTCGCGGTCGACCCACAGGGCGGGCAGGCCGAATACCGGTTCCTGCGTCCCCTCGCCGGGCAGGCCGGCCGAGCCGCCCGCGGGGTTGATCACCAGCAGCTTGTCCAGGCGAAGCTCGCCGCGCGCCGCCTCGGTCTCCTTGACGAACACGACATATTCGTTGGGCTTGAGCGCCAGGTTATCGATGATCCGCACGGCCGGCAGAACGAAGCCATATTCGGTCGCCATCTGCCGCCGGAGCGCGCGGACCTGGTCGTCGAGCCGGGGCGCGGTCGTGCCGTCGTTGATGATCGGCAGCAGGCCGTAGCCGAGCTCGATCCGCACCGCGTCCAGCGCCAGCGTTTGCGCGATCGGCTCCTCGGCGGCGGTGTCGGCAGTGGCGGCGCGCGTCTGCTCCAGCCGCTCGGCTGCGGCGGCCTCCTCGGCCTTGCGCGCCACCGTCCAGGCCAGCCAGCCGGACAGCCCGGCGAACAGGGCGAAGGGCGCAAACGGCAAGCCCGGCATCAATGCCAGCGCGCCCATCAGGAAGGCGACCATGCCGAACGCCTTGGGATGCCGGCCCAGCTGCGCCGTGATTGCGCTTCCCGCGCGCCCGCTGACCCCGCCCTTGGACACCAGCAGGCCCGCGGCGGTGGAGACGATCAGCGCGGGGATTTGGCTGACCAGCCCGTCGCCGACGGTCAGCACCGTATAGCTGTGGAACGCTTCGCCCAGCGCCACCCCGTGCACCAGCACGCCGGTGACCAGTCCGACGGCGATGTTGATGCCGGTGATCAGCAGGCCGGCGATCGCGTCGCCCTTCACGAACTTGGACGCGCCGTCCATCGAGCCGAAGAAGCCGCTCTCCGCTTCCACCTCGGTCCGGCGGCGGCGGGCCTCGGCCTCGTCGATCATGCCCGCGGACAGGTCGGCGTCGATCGCCATCTGCTTGCCGGGCATGGAATCGAGGGAGAACCGCGCCGCCACCTCCGCGATCCGGCCGGCGCCCTTGGTGATGACCACGAAATTGATAACCACCAGGATGAGGAAGATGGTGAGCCCGATCACCACGTCCCCGCCGATCAGGAACTCGCCGAATGCGCCGATCACCCCGCCCGCCGCCTGCGGACCCTCGTGCCCGTGCGCGAGGATCAGCCGGGTGCTAGCGATGTTGAGGCCGAGCCGCAGCATGGTGGCGATCAAGAGGATGGTCGGAAAGGCGCTGAGATCGAGCGGCTTTTCGATGAACAGCGCGGTCATCAGGATCATGATCGAGAAGGTGATGGAAAGCGCCAGGCCGAGGTCGAG
>NZ_CADCWA010000059.1 GCF_902806285.1 uncultured Sphingomonas sp. | reverse complement strand
CCTCGATTTTGCACACGAGCCCGGCCCTGCCCCACTCCATGAACACCGCGCCGCCGAGTTGCCCGCGCAAGGTGCCGTCCAGCACGCGCGACCCGAAGCCGCGCTTGGCCGGGGTCCCTCCCAAAGGTGGTCCGCCGGTTTCGGCCCAACGCAGCATCAAGACGTCGCCGGTTTCGCCATCGACCTCCCAAGTGATCGAGAGCCGACCGGTCGGAGCCGACAGGGCTCCGTATTTCACGGCGTTGGTCGCCAGCTCGTGGATCGCCATCGACAGGGGCTGCGCCGCCCCCGGTGGCACCGCCACGGGCGGCCCCTTCAACTCGGCCCGCGGGCCGGAGCCGCCGCCCAGGAAGGCCGCCAGTTCGCCGCGCAGCAGGGCGTGCAGGTCGGCCCCGGCCCATCGGTCCTTGGCCAGCAGCGTTTGCGCCCGGGCCAGGGCCGACACGCGCCCTTCGATCGCCCGGACGAAGCTGGGCACGTCCTCGGCCCGCGTCAGCCGCAGCGCCGCCTGCACCACCGCGAGCACGTTCTTGGCCCGATGGTCCAGCTCGCGCGTCAGGAGTAGCTGGCGCTCCGTCGAGCGCTTCTCCTCATCGACATCGACCACCACCACGAGGGCCGCCGCGATGCCGCCGTCCTCGCCCTGGACCGGGATGCCGCTGACGCGGCACCAGCGCCCGCCGAGCGCGCCGTCGCGGCGCAAAAAGTCGCAGCTCAGCGCCACCTCGCCCCGCAGCGCCCGCGCCGCCGGGTAGTCCCGGGGTTGCACGCGCCGCCCGTCCGGATGGTGGGCGATCCACTCGCCGCCCATTCCGTCGTCGAAGGACAGGACGGTCAAGTTCGGGAGCAGGCGGCGGAATTCCGCGTTCGCGGCCACGATCCGGCCGGACAGGTCCACCAGCCCGGCGCCCATCGGCAGGTGTTTGACCAGCGCCTCCATCTTCTGCGCCTGGCGCAACGCTTCCTCGGCGCGCTCGCGCTCTTCGGCCTCGTCCCGCAGCTTTCGGTTGGCTGCGGTCAACTCGCGGGTGCGCTCGGCGACGCGCCGCTCCAGCTCCTGGTTGTTGCCGCGCATCTCGTCGAAGACCCGCAGGCGGGCCACGGCCGCCGCGAGCAGGTTGGCGTAGCCGCGGAGGAAGGTGATGTCCCGGTCGGCGAATTGGCGGGGCTCGCGGCTATCGACTTGCAGGATGCCGAACGGCGGTTGGTCGTCCGCGCCGATGATGAGGACGTTCGCCATCGCCTTGACGCCGTTCTCTTTCAGGAACGGCGCGTACTCGAAGCGGTCTTCTTCGTCGATGTTCGCCGAGATCACCGCCTCCCCCGTCTTGAGGGCATGGCCTTCGGAGATATGGTCCTCGACCTCCAGCAGGACGTGGCCGACCACGCCGGGCTTCCAGCCGACCCCGGCCCGCACCCACAGGGTTTGGCCGTCTTTCTGGAGTTCGACGACTTTGGCGAGGTCGGTGCCGAGCGCCTCGCCCACCAGGCGGCACGCTTCGGCCAGGATCTCGTCCAGATCATTGGATTTCAAGGCGAGTTCGCCGAACCTGGCCAGGGCCGTCTGCTGCCGGAGCAGCTCCTGGTTCTCGTGCGCCTCTCGACCGGTCAAAGCCACTTTCCCCGGATGCTCGGCACGGAACGTCGCCGGGCAGGACGGCGTTTCGCCGCGCAGGGACATTTGCTGGCCAAGCGGGACAAGGAAGCGTTCATCGGGTGGTTCGCCTGGACAGCACCTCCTGGCGGCGCCGCGCACCGCCAAGCGGTCTTTCCCGGACATGATTGCAGAACGGCCGAGCGCACGAGTTCTTTTCCGCGACGGCACCATCACCGGTCCACGCATGTAGAGGCGGCGGTGACGTCGCTCGTGCCCAGAGGTGGCGACGAAGGCCGAAGGCCCGATGCCATCGGGCAGGCGGTGCGGACGGACGCCCGCCCGCGCCGCGCGGGCGAGGTGGCGGGGCGGTTCTTGGGGCGTCCCGAGCACGTCCGCCTCGTGGCCACGCGGTTCGATCCTGGAAGTTCGTCCAACCGATCGCGCCGTCGGCCGATTGGCGGGTCGATCTGGCGGAGGGGTGCCCGGCCCACTGCGCCTATTGCTATCTCGCGGGATCGTTGAAAGGGCCGCCGATCACGCGCGTCTACGCGAACATGCCGGAAATTTTCGACGAGCTTTCCAAGCATCTGGGGCAGGGGAAGGTGACATCGCGTTCGCGTAAGCGCGCGCACGAGGGGACGACGTACGAATCGTCCTGCTACACGGATCCGCTCGCTATCGAGCATCTGACCGGGTCGCTGTCCGCGCTGGTGTCGCACTTCGGCGCGTGGGATGCGGACGCGCAGCTGCGGTTCACGAGCAAGTTCGACGCGGTCGATCCGCTGCTGGGCCTGGAGCACAACGGCCGCACGCGGATGCGCTTCTCGGTCAATCCGCCGAGCTATGCGCGGTTCGAGGCCGGGACGAGCCCTGTCGCCGCGCGCCTCGGCGCGATGCGGCGCATGGCGGAGGCGGGATACAGGATCGGGCTGACGATCGCGCCGATCATCGCGGCGGAGGGCTGGCGCGAGGCGTATGGCGGACTGATCGTGGACGCGGCGGCCAAGCTGGAGGGAACCGGGGACCTCGACCTCACCGTGGAACTCATCACGCACCGTTACACGCCAGGATCGAAGGCGGTGCTGCAGAGCTGGTATCCGGGGTCGTCGCTCGACATGGGCAGCGAGGGGCGGGCGGAGAAGCGCACCAAGTTCGGCGCGGTGAAGCATGTGTACGACGCGTCGACGATGAAGGAGCTGCGCGGGTTCTTCGAAGGAGAGATCGCGCGGATGCTGCCCACCGCGCGCATCCTCTACTGGACCTGAGCATGGCGGGGGTTCGCAACATCGTCGTGCTCACGGGAGCCGGCGTATCGGCGGAGAGCGGGTTGCCGACGTTCCGCGCGTCGGACGGATTGTGGGAGGGGCATCATGTCGAGGATGTCGCGACCCCGGAAGCCTACGCTCGCGACCCCGCGCTGGTGCATCAGTTTTATGACGCCCGGCGCGCGCGGCTGGTCGAGGTGCAGCCCAACCCCGCGCATGACGCGCTGGCGCGGCTCGATGCGGAATGGCCGGGCGAGCTTCTCCTCGTCACGCAGAATGTCGACGACCTGCACGAGCGCGCTGGCTCCCGCCGGCTGCTCCACATGCACGGCGAGCTCACGCGGGGCTGGTGTCCCGCCTCGGGGGGGCGCTGCGGGTGGAGCGGCGACATGGGGCAGGGGGCGGTTTGCCCCGCCTGCGCGTCCGTCGGCCGGGTCCGTCCGGACATCGTCTGGTTCGGCGAGATGCCCTATGGGATGGACCGCATCGACGCCGCGCTCGCGCGGGCCGACCTGTTCGTGTCGATCGGCACGTCGGGCGCGGTGTACCCGGCCGCGGGGTTCGTCCGCACCGCGCGGTACCACGGCGCGCAGACGCTGGAACTCAACCTGGAGCCTAGCCACGGCAGCGTCTTCTTCGAAGAAAGCCGAGCGGGCCCGGCGAGCGAGCTGGTGCCGAGGTGGGTGGCGGAGGTGCTTGGCTGACCGGTGCCCGGCCGAAAACCGTGTCGAAGTCGACAGAGCGATTTTTCAACAAACCGACTTGGCTGAGCTTGTCGAAGCCCCTTCTTTTGCCGGCAGCTCATCGCAGTAAAGGAAAGCCGTTCGACAAGCTCAGGGAAGCCGGAGATAGGGGCTTTCGGCCCACGCAGCGCATCAACGGCTCGCGACCGTCCGTCCGCCGCGCCGCGCCAGCTCCGCCCGGTCACGATTATAGACGTCGGGCCGGAACACCACGGTCTGCCCTTCCGGCGCGGCGGTGAGGTAGGTGATGTAGACCGGCACCGGCCGGGGTAGGTCGACCTGCTTCTCGCGCGCGCCGGCCTTGGGCGTGAGCGGCTTGCCGAACAGCCATTTCGCCAGCCGCGCCGCGTCCTCGACGCGGACGCAGCCCGA
>NZ_CADCWA010000058.1 GCF_902806285.1 uncultured Sphingomonas sp. | reverse complement strand
GTCGATCGCGGTCGCAGCCGCCTACGGCCTCATCCTGCCGCAGCCGATCCTCGACGCCCCCGGCCGCGGCTGCGTCAACGTCCACGCCTCCCTCCTCCCCCGCTACCGCGGCGCCGCCCCCATCCACCGCGCCATCCTCGCTGGCGACGAGCTGACCGGGGTCACCATCATGCAGATGGAGGCCGGCCTCGACACCGGCCCGATGCTGCTCCGCGGCGAGCTGCCGGTCGGCCGCCGCACCGCCGGGGAGCTGACGGCCGAGCTGGCGCAGCTCGGGGCGAGGCTGATGGTCGACTATCTCGCCGACCCCGCCGCCCACCCGCCGGTGCCGCAGCCCGAGGACGGCGTCACCTACGCCGCCAAGATCGACAAGGCCGAAGCCCGGATCGACTGGACCGCCGCCGCCGAGCAGGTCGAGCGCCAGGTGCGCGCCTTCGCCCCCGCTCCCGGCGCCTGGTTCGAGGTCGGCGGCGAGCGGCTGAAGCTGCTGACGGCGGAGGTGGCGGACGGTGCGGGCCAACCCGGCGAAGTCCTCGACGAGGCCCTGACGGTAGCCTGCGGCTCCGGAGCGATCCGCCCCACACTGCTCCAGCGCGCCGGCCGGGGCCCCATGTCTCCCGCCGACCTGCTCCGCGGCTTCGCGGTCCCGGTCGGCACCATCCTCCCGTGACCCGCTGGAAGCTGATCCTGGAATGGGACGGCGGCCCCTTCATGGGCTGGCAACGGCAGGACCACGGCCCCTCGGTCCAGGCGGCGCTGGAACGAGCGGCAATGGCGATGACCGGCGAGGAGGTCACCGCCCACGCCGCCGGGCGCACCGACGCCGGGGTGCATGCGCTCGGCATGGCGGCGCACATCGACCTGGCCAAGGACCTCACCCCACACCGCCTCCGCGAGGGCCTCAACGCCCTGCTCCGCCCGGACCCGGTCGCGGTGCTCTCCGTCGAGCCTGTCGCCGCCGACTGGCACGCCCGCTTCTCCTGCACCGGCCGCCGCTACCTGTACCGCATCGCCAATCGCCGCGCCCCACTGACTCTCGACCGCGGCCGAGCCTGGCGGATCGGCCCCGGGCTCGACGTGCCCGCCATGGCCGAGGCCGCAGCGATGCTGGTCGGCCGCCACGACTTCACCACCTTCCGCTCGGCTCATTGCCAGTCGGACAGCCCGCTCAAGACCCTCGACCGGCTCGACGTGAAGCAGGTCGGCGGAGAGGTCCATATCCACGCTGCCGCCCGCAGCTTCCTCCACCACCAGGTCCGGTCCATGGTCGGCTGCCTCGCCCTCGTCGGCCAGGGCCAGTGGCAGCCCGAGCAGGTGCGCCAAGCTCTCGAAGCCCGCAACCGCGCCGCGCTCGGCCTCAACGCGCCGCCCGAGGGGCTCTACTTCGTCGAGGCGCTCTACCCGTAAGCTTTGCTGCACCTGCGGTTGTGCGCTGCAGCACTTGATTGTCGACGGGCGCGTCCTCACCTGATAATCGCGGCCCTGTACGAGGAGGACAAGCCTTGTTTCGGACCATGCTGAAGTCGAAGATCCACCGCGCGACGGTGACGCAGGCCGACCTCCATTATGTCGGGTCCATCGCCATCGACACGGACCTGATGGAAGCCGCCGACCTGCTCGAAGGCGAGCAAGTGACGATCGCGGACATCAACAACGGCGCGCGGCTCACGACCTACGTCATCCCGGCGCCGGCGGGCAGCGGCATTATCAGCATCAACGGAGCCGCGGCGCACCTGGTGGAGCCGGGCGACCTCGTGATCATCATGGGCTACGGCGTGCTGGAAGATGCCGAAGCGCGCGCGCTGAAGCCGCGGGTGGTGCATGTCAGCGGGGACAATCGGGTGATCGCGCTGGGCGACGATCCGGCCGAGCCCGTGCCCGGCGACCCGGACCAGCGCCGCGCCGCTTGAGGAGCTACTCCGCCGCGATCGCCTCATACTCGCGGGCCGCCAGGTACTTCTCCGCATCCAGCGCCGCCATGCAGCCGGTACCCGCGGCCGTGACCGCCTGGCGATAGACCTTGTCGGTCACATCCCCGCACGCGAACACCCCGTCGACGCTGGTCCGCGTCGAGCCGGTCTCAACGGCGATATAGCCTTCGTCGTCGAGCTTGAGCTTGCCGCGGAACAGCTCGGTCGCGGGCTTGTGGCCGATCGCCACGAAGGCGCCGTCCACGTCGATCACCTGGGTCGCGCCGGTCAGCCGATCCTTGAGCCTGAGGCCGACCAGCGTCTCCGGCTCGCCATCCGCCAGGAACTCCTCCACTTCATGGTTCCAGATCACGCGGATGTGCGGGTTGGCGAACAGCCGATCTTGCAGGATCCGCTCGGCGCGAAGGCTGTCGCGGCGATGGATCAGGGTGACGTCTTGGCTGTGATTGGTCAAGTACAACGCTTCCTCGACCGCCGTGTTGCCGCCGCCGATCACCGCCACCTTCTTGCCGCGATAGAAGAAGCCGTCGCAGGTGGCGCAGGCGGATGCGCCTTTGCCCTTCATATGCTCCTCGGACGGCAATCCGAGCCACCGCGCCTGGGCACCGGTCGCGATCACCAGCGTCTCCGCCTCATAGACATCGCCGCTGTCGCCGATCAGCCGGAACGGCCGCCGGTTGAAGTCGACTTCGCTGACGTGGTCCCAGATGAAGCGGGTGCCGACATGCTCGGCCTGCGCCTGCATCTCCTCCATCAGCCAGGGGCCCTGGATCACGTCGCGGAAGCCCGGATAGTTCTCGACGTCGGTCGTGGTGGTCAGCTGGCCGCCGGGCTGGATGCCCTGAATGACGATCGGCTGCAGCCCCGCACGCGCCGCGTAGATGGCCGCGGTGAGCCCGGCCGGGCCCGAGCCGAGCACGACCAGCCGGGTGGAAATCACATTGCTCATAGGCACCCTATTTGGCGATTGCGCCGCCCCGCGGCAATGCCGCTTAAACCAGCCGCGACTGCTTCACTGCGGCTTCGATGAAGCTGGCGAACAGCGGGTGCGGCGCGAACGGCCGGCTCTTTAGCTCGGGGTGGAACTGGACGCCGATGAACCAGGGATGGTCAGGCCGCTCGACGATCTCCGGCAGGCGGCCATCCGGGGACATGCCGCTAAACACCAGGCCACCGCGTTCCAGCGGCTCCTTATAGCCGGCGTTCACCTCATAGCGGTGGCGGTGGCGCTCGCTGATGCGGGTGGCGCCGTAGATCGCCGCGACGTGGCTGTTGCCGCCAAGCTCCGCTTCGTAAGCGCCGAGCCGCATGGTCCCGCCCAGGTCGCCGCCCTCGGCCCGCGCCTGCAGCCCTTCGGTGCTCATCCACTCGGTGATGAGGCCCACCACCGGCTCCGGCGTGTCGCCGAATTCGGTGGTGTTCGCCTGCCCGATGCCGGCCGTGTTCCTGGCGCCTTCGATGCAGGCCATCTGCATGCCCAGGCAGATGCCGAAGAACGGCACCTTGCGCTCGCGCGCGAACTTCACGGAGGCGATCTTGCCCTCCGACCCGCGTTCGCCGAAGCCGCCCGGCACCAGGATCGCGTGCATCGGCTCGAGCTCGCCCGCGAGGCCGCCGTTCTGCCGTTCGAACAGCTCCGCGTCGAGCCAACGGATGTTGACCTTGACCTTGTTGGCGATCCCGCCGTGAACGAGCGCCTCGCGCAGCGACTTGTAGGCATCGGGCAGGCCGACATATTTGCCGACCACTCCCACCGTGACCTCCCCTTCGGGGTTGTCGAGCCGGTCCATGATCTCGTCCCAGCGCGCGAGCGCCGGCGAGGGCGCGTCGTCGATCCCGAACGCGCGCAGCACCTCGTCGTCCAGCCCTTCGCGATGGTACTGCAGCGGCACGTCGTAGATCGAGCGGGCGTCCAGAGCTTCGATCACCGCGGACTTGGGAACGTTGCAGAACTGCGCGATCTTGGCCTTGTCGCCATCCGGGATCGGCATCTCCGCCCGGCACAGCAGTACGTCCGGCTGCACGCCCAGGCTGGAGATTTCGCGCACCGAATGCTGGGTCGGCTTGGTCTTGAGCTCGCCCGCGGCCTTGATCCACGGCACCAGCGTGGTGTGCACGCTGACCGTGTTGCCGCGGCCGAGGTCGTTGCGGAGTTGCCGCAGCGCTTCGATGAAGGGCAGGCTCTCGATGTCGCCGACCGTGCCGCCGATCTCGCAAATGACGAAGTCCAGGCCGTCCGTCTCGGCCAGCGCGAACTCCTTGATCGCGTTGGTGACGTGGGGCACGACCTGGACCGTTGCGCCGAGGTAATCGCCGCGCCGCTCCTTGGCGATGATGTCGCGGTAGATGCGGCCGGTGGTGACGTTGTCCGACTGGCGCGCCGACACGCCGGTGAAGCGCTCGTAATGGCCGAGGTCGAGGTCGGTCTCCGCGCCGTCGTCGGTGACGTAGACCTCGCCATGCTGATAGGGGCTCATGGTCCCCGGATCGACGTTCAGATAAGGGTCGAACTTGCGGATGCGGCACTTGTAGCCGCGCGCCTGCAGCAGCGCCGCGAGGCTTGCCGAGAGAAGACCCTTGCCGAGGCTGGAGACCACGCCGCCGGTAACGAAAATGAACCGCGCCATGGGAGTCGAGCCTTAGGTTGCCGGGCCGCGCGGGCGCAAGCGGATTATCTGCAACAGGCGAACTTTCCGGACGAGCTGTGCCTACTGGGCGAGCGGAACGGCGCCGTTGTCGGCGGGCTGCTGCGAGCCTGGCGCGGCATTGTTCGGGGGCGCCGTGTTCGGGCCGGCCGGCGGTGCAGACAGCGGGTTGCCGCCGGGTTCGAGCGGGCTGATCGGAGCGGCCGGCGCGACCTGGTTGGCAACCGACGCGTCCACCGACTGAGCGTCGCCGCGGGTGCCGGCGATCGCCGCCAGGGCGATGCACAGCAGCACGAAGATGGCGCCAAGAATGGTCGTCGCGCGGGTGAGGAAATCCGCCGCGCCCCGGGCCGTCATCAGCCCGGCCGAACTGCCGCCGACGCCCAGCCCGCCCCCTTCCGAGCGCTGCATCAGGATCACCGCGGCAAGTGCCAGGGCGACCAGGGTCTGGACGATCAACAGGAAGGTGAACATCGGTGGGACAGGCTTTCTCGAAGTCAGGGGCGGCATTTAGCGGCGAAGCGCCTCGCATTCAACGTGCGGCGGCCTCCACGATCGGCAGGAAGTCCGCCGCCTTGAGGCTTGCGCCGCCGACCAGCGCGCCGCCGACATCGGGAATGGCGAAGATCTCGACGGCGTTCGCGGGCTTGACCGACCCGCCGTAGAGGATGCGCACTTGCCTGCCCGCCTCGCCGAAAGCCGCGAGCAGGCGCTGGCGCAGCGCCCGATGCATTTCGGCGATGTCCCCGGTGGTCGGGATCTTGCCGGTGCCGATCGCCCAGATCGGCTCGTAAGCGACCGCCAGCCGGTCAGGCACCGCCCCAGCCGCCGCCTCGCCACCCGGCAGCGAAGCGTCCAGCTGCCCGCAGACAACCTCCACGGCGCGCCCGGACCCCCGCTCGGCATCGCTTTCCCCGACGCACAGGATCACCCGCAGCTCGGAGCGCAGCGCCGCCTCGGCCTTGGCGCGGACGCAGCTGTCGTCCTCGCGGTGCGCGTCGCGGCGCTCGCTATGCCCGACGATGGTGAGCACCGCGCCCGCGTCGTGCAGCATGGCCGCACACAGGTCACCGGTGTGGGCGCCCTTCTCGGCCATGTGGATGTCCTGCGCGCCGATCGGGAAGCCGGGAAAGGCCTCCGAAGCCCGATGGATCAGAGTCGCGGGCACGCACAGCGCCACTTCCACCCGGCCGTTCAGCGCCCGCGCCGCTTCGGCGATCGCTTCGATCTCGCACAGGTCGGCCGAGGTCCCATGCATCTTCCAATTGCCCGCCACCAGCTTCGCGCCCGCCATCGCCGTTTCAGTCCCTCGCGCCTGTTCGCCCCGGCGCGACTAGCGGGCCGTCGCCTTGATGGGAAGGCGCGCCGCCCCTAAAGCACCGCTCGACCCCGTTTCCCGCGAGAACCGCTTCCCCATGCTTGCTTCCGTCCGCCGCCTGTCCAAGTCCAAGGCCGGCACCGTTGTTGCCGTACTCTTCCTGCTGGCCATCCTGGCGAGCTTCGCGCTGGCCGACATGAGCAGCCTGGCGCCCGGCGGCAGCACCCCGCAGGGCGTGCTGGCCCGGGTCGGGTCCGAGCAGCTGACGGAGGCCGAACTGTCGGACATCATGCAGCGCCAGCTTCAGCAGCTGCGCGAGCAGAAACCGGACGCGACCTATGCCGACCTGGCGCCGGAGTTCGACGCGATCGTCAACGGCCTCATCCAGGAGAGGACCCTCAAGGCCTATGCGGCGGAGCACGGGCTGCTGCCGTCCAAGAAGCTGGTGGATGCCGAGATCGTCAAGATTCCCGGCGTGCGCGGGCTCGACGGCCGGTTCAGCGAGGCGGCCTACCGGGGGTGGCTGGCGCAGAACCGGCTGACCGACGCGCAGGTCCGCTCCGAGCTGACGACCCTGCTGTTGCAGCGGTTGGTCCTGACTCCCCTGGCGGCGAACACGCGGGTGCCGGTGGGCGTCGCGCGGCCCTACGCCTCCATGCTGCTGGAGCAGCGCTCCGGGCAGGTCGCGCTGGTGCCCACGACCGCCTACCAGGCGGGCCCGGCACCGACCGACGCCGAGCTCCAGGCCTTTTACCGCCAGTACCGCGACCGCTACCTGGTTCCCGAGCAGCGGGTCGTGCGCATCGCCCGGATCGGGCCGGAACAGCTCGGCAACGTGGCTCCGACCGATGCGGAGATCGCCGCCTACTACAATGCCAATCGCGCCACCTATGCGGGCGGAGAGACGCGCGTGCTGAGCCGTGCTTCGGTGGCGGACCGCAACGCCGCGGCGCAGATTGCCGCAAGGGCCAAGAGCGGCGCGTTCGCCGCCGCCGCCGCGCCCGCAGGCTTCAGCGCCGCGGACGTCGCGCTCGGCGCGCAGACCCGCGAACAGCTTGCGAGCCTCGCGGGCGCCGACGTTGCGGCGCAGGTGTTCGCCGCCCCGGCCGGAGCGGTGATCGGCCCGGTTCAGTCGAGCACGGGCTTCGACGTGATCAAGGTGGAGTCGATCAACCGCACACCCGGCCGGACGCTGGAACAGGCACGCACCGAGATCGCCGGCAAGCTTTCCGGCGAGAAGCGCAAGAACGCGCTTACCGACCTGGTCGCCAAGGTCGAGGAGGAGCTTGCGGACGGCCGCAACTTCGCGGAAGTCGCCGCGGCCAACCGCTTGCCCGTGGTGACCACCCCACCGGTGATCGCCAACGGCACGTCGCCGCGAGACGCGGGCTTCAAGCTGCCGGCCGAGTACGCGAACCTGCCAAAGGTCGCCTTCGACCTTTCGCCCGACGACGACCCGGTGGTCGAAGCGCTCCCCGGGGACGCCGGCTATGCGCTGGTCGCGGCCGGCGAGGTCACTCCGGCGGCGCCTGCTCCGCTGGCCTCGATCCGCGACCGTGTGGCGACCGACTTCCGCACCAAGCGGGCGCTGGACCGGGCGCGCGCCGTCGCCAATCGGGTCGCGGCCAAGGCGAATGCGGGCGTGCCCCTGGCGCGGGCGTGGAGCGAAGCCGGCGCGCCCGCTTCATCGGCGCCGCGGCCGCTGCAGGTCCGGCGGCTCGAACTTGCGCAGCTGGGAGGCCAGGTGCCGCCACCGCTGCGCATGCTGTTCAGCCTCGCGCCCGGCAAGACGCGCCTCGTGGCGGCTCCGAACAACAGCGGTTATTTCGTGGTCGGCCTCGACCGGATCACACCGGGCGATGCGCTCAGCCAGCCCGCGCTGATCACCCAGGTTCAAGGCGACTTCAGCCAGCAGGCAAGCAGCGAGTTGGTGGCGCAGTTCCTATTGGCGGCACAGCGGGAGCTTGGCGTGAAGCGAAACGAGGCCGCCATCGCCAGCGCCAAGCGGCGCTTCACCAGCGGCGGCTAAGCGCTGCACGGGGGGAGGCATGCCCGCCATCCTGGTCCTCGACAATCAGGACAGCTTCACCTTCACCCTGGTCGACTATCTCGCGACGCTCGGCGCTGAGGTCAGCGTGGTCCGAAGCGACCGCACGAGTGTCGGGGAAGTGCTGGGAAGCACCGCCGACGGCTTCCTGATCTCTCCGGGCCCGGGCCGTCCGGAGGATGCGGGCATTTCCGTCGAACTCGCCGCGGCCTGCATCGCGCAGGATCGTCCGCTGCTCGGCGTGTGCCTGGGTCACCAGGCGATCGGGCTGGCCGCCGGCGCGGCCGTCGGGCAAACGCCTCCGGTGCACGGCAAGGCCGGCCCGGTGACCCATGACGGCAGCGGGGTGCTGGCCCGCCTGCCCTCGCCGATGTCCGTCACCCGCTACCACTCGCTGGCCGTGACGGCGTGCCCGGGCGCGCTTCGACCGAACGCCTGGGCCGCCGACGGCACCGTGCAGGGGCTCCGTCACGCCCAAGCACCCGTGCACGGCGTCCAATTCCATCCGGAAAGCATCGCTTCTGAACATGGCCATGCGCTGCTGCGGAACTTCCTCGGCCTGTGCGGTTGACAAGCTACGTCCTTGTTCTTTACACGTTCTCTGTCTGTTCACGATGGAGAGTGGCATGCTCACGGCCAAGCAGCACGAACTCCTGCAATACATCAACGATCGTCTTGAGAAGACCGGAGTTTCGCCCAGCTTCGACGAGATGCGGGAGGCGCTCAACCTCAAGAGCAAGTCAGGCGTTCACCGCCTGATCTCCGCCCTGGAGGAACGGCAGTTCATCCGGC
The DNA here is from genome assembly GCF_902806285.1 of uncultured Sphingomonas sp. GTDB lineage: Bacteria > Pseudomonadota > Alphaproteobacteria > Sphingomonadales > Sphingomonadaceae > Sphingomicrobium. The sequence continues at coordinate 13,303 of NZ_CADCWA010000058.1, read as the reverse complement.
GGCTGGCGAACCGTGCGCGGGCGCTGGAAGTGGTGCGCATGCCGGACTTCGCGGGCTCGGGTGGCGAGGCCAAGCCCGCGGCACCGGCGCAGCTGCGGCCGGTGCGCACGCCCGCCAACGACACGATCGCCATCCCGCTTCATGGCCGTATCGCCGCGGGCACGCCGATCGAGGCGCTGCAGGGGACGGAAGCTTTCTCCGTTCCGGCGGCGCTGCTCGGTCCGGGCGAGCACTACGCGCTCGAAGTGGCCGGGGACTCGATGGTCGAGGAAGGCATTCTCGACGGCGATTACGCGCTTATCCGCAAGGTCGATGCGGCGCGCGACGGTGAGATCGTAGTCGCGTTGATCGACGACGAGGAGGCGACGCTGAAGACCTTTCGCCGCGAAGGCAGCATGATCCGCCTCGACCCCGCCAACCGGTCCTACGAGCCGCAGCGCTATGCGGAGGACCGGGTCAAGATCCAGGGCCGGCTCGCCGGACTGATCCGGCGTTATTGAGGTGACCGGCGGCACTGGCCCGGGCGCGCGGATCGATTATGTCGAACTGCCCACGCTGACCGCGCATGAGCTGACCCGCGCCTTTTACGCCAAGGCGTTCGGGTGGGAGTTCACCGACTATGGTCCCGATTATTCGGCGACCGCCGGCGGCACGGTGGACGTTGGGCTGAACGGCACGCCCGAAGACTCGATTTCGGCGCCGTTGCCGATCGTTCGGGTGACGGACCTGGAAGCGGCTCAGGATGCCGTGCTCAAGGCAGGCGGCGTGATCGCCCGGCCGATCTTCGCCTTTCCTGGCGGACGGCGGTTCCACTTCATCGATCCTTCGGGCAGCGAACTCGCGGCCTGGCAGTCGGCTGAGGAATAATCCTTCCGGCTGCTCGATGCTCCGCGGAGCCAGGCGAAACGCTTTGGCTATTCGAACAAGGCTGGTGGCTGCAGTCCAGACGGACCGCTATGCCTCTCCGAGCCCGCGCCGGCATGGCCGTACCAGAAGCCGCTGAAGATCATTCACCCATCAAAGAGTGATGAACTGCTCAGCAAGAGATCAGATCTTGCTCATGCCGCTCATGCCGTGGCTGCCTACGGCGAAGCCTCACCCACAAGAGAGGCACCACGACATGACAAGCAATGCATCCGAACAACGCAGCGCGATCAACTGGCGCGTGGTCGGCTGGGGCGCGGCGGGACTGATCCTGCTGCTGCCCCTAGTTGCCATGCGGCTGACCGACGAGGTGAACTGGACGGCGAGCGACTTCCTGTTCGCCGGGCTGCTCTTGGGCAGCGTCGGCTTGATCCTCGAACTGGCGGTAAGGCGAACAACCGACCGGACCTATCGCGCGGCGGTCGGATGTGCGGTCGCCGCGGCCTTTCTGGTGATCTGGTCGAACGGCGCGGTCGGGATCGTCGGGAGCGAGAACAACGACGCCAACGCCCTCTTCAACCTGGTGCCGCTGATCGCGCTGCTCGGATCGCTTGTCGCTCGGTTCCGGGCACCAGGACTGGCTCGCGTCATGCTGGGAACCGCGATGATCCAGGTGCTTGTCACCGTGATCGTGCTGGCGGTCGGCTGGAGCGAGCGAGCGTCGATCTGGCCGCGGGAGTTCCTCTACTCGGCCGGGGGCTTCGGCGGGCTCTGGCTCGCTTCCGCCTGGTTGTTCCGACGGAGCGCGAACAATCAGGAAGGTGGCCGCTCGGCGCCACAGCGCTCGTCCTGAGCGGAGCGCAGCGCAGTCGAAGGGCGCCTTTGCTGAGGAACGCCCTTCGACTGCGGCCTACAGGCCTCCGTTCAAAACGGGTAGTTTACGGCCAAAACGAGCTGGCGCCGGCGATCATCAGGCGGCTTGCACCGCCACCTGCGGGCGGCAGGATCGCACGCCCTCGTCGACATGCTCGGCGAACTGCTCGAAATTGTCGCAGAACAGATCGACCAGCTTCGCCGCGGTCGCATCGAACTGGTCCTTGTCGGCCCAGGTCGAGCGTGGGTCGAGGATGGCGCTGTCCACACCCGGCACCGCCACCGGCACCTCGAAGCCGAAGTACGGGTCCTTGCGGAACTCGGCATCGTTCAGCGAGCCGTCGAGCGCGGCGTTGAGCAGCGCGCGGGTGGCCTTGATCGGCATGCGCTTGCCCGTGCCGTACTTGCCGCCCGTCCAGCCGGTATTGACCAGCCAGCAGCTGACCCCGCCCCGCGCGATCCGCTCCTTGAGGAGGTTGCCGTAGACCGAAGGGTGCCGCGGCATGAACGGTGCGCCGAAGCAGGTGGAGAAGGTCGCTTCCGGCTCCGTCACCCCGATCTCCGTGCCGGCCACCTTGGCGGTGTAGCCGGACAGGAAGTGGAACATCGCCTGGTCGGGGGTCAGCCGCGCGATCGGCGGCAGAACTCCGAACGCGTCCGCGGTCAGCATCACGATGTTCTGCGGGACAGGACCCATGTTCCGTTCCGACGAGTTCGGGATGAAATCGATCGGGTAAGCGCTGCGGCTGTTCTCGGCGAGGCTGTTGTCGTCGAGGTCGAGCTCGCGCGTTTCCGGGTCCATGACCACGTTCTCGAGCACGGTACCGAAACGCTTGGTGGTCGCGTAGATTTCCGGTTCGGCCTCCGGGGACAGGCGGATCACCTTGGCATAGCAGCCGCCCTCGAAATTGAAGACCGCCGTGTCCGACCAGCCATGCTCATCGTCGCCGATCAGCGTGCGGTTCGGGTCGGCCGACAGCGTGGTCTTGCCGGTGCCCGACAGGCCGAAGAACACCGCCGTGTCGCCCTTCGGCCCGATGTTGGCCGAACAGTGCATCGGCATGATCCCCTGCTCGGGCAGCAGGAAGTTCAGCAGGCCGAACACGCTCTTCTTCATCTCGCCGCCATATTCGGTGCCGCCGATCAGGATGAGCTTCTTGCTGAGATTGATCGCGATCACCGTTTCCGTGCGGCAGCCGTGCCGCTCAGGGTCCGCCCGAAAGCTCGGCAGGTCGATGATGGTGTAGTCGGGATTGAAGCCCGCCAGCTCCGCCGCTTCCGGGCGCACCAGCATGGTGCGGATGAACAGGTTGTGCCAGGCGAGCTCATTGACCACCCGGACCTTGACCCGATGCTCGGGCTGCGACCCGCCGTAGAGGTCGGCCACGAACAGGGTCGGCTTGTCGGCCAGCGCCGCCAGGAAGTCGGCGTGCAGCCGGTCGAACGCCGCTGAGTCCATCGGCTTGTTCGACTTGCCCCACCAGACGCTGTTCTCGCTCACCGCGTCGCGGACGATGAAGCGGTCCTGCGCGCTACGGCCGGTGTGGCGCCCGGTCTTGACCACGATCGGTCCGTCCCTGGCGAGCAGACCCTCGCCGCGGCTCACCGCCTGCTCCACGAGCGGCGCGGTGGTCAGGTTCCAGAACAGCTCAGCATTCGTTTTAATGCCCTGCGCCTCAAGGCCTTGCTGCGGAACCCGGTTCACCACGCACTTTCCTCCAACATCAAAAACAAACGGCGGCCTGGCTTCCCCATTGCCGGAAACCGCCGCCGCATACGTATACGCAAAGTGCGTATAGCCGCAGAAAAGTTGCACCGTCAAAACGGGCGCGGCCCGCTTGTCTCGCTCCGGCACGCCCTGCTAATCGCCGGACACCCCTTGGAGTTGCCCTTGAGCCAGGTGATCGCGCTGGTCGATGACGACCGCAACATTCTGACGTCCGTATCGATCGCGCTTCAGGCCGAAGGCTTCATCACCCGCGTCTACACCGATTCGGCCGGTGCTCTGAAGGCCTTGGCCGACAATCCCGCGGACCTGGCGGTGCTGGACATCAAGATGCCGGCCATGGACGGAATGGAGCTGCTCCGGCGCCTGCGCGAGAGCGGCGGACCGGCGGCGATCATGCCGGCAATCTTTCTCACGTCCAAGGACGACGAGCTGGACGAAGCCCTCGGCCTCGCGATGGGGGCCGACGATTACATCGCCAAGCCGTTCAGCCAGCGCCTGCTGATCGCCCGCATCCGCGCCATCCTGCGCCGGACGGAGATGGCGCGGAGCGGTCCGGATGCACCGCCGGACGACGCGAGGACCCCGCAGCTCGAGCGGGGCCGCCTGCTGATGGACCCCGCTCGCCACCGGGTCACCTGGGACGGCAAGCCGGTCACGCTGACGGTGACCGAGTTCCTGATCCTGGAAGCGCTTGCCCAGCGGCCGGGCGTGGTCAAAAGCCGCAATCAGCTGCTCGACATCGCCTATCAGGACGACGTTTATGTCGACGACCGCACCATCGACAGCCACATCAAGCGCGTCCGGCGCAAGTTCCGCAGCGTCGATCCGGACTTCGACGCGATCGAGACCCTCTATGGCGTCGGCTACCGCTTCGGCGAGGATTGACCCGGGCGACAAGGTCGAGCGCGATCTGGCGCTCAGCTGGTCGCGCCGCTGGTCCCTGAGGCGCCGGATCCTGGCGGTGAACGTCATCACCCTGGTGGTGGTGGCGCTCGCGGTGTTGTTCCTGGACAGCTTCCGCAACCATCTGGGCGACGAACGGCAACGTCAGGTGCAGCGCGAAGCCCGTCTCACCGCCGCCGCTCTGGGCAGCCTGCCGCCACCGAACTGGCGCGACTATTTCGGCCGTATCGGTGCCGCCAGCGACAGCCGGTTCCGCTTGTATGATGCAAGCGGCCGGCGGCTGCTCGACAGCTGGCAGGCGACCGGCCCGACCTACCGGCTGCGCGATCCCAGCGAGCAGCCCTGGACCAAGGTCATCGCCCGGACCCTCGACCGCGGCTTCAACGCGGTGGTGGGGGAAAGCACTCCGCCCGACTACCGGGAGCCGCGGGTCGATCGCCTCCAGGCCTGGCCGGAAGCGGTGGAGGCCGCGCGCAACCGCGTAGCCGTTACCGCCGTCCGCAACGCGCCCGACCTCACCCCCGTGATTTCCACGGCGGTGCCGGCGACCGGCGGCTCGGTCGTGCTGGCCACCTACAACGACCGCAACTTCACGCGCACGGTGCGGGCGGAGCGGCGCAAGCTTGGCCTGGGGCTGCTGGTGGCGACCGTCTTGTCGGTGCTCCTGTCGCTGTTTCTGGCGCGCACCATTGCCCGGCCGCTGCGGCGTCTCGCCCTGGCCGCCCACCGCGTTCGCCAGGGCCGCGCCCGCGAGGTCAAGGTGCCGCGCCTGCCGTCCCGCCGCGACGAGGTCGGCCTGCTCGCCCGCTCGGTCAGCGACATGAGCCAGGCGCTGCGCCAGCGCATCGACAATATCGAGGCGTTCGCCGCGGACGTCACCCACGAGCTCAAGAACCCGCTGGCGAGCCTGCGCTCGGCGGTGGATGGGCTGGAGCGGATCGAGGACCCCGCGCTCCGGTCGCAGCTGCTGGAGGTGGTCCGGCAGGACGTGCGGCGGCTCGACCGTCTGATCGGCGACATCGGCGAGGCTGCCCGGACCGACGCCGAACTCGCGCGCGCCCGCTTCGAACCCGTCGATCTGGGCGCGCTGGTCGGCCAACTGGCGAGCGCCTGGGAACAGCAGCGGGTCAAGGGTGACGTGCGCCTGGCCTTTGCGCGCCCACGCGCCGGAAGCACGGTCGTGCCGGGCGAGCCCGGGCGGCTGGCCCGCGCGATCGACAACCTCGTCGACAATGCGATCAGCTTCTCGCCGGCGGGCGGGCTGGTCGAAATCGCGGTGGCGCGGGTCGGCGACAAGGTCCGCATCCGGATCGACGACGAAGGGCCAGGGGTCCCCGCAGAAGCGCGTGAAGCCATCTTTAACCGGTTCCATTCAGTACGTCCGGAGAGCGACCAGTTCGGTCGCCATTCGGGGCTGGGCCTGGCGATCGCGCGGGCGATCGTGCAGGGCCATGACGGGGAGATTGACGTGGCCGACCGCGACGATGCGCCTTCGGGCGCGCGCTTCACCATTTGCCTCCCGGCCGCAGGGGAGGCCGGGGCATGAGCATCCGGCTGTCCTCCGAGACGCTGCACGCCAGCTGCGTCGCCGCCGACGGCAAGGCGGTGCTGATCTGCGGCCCGTCCGGCGCGGGCAAGTCCGACCTTGCGCTGCGGCTGATCGACCGCGGCTTCACCCTGGTCGCGGACGACCAGACGCTGGTGCGCAAGTCGGGGGACCGCTTGTTCGCCTCCGCCCCCGCCGCCATCGCGGGCAAGCTGGAGATCCGCGGCATCGGGATCGTCGACATGGAAACGGTCGGCGACGTTCCTATCTCATTGGTCGTGGAGCTTACCAGCGACATCCAACGCCTGCCCGACGACAGCCGCGAGCGCGCCGTTCTCGGCATAGCCGTTCCCTTGATCAGCGTGGATGCGGCCACCGCGTCCGCCCCGTCCAAGGTCGCACTGGCGCTGGACCGGTTCGGCCGACCTGCGTGAACCACCAGGCGCGGCCCGGTTCCGAGCGCCTGCCGCGCCTGTTGCTGGTCACCGGCATGTCCGGCGCGGGCAAGTCGACGGTGTTGGACGCGCTGGAGGACATGGGCTGGGACACGGTCGACAACCTGCCCACCGCGCTGCTTCATGATTTCGTGCACGGCGCCGACCGGGCGCGGCGCACCGCCCACATCGCGATCGGGATGGACGCACGCAGCCGTGGCTTCGACGCGGCCGCGCTGCCCGGGCTGATCCGTTCCGTGGCCGGGGTGCGGCCCGAGATCCTCTACCTCGACGCGGCCGGCGCCGAGCTCATCCGCCGCTACAACGAGACCCGCCGCCGCCACCCGCTGGCACCCGACCGCCCGGCCGAGGACGGCATCGCCAGGGAGCGGAACCTCACCTCCGCACTGCGGCTCGCGGCCGACTCGATCCTGGATACCACCGACCTCAAGCCCGCCGACCTGCGCGACGAGCTGCGCCGGCGCTACGGCGAGGACCGGGACGAGCCGGTGGTGACCATCGGCAGCTTCGGCTTCTCCCGCGGCGCGAGCAGGACGTCCGACCTGATCTTCGACCTGCGCTTCGTGCCCAACCCCCATTGGGTGGACGAACTCCGCCCGCTGACTGGCCTGGACCGCCCGGTCCAGGATTACGTCGCCGCTCAGCCGGGCTGGCGCGAGACGATGGACCGGGTCGAAGAGCTTCTGACCGACCTCATCCCGCGCTATTGGGACAGCGGCAAGAGCTATGTCGCGGTCGCCTTCGGTTGTACCGGAGGGAGACACCGCTCCGTTGCGGCGGCGGTCGAGATGGGCGAACGGTTGCGCCGCCGTGGCTTTTCGCCGAATATCCGGCACCGCGATCTTGCAACGAGCCCGAGCGATTCCGTTGAGGAAGTCGCCGCGCTGAGCCCAAGCGCGAGAGTGACATCGGGTGAGTGAATGATCGGATTAGTGTTGGTGACTCACGGCCGGCTGGCGGCCGAGTTCATCATTGCCATGGAACATGTCGTCGGGCCGCAGACGGCGGTCGAGGCCGTGTGCATCGGGCCGGACGACGACATGGAAGCGCGCCGCGCCGACATTGCGGACGCGATCGGCCGGGTCGACGGTGGCCAGGGCGTCATCATCCTCACCGACCTCTTCGGCGGCACCCCGTCGAACCTGGCGATCAGCCTCATGAAGAGCGAGAACGTCGAGGTGATCGCGGGCGTCAACCTGCCGATGCTGATCCGGCTGGAAGGGGCACGCAAGGTGCTGGGCGTGCGCGCAGCGGTCGCGGCCGCGCGCGAGGCTGGGCGCAAATATATCTCGGTAGCGTCCGAGATCCTGGGCGAGGCCGCCGCTTGAGCGAGGTCAGCCGCGAAATCCGCATTGAGAACCGTCGCGGGCTCCACGCCCGGGCGAGCGCCAAGTTCGTCGGCTTGGCCAGCGCCCTATCGGCCGAGATCGAGGTCGCCAAGGACGGCAATGCCGTATGCGGCACCTCCATCATGGGCCTGATGATGCTGGGCGCGGCCAGGGGCGATACCATCCGCATCAGCGCCCGCGGCGAGGGCGCCGAGGACGCCCTGGCGCAGCTCGTCACATTGGTGGAGGACCGCTTCGGCGAGGAGTGATGCCCCGCCAGATCACTTCCTTTTCCAACGAGACCGTCAAGCGCCTGAGGTCCCTTCGCGACAAGAAGGCCCGGCGCGAACAGGCGCTGTTCCTGGCGGAAGGCCTGCGCATCATCGCCGAAGCGCGCGACAGCGGCGTTCTGCCCGAGGTGCTCGCCTTTTCCTCCGCCACCGGCCTGCACCCGCTCGCCGCCGAGCTCATCGCGGCGACCGACGCGGCCGGCGGCGATGTCATCGAGACCACGCCCGACATCCTCGCCAAGATGAGCGGCAAGGACAATCCGCAGGTGCTGCTTGGCGCCTACCGCCAACCCGCCAATCGGCTCGCCGACCTCGACCGCTCGGCCGCGCCGCTGTGGCTGGCGGCCGAGAAGCTGCGCGACCCCGGCAACATCGGCACTATCCTGCGCACGGGCGACGCCGTTGGCGCGGGCGGTCTCATCCTCATTGACGACTGCGCCGACCCCTATTCGGTCGAAGCGGTGCGTGCCTCCATGGGGGCGATCTTCACGCAGCAGGTCGTGCAGGCGCGCTGGGACGAGTTCCTGCCTTGGCTGCGCGCCGGCCCTGGGCAGCTCGTGGGCACCAGCCTCAAGACGGACACCGACTATCTCTCCGCCCGCTACGAGCAGCCCTGCTTTCTCCTCATCGGCAACGAGCAGGCGGGACTTCCGCCCGAGTATGAAGCGGAATGCGACCTCCTGGTGAAGGTTCCGATGGCCGGCCGCGCCGACAGCCTCAACGCCGCGGTGGCCGCGGCGGTGATCGCCTTTCAGGTCCGGGCAAGCTGGCGCAGCTAAACGCGCAACAAGCCTCCTCCTGCCGCGTTTTGTTGAGCGAATGCAACGAGCCCTCCTGATCCTCCTGCTGGCCGCCGCCGGTTGCAACGGCGACCAGGACCGGCTGACCGACGCGCAGGCGATGGCGGAAGCCGCCTCGGCTCAGGAGCAGCTGCCCGCCGGGAGCGGCGGTCCAGCGCCGCCCACCACGTCCGCCGCCCTGACGGAGGAACCCGGCGAGGTCGTCTACAAGGCGCTGGGGACCGAGCCCGGCTGGGCGCTGACCGTGCGGGAGAACGCCATGCTCTACCAGGGCGCCGACGGCACCATGCGGTTGATCGAGGCAACGCCGCCCGGCTTCGCCCCGCGTACCGGCACCTATCGCTCGGGCCGGCTGGCCATCACCATCGCCTCCGGCCCGTGTAGCGACGGGATGAGCAACCATGTCTGGCGAGACAAGGTGACGGTGGCGCTGGCGAGTGGCGGAGCGGCGCGGGGCTGCGGCGGCGGCCTGTTGGCGGTAAACGCGGCGAAGCCGGCGAGCTCGGCACCGAATCCTTTGGAGGGCAGTTGGGCGGTCACCGCGATCAATGGCGTTCCGACGGGTAGCGGCAGAAATTATGTTCTCACCCTTTCCCGCGGCGAAATCCGGGCGGGGTTCGGCTGCAACGGCCTGCAGGGCCAGGCGACCCGCAACGGCGATCGCCTCGCGGTCACCCGGCTCCTCGGCACTCAGATGGCGTGCGGCGATCCGGCCGACCGCTTCGAGCGCGAAGGCAAGGCGGTATTGAACGGCAACCCCCGGATCGAACAGGCGGGCGGCGGTATCCGGCTGATCGGCGAGGCGGGCACCATCGACCTCGCTCCCCGTCAGGAGGAAGGACCCACGGTATGAAGAAGACCGCGACGCTGCTCGCCGTGCTGCTGGCCGGCTGCGTGGAGCCGCCGCCGCTGCCCCCGCCGCCGCCGACGGGGCAGCTCTACGTGGCGCTCGGCACCGAGCCCTTCTGGCGCCTGACCATGAACTCGGCGGAGATCGTCTTCACCGAAGCGAACGCGCCCGGCGTGCAGATCGCCCAGCCCACTCCGCCGCCGGTCGTCGGGACCGCGGGCGAGACCTACCGGACGCCGCGCATCAACCTCAACATCGTCCAGGGTGCCTGCAGCGACGGCATGAGCAGTCGCAGCTATCCGGACAAGGTGCAGGTCACCGTCGACGGCCGGACCTTCCAGGGCTGCGGCGGAGTGCCGACCGGGCAGCCGTGAAGCACAAAGCAAGCGTGGTAGCCGCTGCCTGGCTGCTACATGCCTGCCACACCCCCCCGGCACCGACGTTTCGAGCGGATCCGGCTATAGACCTGAACGGTCGCTGGTCAGTCGTGGCCGTGGATGGGCAGCGCACCGGCGGCGGCCCGCTGTTCTGGTTGCAGATCAATCCTCCTGTCGGCTTCGCTCAGTTCGGATGTAACCAGGGCAGCGGCCCCCTGCGGATCGAGCGAGGGCGGTTGGTGCCGGGAGAATGGGTAATCACGACCGGCGCTTGTTCGGGCGCGCGCATGCGTTTCGAGCGACGTGGCTTCGAAATTTTCAGCAAGCCGACAGCAGTCGAGCGCAGAGCCGACGGCGTTCGGCTGCGTAACGAACGAGGGTCCCTCGACCTGTCCCCGCGCTAGCTACTCCGCCGCGATCTGCGGCGGGTCAGGGGTGACGGGCGGCGCGAGCTTGGTCATCGGCCGCGGCAAGGCCTCCACCATCGGCGGCGGCGCGATCTCCTTGGCGCTGCCCGCGCCCAGCGTCTCGAAGCGCCGCGCCTGGGTGAAGACCTGGGACTCGAAGCTGCCGACCATCTGGTTGTAGGCGGCGTTGGCGGTGGCGAGGTTCTTGCCCATGCGCGCGACATGCTCGGCCATGGTCGCGAGCCGCAGGTGTAGTTCCTTGCCGAGGCCGGCGATCTCCTCGGCCGCCTTGGCGAGCTTCTCCTGCTTCCACATGCTCGCGACCGTGCGCGCGATGGCGACCAGGTTGGTCGGAGTGGCCAACAGCACCCGGTCCTTGTTCGCCTTTTCCCACAGCTCGGGATCCTGCTCGAGCGCCGCCGACAGGAAGTGTTCGCCCGGGATGTACATGACGACATAGTCGGCCGACTCGCCGAACTGCGCCCAGTAGTTCTTGCTGCCGAGCTGCTGGGCATGACGGAGGATGGAGGCGAGGTGCGCCTTGAAGCAGACGGTGCGCCGGTCGTCATCGACCTCGTCGCACGCGTCCAGATAGGCATTGAGCGAGCATTTTGCATCGATGATCAGCTTGCGCCCGTCGGGCAGATTGACCACCGCGTCGGGCCGCAGTCGGCCTTCGTCCGAGTCGACCGAGACCTCCATGCGGAAGTCGATGTCCTTGACCAGCCCGGCCTGGGTCAGCACATTCTCCAGGCTCTTCTCGCCCCAGCGGCCGCGCTGCTTGGGGCTGGAGGTCAGCGCCGTTACCAGCCGCCGCGCTTCGTCGCGGACCTGGCCCTGCCCCGTGCGGACCAGCTCCACCGCCTCGCGCAGCCCGGCGTAGTGATCGACCCGCTCCTTCTCGACGCGCTGCAGCCCTTCCTCGTAGCGCTTCAGGGTCGCTTCGACCGGCTGCAGCAGCGACTGCAGCTTGACCGTGTGCTCCTTGTCGGCCTTGGCCAGCCGGTCGTCGGCCCTGGCGAGGAAGTCCTCGTGCGCCTTGGCCAGCAGCTTGTCGCCAACCTCGCGGAATTGGGTGACCAGCTCGTCGCGCGACTTGCGGAGGTCGGCCATGCGCTCGTCGAAGTTGCGCACGTCGGCTTCCAATGCGGTCTTGCGGCGAAGGGCCTCATCGCGCTCGCCGGTGACCGCGCGTAGTCGCTCGGCAAGCTCGTTCACCTGCCCGGCCCGCTCGGTCGCCGCCGCCAGTTGCTGACGAACGGCATCGCGCTCGTCCGTTACCGCCCGCAGCGTTTCCTCCGTCTGCGGCAGCCGGCGGGCACGCTCGGCGGCGACCGCAAGTTCCTGCTCGACGGTTCCGCAACGGCCGCGCAGGACCTCGGCCTCCGCCTTCGCCGAAGCGCCGGTGCGTCCGCCCAGGAACCAGCCGAGCGCCAGGCCGACCAGCAGCGCGCCCACCGCCAGAACCGCCACCATCATTGCGTCCATGACTCACCCCCGACCGGAACGAAATGGGAACTTACGGCCATGTGCGGCCTTGCTCAAGCAGCAAGTTGTGCTCCCGCGAAGGCGGGAGCCCAGACTGGACCCCCGCCTCCGCGGGGGTACAAGCACGTTCACCAACGGAGGAGTCTTTCATGTCCATTCGCAAGATGATCGGCCTGCATCCGGCCAGCCGCGAGCACAACAATCACGCGCTAGCCGACGCCGTCCACCACCTGATGTACTGCGCCAAGATGTGCCTCAGCTGCGCGGACGCCTGCATGGCGGAGCGCGGCCACGACATGACGCAGTGCATCCGCCTGTGCCTCGACTGTTCGGACATCTGCGAGGCGACCGCCCGGCTCGGGCTGAGGCGGACGGGCGACGACCAGCCAACCCTGCGCGAGTTGCTCGATGTCTGCGCGCGCATCTGCGACGCCTGCGCCGCCGAGTGCGAGCGCCACGACCATGAGCATTGCCGGTTGTGCGCGCAGATCTGCCGCGAGTGCGCAGCCGACTGCCGCAACGCCGCGCTGTCGCTGGCCTGAGCGCTAGAGAACCGCGGCTCCGTCCCGCTCCTTGCGGGCCTTCAGCACCTTCCTGACGATCATGTCGCGCTTCAATCGCGAGAGATAGTCGATGAACAGCACGCCGTCGAGGTGGTCGACCTCGTGCTGCAGGCAGACGGACATGAGCCCGCCGAACTCGCCTTCCTGGGCGCGGCCGACCGCATCGGTCCAGCGCAGCCGGATCGTGTCCGGCCGCTCGATCTCGGCATATTGCTCCGGGATCGACAGGCAGCCCTCATTGTAGCTCTTGCGCGCGTCCGAGCGGTGAAGGATCTCCGGGTTGATGAAGACCTGCGGGCGGCGGACGGGCTCGCCGGGCTCCTCCCCTTCCGCGACCGGCTCGGGCTCCTGCAGGTCGATCACCAGCAGACGCCGCGGGACCGCGACCTGCACCGCGGCCAACCCGATGCCCGGTGCCTTGTACATCGTCTCGAACATGTCCGCGATCAGCCGCTGCAGCTCGTCGTCCACGCGCTCCACCGGCGCGGACGGCGCGCGCAGGATGGGGTCGGGCACTTCAACGATCGGGAGCAGCGGCATGGGCGCGCGTTAGCTGCCGCCCCCTCGCGGATCAAGCAACCGGCCGCCGCGCGCGCAACGCCTGCGCCAGCGTGCCCTCGTCGAGATAGTCGAGCTCGCCCCCGACGGGCAGGCCGTGCGCCAGCTGGGTGAGCCGCACCGGATGCTTCTCCAGCCGCTCGGCGAGGTAATGCGCGGTGGTCTGCCCCTCCAGCGTCGCGTTCATCGCCAGCACCACCTCGTCGATGCCCCCGGCCGCCACCCGGCGCAGGAGGCCGTCGATGTTGAGGTCGTCAGGCCGCACCCCCTCC
>NZ_CADCWA010000057.1 GCF_902806285.1 uncultured Sphingomonas sp. | reverse complement strand
GGGGTGCGGGCGTTCCTCGCCAGCTCGGCCGAATGGCACCGCTTTCCCGACGATGTCCGCGAATGGCTTGAAGTCCAGGAGCGCCGCTCCCGCTTGCCTCAGCCGGACGAGCTGCTGGTGGAGACCTTCCCGTTCGAAGGCCGCCACTACATGGTGATGTACAGCTTCGAAGGCTGGAACGCGCACCAGTCGCTGGGCATGCTGATCACCAAGCGGATGGAAAAGGCGGGGCTGAAGCCGCTGGGCTATGTCGCCAACGATTACGCCATCGCTATCTACGGGCTGGAACCGATCACCGACCCCGCGCCGCTGCTGTCGCCCGACATCCTCGAAGGCGAGTTCGTCGAGTGGGTCGAACAGTCTATGCTGCTGAAGCGCGCCTTCCGCGAGGTGGCGGTGATCGGCGGGCTGGTCGAGCGCCAGCACCCCGGCAAGCGCAAGACCGGCAAGCAGGTAAGCTTCTCCACCGACCTCATCTACGACGTGCTGCGCAAGTATGAGCCCGAGCACCTGCTGATGAAGGCGGCCTGGGAGGATGCCCGCGCCCGCATGACGGAGCTCGGCCGCCTCGCCCGGCTGGTGGAGCGGGCGGTGGACCAGATGGTTCATGTGCCCGCCGACCGGGTCACGCCGATGGCGGTGCCGCTGATGGTGGTGATCGGCCGCGAAGCGCTGCCGGGCGGGGGCGATGCGGAGGACTCGCTGTTGATCGAGGCGGAAGCGCTGGCGCAGGAGGCCATGCGGCTGGATTAACCTTGTGCTCCTGCGAAGGCAGGAGCCCAGTGCCTTCTGCAGATCAAGAAGTGACTGGACCCCTGCCTGCGCAGGGGTACAACAGCAGCATGCGTTTGCTCCTGCCCCTCCTCCTCGCCCCTGCACTGTCCGGCTGCGTCGTCGGCACCGTGGCCAGCACCGCGGTGGACCTCGCCACCCTGCCGGTCAAAGCCGTTTCTGCCGGCGTGGACGCGGTCACCACCAGCCAGTCCGAGGCCGACCAGAAGCGCGGCCGCGAGCTGCGCCGTGAAGAAGAACGCCGCGGGCGCGAGGCGCGGGCCATGGCCGAACGCTGCCGCAGGGGCCGGCCGCTGCCAACGGACGTATGCGGGACGGTCCAGCCGCGCTAAGCGCGGGCATGCGCTACTTCCTGGATTGCGAATACAACGGTTTCGGCGGCGAGCTCCTGAGCCTCGGCCTGGTGCCCGAAGAGCGCGGCGGGGAGGAGTTCTACGTGGTCCTCGCCGTCACGACACCGCTCAACGACTGGGTGCAGCGCAACGTTGTGCCTTACCTGGATCATGTACCCGAAGGCCACAAAGGTCCGCCGCTCGAGCGGGAGCAGGCCGCGATCCTGCTCGCCGCCTGGCTGACCGGCTTCCCCGACGTAGAGATCGTCGCCGACTGGCCCGAGGACATCGCCCTGTTCTGCCGGCTCATCACGATCGGCCCCGGCCGGATCGCGCCGATGCCGCGGCTCAGCTTCACGCTGATGCGTCTGCCCGGCTTTTCCACCGCTGCCAACAGCGCCGTTCCCCACAATGCGCTGCACGATGCCCGGTCATTGCGCGACCATGTTCTAAGCCACTTGGAATAGCGGCCGATCTGCGCCAAGAGACGATCAATGGTTCCCCTTTCGTTCGCCGGCCACCACTTCCTCGCCGATCCGCAGGGCGCCCTGTTCTGGCCGGCGGAAAAGGCGCTGCTGGTCGCCGACCTGCATCTGGAAAAGGCCAGCTGGTTCGCCCGGCTCGGCCAGTTCCTCCCACCTTACGACAGCCAGCAGACGCTCGCCGCCTTGACCGAGCTGGTCGATCGCACGGCGCCTGAGCGGCTCTACTGCCTGGGGGACAGCTTCCACGATCGCTTCGGCTGCGACCGCCTGCCGGAGGCGGCGCGCGCCCTGCTGCTGGCGCTTACCGCGCGGCTCGACTGGGTCTGGATCCTCGGCAACCACGATCCCGGCTTTGCCGACCATTGCGGCGGGCGGCTGGTCGAGGAAGCCTATGTGCGCGGGCTTACCCTGCGGCACGAAGCCGACCCGCGCGATTCCGCGCCCGAGATCAGCGGCCATTACCATCCCAAGCTGCGGCTCCAATTGCGCGGCAAGCATGTCTCGCGGCGCTGCTACGTGGCGTCGGAGGCCAAGCTGATCCTGCCGGCATTCGGCTCGCTCACCGGCGGGCTCGACGCCCACCACCCGGAAATCCGCAGCAAGGTCGGCACCGAGGCAGCTGCCCTGGTTCCGGTTGCAGACCGCTTGTTGCGGTTTCCGATCGCCGCCTGAGCTTCCCGAAGCAAGGGGTTTAGGCCAGCCGTGCCGGGATCAAGCCGCGCACGATGTTGCCGATGTAGAAGCCGTCATGCAGGTCCGCCGGCGTGAGGTCCGCCTCCTCCGCGCGCCCTTCGTCGATGAGCTTGGCCCGGAGAACGCCCGGCAGCAGCCCGCGCGAGCTGGGCGGTGTCAGCAGCTTCTCCCCCCGCTCCACGAAGAGGGAGGTGAAGGTCCCCTCGGTCAGCCGTCCGTCCGGATCCACGAACAGCGTCTCGTAAGCACCGCCCGCGCGGCGCGCTTCGTCGTAGAAGGTCCGGTCCGTGGTCTTGTACCGCAGGCGGTAGTCGTCCCGCTCGACCGGCAGCTGCGCCAGGGCCACGGGCACCGGCAGTTGTTCGGGCTTGCCGATCGCCTTCAGCTCCACCGCCACCGTTCCCGTGGGCGAGAGCATCATCCGCGCCATGCCCGGCTGCCTACGCCCGAACGTCGCCGCCTGCAGCTCGTTGCGGATGGCATGGCGGTCGTAGCGGAAGCCCAGCGCCGCCGCGGCCGCGCCCAGCCGGTCGAGGTGCCGGTTAAGCTCGACGATTCCCTCCCGCGGGTCGAAGCGCATGGTTTCGAACAGGTCGACAGGCGGACAGGAACGCGTCACGAAAGCCCCCTTGGTCAGACACTCGCGCCATTCATCGACGCCAACGCTGTCCACCACAAGCCCCGATCCGAGCCCCAGCCGCGCCCGGCCTGGATCGAGCGCGATTTCCAGCGTTCGGATCAGCACGTTGAACGCCGCGTCGCCGCCGGGCTCGATCCACCCCATCGCCCCGCAGTAGGCGCCGCGCGGCTCGGGTTCGAGCTGGCGCAGCGCCCGCATCGCCGCGATCTTGGGCGCACCGGTCACCGAGCCGCACGGAAAAATGGTGCGGAGCACGTCGACCGCATCGAAGCCGGAGCGGAGCCGCGCGGTGACCCGGCTCACCATCTGCCGCAGCGTGGGATAGGTCTCGACCGCGAACAGCTCGGGAACCCGCACCGTTCCAGGCTCCGCGACCCGGGCGAGGTCGTTGCGGAGGAGGTCGACGATCATCAGGTTCTCGGCCCGCTGCTTGGGATCGTCGCGCAGGGCTTCCGGCGGTGTGCTGAGCGGCGCGGTGCCTTTCATCGGCCTGGCCTCCATCAGCCCGTCGCGCAGCGTGAAGAACTGCTCGGGGCTAAGCGACAGCAGCCAGCCTTCCGGGTGGCGCAAGACTCCGCCCCAGCCCGCCGCCGACTGCCCCCGCAGCCGGGCGTAGAGCGCCAGCGGATTGCCTACGGCCCTCAGGTCGCAGCCGAAGGTGAGGTTCGCCTGGTAGAAGTCGCCGGCATACAGCTGCTCGCGAACTCGCGCGGCGGCGGCAAGGTAGCGGCCTTGAGCCATGCGCGGCAGCGGCGGCGACGCCCGCGCTCCCCCGGCGGCCGGCAGCCAGGTGGAGGCGTCGACCGGCTCGTACCCGCCAAACAGCCCGAACCAGAGCAGCGGCCCCGCGCCTACCCGTGCATGGGCGGCGAGCGCCGGGTCGAGCGCATACCCGGCTTCATAAGCGAGGCAGCCCGCGGCATGGGCGCCCCCGCGCACCGCTTCCTGCAGCCGGGCGAGTGCGGGCAGCACCTCGGCCATGCTCCGGGCGACGACCTGACCCTGCGGCGCCGCGTAAAGCCGCGCCAGTCCGCCGCGCCGGGCATCGTCGAACAGCACGAACGGTTCGCTCACCGCCGGCGTTTGCCCCGAAGCGGCCTGCTTCGTAAAGCCAAGCTTCGTTGAGTCGGGGGTTCCTTATATGCGCTTTGCTGCCTTTTGCCTTGCCGCCGCCATCCTCGCGGCGCCTGCCGCGGCGCAGCCGATCGACCCTGCCACCCAGAAGCGCATCGACCGCATCCTGAAGCGCACGCCCCTGATCGACGGCCACAACGACCTGCCGGGCGAGCTGCGTGAGAAATACGGCAGCCGGGTGGACAATCTCGCGGCTGGCACCGACCGCCTGCCGCAGCCGCTGATGACCGACATGGCCCGACTCCGCGCGGGCCGGGTCGGCGGCCAGTTCTGGTCGGTCTACATCCCGGCGAATGTGACCGGGCCCGACGCGATCCAGATGACCCTGGAGCAGATCGACGTCGCCCGACGGTTGATCGCCACCTACCCCGACGACCTTCAGCTGGCGCTCACCGCCGACGAGATCGTCCGGGCGCACCGGCGCGGCCGGGTCGCTTCCTTGCTCGGGATGGAGGGCGCGCACCAGATCGGGGACTCGATGGCCGCGCTGCGCCGCTTCCATGACCTTGGCGTACGCTACATGACGCTGACGCACAACAAGACCAACGCGGTCGCCGACAGCGGCACCGACGTGCCGAAGCATGATGGTCTGTCCCCGTTCGGCGAGCGGGTGGTGCGTGAGATGAACCGGCTCGGCATGCTGGTCGACCTCAGCCATGTCTCGACCGAGACTGCGCTCGATGCCATGCGGGTCAGCCGTGCGCCCGCCATCTTCTCACATTCCAATTCGATGTCGGCCGCACCGCAGCCGCGCAACGTCAACTTCCAGGTGCTGAGCGCCGCGCGCCAGACCGGAAGCGTGGTGATGGTCAACTTCTATCCCGGCTTCCTGTCCGACCGCGTGCGGGTCTGGACCAGCCAGCGCGCGGGCGAGGAAGCCCGGCTCCTATTTCTCTATCCCTACGACCCGCAGCTGGTGACGCAGGGCCTGGCGGACTGGGAGCGGATTTACCCGCGACCCACGGTCGGCGTCGCCGCGGTCGCCGACCATATCGAGCAGATCGTCCGCGAATCCGGCTTCGACAATGTCGGCATCGGCGGCGACCTGGATGGCATCCCCTACGCGGCGGAGGGCCTCGGAGGCGTGGACGGCTACCCGCGCCTGTTCGCCGAGCTGATCCGCCGCGGCTGGTCGGACCCGAACCTTGCCAAGCTCGCCGGCGGCAACGTCCTGCGGGCGCTGCGCCGGGCCGAGGCCGTCGCTCAGGAGATGAAGGACGAGCCGCCCTCCCTCGCGACGCTTGAGCCGCCCGCGCCTGCTCAATAAGGTCGCCCCATGATCAATCGTTGCCGCCTCGCGCCGACCGCCACCGCCGCCTTGTTTGCCGCCCCGCTCGCGGCGCAGACCGCGTCCAAGCCCGCCGCGCTCACCGCCGACGGCGTGCCCGCCATCCCACCGGAGCTGGCAACGACGCCCCGGCCTTCCATGGAGTTCCGCACCGCGAACGGCGCCTTCCTGGAGAACACGCAGGGCTACCGCCGCAATCTGCGCCGGGTCGAGATCAGCGCGCCGATGTTTATCGTCCGATGATCGAGCCCCCCATCCCTCCGCTCAAGGCGGCGATGATCCCGGTCACACCGTTGCAGCAGAACTGCAGCCTCCTGTGGTGCACCGCAACCATGAAGGCGGCCCTGGTCGATCCCGGCGGCGACCTGCCCAAGCTTCGCGCGGCGATCGCGCAGACCGGCGTCACCGTCGAGAAGATCCTGCTGACCCACGGCCACATCGACCATTGCGGTCAGGCCGGCATCTTCGCGGACGAGCTAGGCGTGCCGATCGAAGGGCCGCAGGAGGCGGATCGCTTCTGGATCGCGCGGCTGGAGGACGACGGCCGCGCCTACGGGATCGACGCCAGGACCTTCGAGCCCGACCGCTGGCTCGGCCAAGGGGACACGGTCAGCGTCGGCGAGCTCAGCTTCGCGGTCCACCATTGCCCCGGCCACACGCCCGGCCATATCGTCTTCCACCATTCACCGTCCCGCCTCGCGATCGTCGGCGACGTGCTGTTCGCCGGCTCGATCGGCCGCACCGACTTCCCCTTGAGCGACCATCAGGCGCTGCTCGACAGCATCGTGCGCGAACTGTGGCCGATGGGCGGCGAGACCGCCTTCATCCCCGGCCACGGCCCCGCCTCGACCTTCACCCGCGAGCGAGCCTCCAACGCGTTCGTGAGCGACCGCGTGCTGGCCGCCGCTTGAATGTTCAGCTGCTCCCCCGTTGGGGAGATGTCAGCGCAGCTGACAGAGGGGTCCGTCAGCACCCCTCCGGCGCTTCGCGCCTCTCCCCCCAAAGGGGAGTAGCTCTTGCACCGCGGTAACATTCCGCTATAGGCGGCCCCTTCGCGACGATCCTTCGCCGCCGCGGGGCAACCCGTTCGAGCAAGGCGAGGTTCGTCGTTTTTTGTTTGAGCCAACACGAGAACAGGTGCCGCAATGGCCGTCCCCAAGAGAAAAACCTCGCCGTCCAAGCGCAACATGCGCCGCAGCCACCACGCGCTGACCCCCGCGAGCTTCCAGGAGTGCCCGAACTGCGGCGAGCTCAAGAAGCCGCACAATCTGTGCACCGCCTGCGGCCATTATAACGGCCGCGAGATCGTCTCGACCGAGGCCTGAGCGGCCACTCCCAGGTGAAACGCAATCCGGACAGCACCGGCTCTCTCGGCGGGCCGCGGATTGCGATCGATGCGATGGGCGGCGACGGCGGCCCGGCCGCGATGTTGGGCGGGGTCGCGCGCGCCCTTCGCTCCGATCGGTCGCTGCGCTTTCTGCTGATCGGCGACGAAGCGGAGGTCCGCCCTGAGCTGGAGCGCTTGAGCTTCCCCGCCGGAGCGGTGGAACTGGTCCACGCGCCCGACGCGATCAAGAGCGCCGAGAAGCCCAGCCAGGCGCTGCGCCGCGCCAAGACCACCTCGATGGGCATGGCCGTTCGCGCCGTTAAGAAGGGTCAGGCCGACGCGGCGCTGTCGGCCGGCAACACCGGCGCCATGATGGCCATCGCCAAGCTGGCACTCCGGACCATGCCGGGCATCGACCGGCCGGCATTGGCCGCGCTGCTGCCGACGTTGGGCGAGCACGACCTCATCATGCTCGACCTCGGCGCCAATACCGAGTGCGACGTGCAGAACCTGGTTCAGTTCGCCGTCATGGGCGCGGCCTATGCCCGTACGGTGAATGGCCTCAAGAAGCCACGCGTCAAGCTCCTCAACATCGGCACCGAGGAACTCAAGGGCACCGACGAGCTCAAGGAAGCGGCCGCCCTGCTTCGCGACGCGAGCTATCTCCCCATGCAGTTCGACGGCTTCACCGAGGGGGACCAGCTGTCGCGCGGCAAGGTGGACGTGGTGGTCACCGACGGCTTTTCCGGCAACATCGCGCTCAAGACCGCGGAAGGGACGGCGCGTTTCGTCACCGACCTCCTCCGCCGCGCCTTCACCTCTTCCTTGCGATCCAAGGCCGGGTTCGCGCTCAGCCGCCCGGCGCTGCACATGCTCAAGGTCCACCTCGACCCAAACAACCACAATGGCGCGGTTTTCCTCGGGCTCAACGGGTTGGTGGTGAAGAGCCACGGCGGCGCCAACGCTAAGGGCGTGTGCAACGCGATTGGCGTGGCCGCCCGGATGGTCCGCAACGACATCACCCGCCGGATCGGCGAGGACCTCGACAACTTCCGCGCCCATGCCTTTGCCGAAGAGGCGGCGCAATGACGGTGGCGGCGGCCCGGCGCGCCGTTATCCAAGGTGTCGGCTCAGCCCTGCCCAAGCGGCGGGTCGACAACGCCGAATTGGCCGCGCAGGTCGACACCACCGACGAGTGGATCGTCGAGCGCACCGGCATCCGCACCCGCTACATCGCCGGCGAAGGGGAGACCACCGCGACTCTGGCGGCCGAGGCGTGCCGCAAGGCGCTCGAACAGGCGGGCATGGAGGCCGGCGAGATCGGCCTCGTCGTGCTCGCCACCGCCACCCCCGACCAGACCTTTCCATCCTCCGCCACCCGCGTGCAGACGATGCTGGGCATCGGCGACTGCATCGCGTTCGACGTGCATGCGGTCTGCACCGGCTTCCTCTACGCCCTGTCGGTGGCCGACGCGATGCTGCGCGCCGGCAACGCCGACACCGCGCTGGTGATCGGCGCCGAGACCTTTTCCCGCATCCTCGACTGGGAGGACCGCGCGACCTGCGTCCTGTTCGGCGACGGCGCGGGCGCCGTGGTCCTCAAGGCGGAGGAGGGGACCCGCGGGATCCTTGCCACCCGCCTCCACGCCGACGGCCGTCATAACGACATGCTGTACGTCGACGGCGGTCCGTCCACGACCGGCACCGTGGGCAAGCTCCGCATGAAGGGCCGCGAGGTGTTCCGCCATGCGGTGGTGAACCTGGCGGATGTGCTCACCGAAGTGCTGGGCGCCGCAGGCTTGAGCGCCGAAGAGGTCGACTGGGTCGTGCCGCATCAGGCCAACGCCCGGATCATCGACGCGACCGCGCGCAAGCTCGGCCTGTCGCCTGAGCGGGTGGTGCTGACCGTCGATCGGCATGCCAACACTTCGGCGGCGTCCGTGCCGCTCGCGCTCGACGTGGCCGTCCAGGATGGACGGATCAAACAGGGCGATCTGGTCGTGCTGGAAGCGATGGGTGGTGGCTTCACATGGGGAGCGGCGGCGCTCCGCTTCTGATATTTCACGAAAAAACCTGCATTGTCGAATTGCCGACACACCTTGTTTCAGGTTAAGTAACGATCTTGGCGCAGGGGAAGCGTCAACTCAGGTGGGGCGGAGAAGAAAAATGGCCGATGCCGGTGTGGCCCGGAACGGGCAGTTCAAGGAAGCGCAAAGCGGAACGCTGACCAGGGCGGACCTCAGCGATGTGGTCCACCGCAGGCTCGGCCTGTCCCGCGCCGAGTCGGCCGGCATGGTCGAACGCTTGCTGCACCATATGTGCGCGGCGCTTTCCACGGGCGAGAACGTCAAGATTTCCGGCTTCGGCAGCTTTGTCCTGCGCGACAAGGGCGAGCGGGTCGGCCGCAACCCCAAGACGGGCGTCGAAGTGCCGATCGCGCCGCGCCGGGTGATGACCTTCCGCGCCAGCCAGACCATGCGCGACAAGGTCGCGCGCGGCTAAGGCACGGTCGCGCGGTGGCCGGCAGCAAGGCGCCAGACGCCTTCCGGACCATCGGCGAACTCTCCGAAGAGCTCGGCGTCCCGCAGCACGTCCTGCGCTACTGGGAGTCCAAGTTCCCGCTGAAGCCGCTGCAGCGCGCGGGCAACCGCCGCTACTATCGCCCGGCCGATGTTGAGCTCGCCCGGCGCATCCACCAGCTGCTGGCCGAGGAGGGCTATACGGTGCGCGGCGTGCAGAAGCTGCTCCGCGACGGCCAGGTGGACGTGACCGACGGGCCGGGGCTGCTGCTGGACGGCGAGGGGTCAAGCGTGTCCGCCGACGACCTCCGCCGCCTGCGGGAGCAGCTCGTCAGCGCGCTCGAGGAGTGAGCTCGCCCCGACCCGCTCGATCGCTTCGTTCAGCGTAACCCGCCGCACGGGAACCCCCGGCGGAAAAGCGGTGAGCAGCCGCGACGGGCAGGCGGCCGACAGGATCACGAACCTGCCCCGGTCGCCCTGCCGGCGGATCAGCCGGCCGAACGCCTGCGCCAGCCGCGCCTTGACGACCCGGTCGTCGTAGCCCGACCCGCCACACGCCATGCGCCGGGCGCCATGCAGCACCGTCGGGCGCGGCCAGGGCACACGCTCCATCACCACCAGCCGCAGCGACTCGCCCGGCACGTCCACCCCGTCGCGCAACGCGTCGGTGCCGAGCAGGCTGGAGCGCGGATCGTCGCGGAAGATATCCACCAGCGTGCCCGTGTCGATCGGATCGACATGCTGGGCGAGCAGCGGCAGGCCCTCGCGCGCCAGCCGGTCCGCAATCCGCGCATGCACCGCCTTCAGCCGCTGCACCGCGGTGAACAGCCCCAGCGTGCCGCCGCCCGCCGCCTCGATCAGCCGGGCATAGGCTCCGGCCAGCGCGGGCAGGTCGTTGCGGCCGATGTCGGTGACGATCAGCACTTCGGCGGAGCTGGCGTAATCGAACGGGCTCGCCGCCTCGAACCGCTCCGCCGGCCGCGCCAGGTGCAGCGCGCCCGTCCGCGCTTCCGCCGCCGCCCAGTCCTCGCCCCCGCCGCGCAGCGTCGCGGAGGTCACCAGCACGCCATGCGCGGGCGCCAGCACGGTTGCCGCCAATGGTCGCGTCGGGTCGAGCCAGCGGCGCTGGATGCCGATGTCGAACTCGCGGCCCTCGACCCGGTCCACGCTCAGCCAGTCGACGAACTCGGGATCGGCCGCACCGCCGATCCTGGCCAGCAGCTGGCACCAGGCCGCCAGCGCTCCGCCGCGCCAGGTCAGGCCGGCGATCGCGCCCTCCACCCGAGCCCGCGCCGCGGCGTCCAGCCAGTCCGGCGCATCTTCGAGCACCGCTTCCAGCCGTCGCCCGAGCGCGGTCAGCGGCTTCTGCAGCGCCTCCAACGCCTCCAGCGCACCCGCTGCGGCAGCGACTAGCTCGCCGTCGGGCTCGGCCAACTCGGTTTCCAGTCCGTAGCCCGCGTCTTGCGCCCGCGCCCGGGCGTACACCGTCCCGCGCACCTGGCTGAGCAGCCGCTCCACCGGCCCGAACGGCGCACCCTCCGCGATGCGCCCGAGCCACCCGTCGGAGGGCAGCGCCCGCGCCGCCTCGACCGCCGACTCCAGCGCAGCGCCCCCCTGGTCGTCGTAGCTCGCCACATCCATCAGCCGCGCCGACAAGCCCCGCCGCCGCCCTCGCGAGCTCTTCTCCGGCCCGACGATCCAGCGGCGAAGCTCGATCGTTTCCTGCCCCGTCAGCGCGACGGCGAAGGTCGAGTCCGCCGCGTCGAACAGATGATGTCCTTCATCGAACACGATCCGCTCGGGCGGCCGGCTCATCCGGGCGCGGGCGGCGTTGACCATCACCAGCGCGTGGTTGGCAATCACTAGGTCGGCGTCGCGGCTGGCCCGCTCGGCCCGCTCGATGAAGCAGCGGCGATAGTGCGGGCAGCCGGCATAGACGCACTCGCCGCGCCGGTCGGTCAGCGCCGTCGCGCCCGCCCGGCGGAACAGGCTCGGCAGCCAGCCCGGCAGGTCGCCCCCCACCATGTCCCCGTCCTTGGTATAGGCCGCCCAGCGCCCGACCAGCTGCGCCAGCACCGCCGCGCGCCCGCTGAAGGCGCCCTGCAGCGCATCCTCCAGGTTGAGCAGGCACAGATAGTTCTCGCGCCCCTTGCGCACCACGATCCGCCGCTTGCGTGTCTCCGGGTCGGCATGGAGCCGCGGCCCTTCCGCATCCAGCTGCCGCTGCAGCGCCTTGGTATAGGTCGATACCCACACCGCCCCGCCCGCCCGCTCGGCCCACAGGCTTGCCGGCGCCAGATAGCCGAGCGTCTTGCCGATGCCCGTGCCCGCCTCCGCCAGCAACAGGTTGGGCGCATCCCGGCTTGCGCGCGGTGCGAACATGCCCGCGACCGCACCGGCCAGCGCCCGCTGGCCCTTGCGCAGCTCGGCGCCCTCTCCGGTCAGTGCCGTCAAGCGCTCCTGCGCTTCTTCGGCATCGATCCGCACCGTCCGCGGCGGCGGGCGCTCGTTGCTCTCCTCCCAAGTAGCCAGCCGCGAGAACAGCATCCGCTCGGCCCGCTCCGGGCGCCGCAATTGCTGCCCGACCAGCCCGGCCCAGCCCCAGCCCAGGCGATGGAGAGTCGCGTTGCTGGTCCACGCGCCCTCTTGCTCCGGCCACTCGCCGGCCAGCACCTCCAGCAACCGTCCGGCAATCGCCTGCAGCGCGGGCGCAAACTCGGCCTCACTCGCCGGCACCTCCAGTCCCGCCGCCCGCGCCATGCCTGCTACCGTGGGCACCGCGAAGCACGCCGGATGCACGAAGGCGAACAGCTCCAACAGGTCGAGCCCGCTTACTTCGCCATAGCCCAGCCGCTGCCCGACCAGCGGCGCGTTCAACAGGATGTGCGGCGTCTCGGCCAAGCGCGCGATGGCCTCGCCACGCCCGACCCCGCGCACGGCTCCGTCCGCGCCGGCGATCCAGATGCCGGCGTGGCTTGCGTGCAGCGCGGGAAGGCGGACGGAGGTCACGTTGCAGAGATGCGATATTAAGAACAGAATGGCAACAGCACCCCAGCCCAGGCCGGGGCCCAAGAGGCTGCAACGCAGCCTGTCGTCTTCCTCCACAACCCGAGCTTACGCTCGGGCTGGACCCCGGCCTTGGATCCCGTCGAAGTACTACTTCGATGGGGTCCCTTCGCCGGGGTACAAGGTTCTTGCCTTGCGCCCCACCACGGGCAACAGCGCGCCGCATGACCGACGACCCGCTTCGCGCCGCCGCCCTCACCTCCAAGGCCTGGCCGTTCGAGGAAGCGCGCAAGCTGCTGGGGCGCTGGCCAAACGGCAAGCCCAACGGCGCGCCGATGGTATTCGAAACCGGCTACGGCCCCTCCGGCCTCCCCCACATCGGCACCTTCACCGAAGTCCTCCGCACGACCTGGGTCCGCCGTGGGTACGAAACGCTCACCGGCGGCGCGCCGACCACGCTGATTGCCTTCAGCGACGATCTGGACGGCCTGCGTAAGGTCCCCGACAACGTCCCCAATCCCGAAATGCTGCGCGAGCATCTCGGCCGCCCGCTCACCCAGGTCCCCGATCCCTTCGGCGAACACGAAAGCTTCGCCCACCACAATAACGCCATGCTGCGCCGCTTCCTCGACCGCTTCGGCTTCGATTATCAGTTCCTCAGCGCCACCGAGTGCTACAGGAGCGGCCGCTTCGACGAGACCCTGCGCGAGATCCTCCGCCGCTTCGACGACATTCTCGCTATCATGCTCCCCACTCTGCGCGAGGAGCGCCGCCAGACCTACTCGCCGATCCTCCCGATTTCCCCCACCACTGGCCGAGTTCTACAAGTGCCGGTCCGGGTGGTCGATGCGGAGGCCGGCACGATCGCCTTCACCGACGAAGACGGCGCGGAGGTCACCCAGTCCGCGCTCGGCGGGCGCGCCAAGCTCCAGTGGAAGGTCGACTGGGCGATGCGCTGGGTGGCGCTTGGGGTCGACTATGAGATGGCCGGCAAGGACCTGATCGACTCGACGATCCAGTCGGGCAAGATTGCGCGCACCGTCGGCGGGCGGCCGCCCGAAGGCTTCAATTACGAGATGTTCCTGGACGAGCGCGGCGAGAAGATCAGCAAGTCCAAGGGCAACGGCCTCAGCCTGGAGGAATGGCTCACCTACGGCAGCGAGAAGAGCCTGGAGTTCTACCTTTACCGCGAGCCCAGGAAGGCCAAGAGCCTCCACTTGGGCCTGGTTCCGCGCGCCGTCGACGAATATTGGCAATTTCGCGAGAAGTGGCCCGACCAGCCGCTCGAGCAGCGCCTCGGCAACCCCGTCCACCACATCCATGCCGGCCAAGTGCCTGAACCGTACAGCCTGCCCGTCGGCTTCGGCCTACTGCTCAACCTGACCAGCCTGCCGGGCGTGCAGGACAAGGCCACCGCCTGGCGCTTCGTCCGGCGCTACGCTCCCGCTTGCTCGCCCGCGGCGAACCCGGAGCTGGACGAGCTGATCGGCCTCGCCGTCAACTACGCCCGCGACTTCGTCATGCCCACGTTGCAGCGCCGCCCGCCCGCCGGCCGCGAGGTGGATGCTCTCCGGGAGCTCGACGCCCACCTCGCCCAATTGCCGGAGGACGCCACCGCGGAGGACATCCAGACCGAAGTCTTCGAGATCGGCAAACGCCACCCGTTCGAGAGCCTCCGCCACTGGTTCCAAGCGCTCTACGAAACGCTGCTCGGCAGCAGCCAGGGCCCGCGGATGGGCAGCTTCATCGCGCTCTACGGCGTCGACAACAGCCGCCGGCTGATCGGGGAAGCGCTGGCCACGGCGGAGTAGAAGCTCCGGGCCGATCGGCGCGCCTTCCCGGACGATCGGCGCTCATCAGCTTGAGCCCGAAACTACCATAGGATCCCTTGAACGGTTGTGTGCGAGCCCGTCAGTTGGATCTGGAAGTCGGCGATCGCATCGCCGTCGTCGAGGTAAAGTGACAGGGTCGTTCCGGCCTGCGGGTAAGCGGTGCCGGTGGTATCGTAAGTGTAGATGGTTCCGAGCGTCAAAGTTATCTGCGCGCCCCCGACACTGGAATCATAAGCGCTGCCGGTGAAGGTCCAGGCGGCGGTCTGGACCCCTGCTGTCGCCAAGTCAGTGTCGAGCTGACGCAGGTCGATCACATCTCCGGCGGCAGGATCGAAACCGAAGATGGTATCGGGCTGACCGTAACCGAAGTCGAGCGGGAACCGCAGGGGTCCGCTCGAGGTAGCGACGGGCGACTCCCCGATGTGAGAGTAGAGGTACGTATCCGCGCCACCTTGGCCGCTGAGGTAATCGCCGCCCAAGCCGCCGGACAGCGTGTCGTCGCCATCTTCGCCGACCAGCAGATCCCCGCCGTCGCCGCCGAACAGCCGGTCGGCGCCCGTTCCGCCGTAAAGAACGTCCTGACCGCTCCCGGCGATCAACAGGTCGTTCCCGCTGCCGCCCTCGATCCTGCTCCCGCCGATGGTCGTGCCGATCGGATTGCCGCCGCGAAGCGTGTCGTTACCAGCCCCGCCAACGATCTCATCATTGCCGGACAAGCCGTCATAAACGTCGTCGCCGCCCAGCAAGTCGATGCGGTCGCTGCCATTGAACCCGACGAAACTGTCCGCACCTTCCGTCGGGCTCGCGGGATACTGGACCCAATTGTCACCGAGGAAGTCGCTGGGGATCAGCTTGGTGTTGACGATGATCTTGAACGACGGGCTGGTCTGGTTCGAGTAGTAGAAGCTCAACGTGTAGGTGCCGTCGCTGTTGGCCACCTGCACGATCTGTCCTGCGTCGTGGTTCGCATCGGCTGCCGGACTGAACGCATCGTCGACCAGCACCCATCCAAGATTGGCGAACCTGCCGACGCGGGAGCTCCACAGGTCGATCTTGTCGCCTTCCGCGCGGTTGAAGTCCGTAATGGTGTCGACATCGCCGACGTTGTATAGCCAGGGGTACCAGAAGGTATCCGCCCCCGTGCCGCCGGTCAGCACATCGGAACCCTCGAAGCCCTGCAGATAGTCGTTGCCCGGACCGCCCACCAGACGGTCGTTATCGGCATCACCCCGCAGATAATCGTTACCGATGCCGCCAAATAGCGTGTCGTCCCCGCCACCGCCGTTGATCGTGTCGTTCCCGGCCAGGCCGTCGTAGATGTCGCTGCCGCCAAGCAGATCGATCGTGTCGTCGCCGGACGTGCCGATCAGATCGTCATACCCTTCGGTGGGGACCGGCGGCGGCGCCTTCTCCACGCCCAGGAAGTCACCGGCCGTGACACTCGTGTTCAGGACGATATGCATGTCCTCCCTCCGGTCGCCCGGAAGGAAGATCCTCAGCAGATAGGTTCCGTCGCTGCTTTGGGTCAGGATGATCTGCCCCTTGCCCGACGCGACTAGGTCGGTGCGGAAACTGTCGTCCAGGTAGAAGCCGTTCGGCGCCAGCGCGGTCAGGTCGATCTTGTCGCCTTGCGCCGAGTTGAAGTCGTGGATGCGGTCGACGCCGGAGTTGGGCCCCAGATAGGGCGCGGAGTCCGCCTGTTCTAGGTAAACGAACCTGTCCGCTCCCGTGCCGCCATGGAGATTGTCGCCGTGCGTGCCGCCGATGATCGTGTCGTTGCCTTGCCCGCCAAAGATGGTGTCGTCGTTGGAACCACCCCGCAGCAGGTCGTTGCCCGCGCCGCCGCGGATGGTGTCGTTGCCGCCCAGGCCATCGTAGCTGTCGTTTCCGCCAAGCAGATCAACGGTATCGTTGCCCGCCGTGCCGGTCAGCTTGTCGTTGCCCTCGGTCGGCCCGGCCGGACGGACGATCCCGAGGAACGCGTCGGCGGAATAGCGGACCTCGCCCTTGAACTGGACCTGAAAGACCGGCGTGCTCGATCCCTGCAAGTAGGAGAGCGTCGTGCGGTCCGTCCCTGCATCGTAGGTGAACACCGCCTGGAGCGTCCCAAGGGCCGCATTGTACGATGGCTGGAGGGTGGCGGTGCCGAGCGGCCTGAGATCGACCTTGTCGCCTTCGCCGGCGTCGAAATCGGTGATCAGGTCGATGTGCCGGCCGCGGGAGTCGCCGAAGCTGAAGTATTTAAAGCTGTCCGCCCCGTGGCCGCCCGTCAGCATGTCTCCGCCGCCCCGGCCGATCAGGACATCGTCGCCGTGTTTTCCCTTTATCATGTCGGCTCCGTTACCGCCGACCAGCAGGTCGCTTCCCTTGCTGCCCTTGTGGTAGAGCGACTTTATAGCTGATAATTTCACCATGATGCCATCCCCGTTCGCGTCGCGCGGAGATGGCCACCCTTGCCGCCTGCCATCTGCGCCCCGCATTGTCTGGAGCCGCCCACGGCTGTCGACTGCCGGCAGCCATGAACCCGACTCGGGAGCAATGGTGCGCCACTCGGGACGCTTAGTCCATTAAGCGAGAGGTAATTATTTCGTTAACGTGGGACAAGATTGCGCGATTGCTTGAGCCCGGCAGGCGCCATCTACCTAAATGCTTGCGTTCCAACAGTCAGCCTGCCCAGCGAATACCGTTGACCTACGCCACCCGACCGTCGACTAGCCTGGATCGCTGGACGACGCACTTCCCTGGTTCCCTGCGGACAACGCAATCTTGCCAAGGTTGGAGCCATGACGGAGCAGCCACCCGTTGTCGGTCGTGCGTGGAGCCAGGGCCACCCATCCCACCCGATGGGCCGGGTCGTACCACGCAAGGCATCCCGAAGCGCCGATTTGCCCGAACGAGTCCGGCGCGGCAGACGGTGGACTCCAGTGCGGGCGCTTGGTTCCCTTGAGCTCGAGGCCGAGGCCCCACGCGCATGGCTCCCAGCGTATCGCGTTCGAAGACCTGAACCCCAGAAACGGGTCGGTTGAGGCGAAACCACCCGAAAGGCCCCGGGTCTGGTCACGCCTTGCCTCCAGCGCCGTCGCACCCGAAATGATGCCGCCTTCCAATTTCGTGTACGCCAGCAGGAGCGCCAACAGGCCGGCCGCAGTGGTGTAAATGCCCGCCCAAGGTGTGCCGAGGTGGAACCAGAACTCGCTATTGTAGGGCTCGAGCCCGGTTCCAACATAATCGCTGTTCATATCAACAACGACAGCGGGGCGACGGGGCGGAGAGCGACCGATATATGCTTCAACGCCGAGCGGTCTGAAGACACTATCCTCCAAGACAAGCTTAAAATCTTTGCCGGTAACGCGCTCGATCACGAGCGCCAGCAAGGCAAAGCCGACGTTGCTGTATTGAACGCAGCTGTTCGGAGGGCTGGCCAGGCAGGTGGCAAGGCACGCCTGGCTGATCTGATCCCAGCCGATGGAGCCATTGTACGGAGTTAAGCTCAGATCATACTCCAGCGGGAGACCGCTGGTATGGGAAAGGAGCGACCGCAGGGTCACAGCCGGGTCGGCGGCGGCGGCGGCCGGCAGGTACTTCTTCAACTGGTCGTCGAGTGCGATGACATCGCGGTCAACGAGCTGAAGCACAGCGAGCCCGAGTGCCAGCTTCGAAGCGGATGCTATCGGGAAGAGTGTATCCTCGCGGATGGCGTTGCCAGCGCCATCGACCCCGAGGAATACGGAAGTCATCGGTCCCTCGTCGGGCGCGACGATCGCCGCTAACCCGGGAACACAGAAGGATTGCTCGGGCCGGTCGGTCACGCGCCGAGCAAGCGTATGCAGTTGCTCTTCTGGACCGCTCACTGGTGCGTGTCCGCTGTCCGGGCTACCACCTTCTCGACGATCTCCCCGAAACTATCCAGGTCTGACATCTCATCTTCGCTGAAGGTGAAGCCGAATTCCTCCTCGAGCATGAAGAGCAGCTCGATGTGGCGCACGGAGTCCCAGCCTTCTTCGGTCTCCCGCGAAGGGCTCTCGGCCCGATCAATCGGGCGATTGAGCACGATCCCCAACATGTCCCGAACGATGGTCTCAACCTCGCCGCGGGTCATGCCCGCTCCTCGGACAGCTGAAGTTCCGGGTGCTCGATGATCACGGGCGTACGGGCAACAAGTTCATCGGCGGCACTCCTGTCCCAGGCGACGGTCACCCAGCCCTCGGCGTCAGGCTCGGTCGCATCGGTGAAACGGGCGAGCCAGTCGCGAGCCGGTTGGTTGCGCGGCCCAACCACCGGGCGGAACTTCAGGTGGCGAATGCCATCCAGCTCGGCTGCAGCACAGCTGATTGCCTCGGCCGCCATCACGTCCTCCAGGTCCCGGCCGAGGGCGCGGCAGCTGATGCAGAACTCCTCGACCACCAGCGCCTCCCCGTCACGCCGGGTCAGCATGACGGCGATGATCCCACTGTCGGACAGCCGATCGCTCAGCCGGATGCCGATAGCGCTGGTCTCGGGCGCGGCAAGGAAGCGGGTGAGGTCGACCAGGGAAAACCGGTTCATCGACAGGTTGAACTGGTTGGTCTTGTTCGACAGCGACGCCAGCCGCTCGAACTCCTGCCGGACGTTGCGCGTGAACTGCAGACGCACGCCGAGCGAGCGCAGATACTCGCTCTTGTCCGGCGTTGCGGCAGCAAGCTTCTCCCGCGCGCGGCTGCTGCTGAGATCCCGGGCACGCAGCGCGTCCGCCTCATTCTCGCGCCAGCGGAACAGGCGCGGGTACCACTCGAGGGCAGCGACCGAGTCCTCGCCCGTCGGGCCCGCGTAGAGCGTGTGTACGTCCGGAACGGCGGCGGCGACGGAAGCCAGCTCGCCCGGGTTGTCATCGACGAACAGGATCGCGTCCGTGCCGATCCGGAGACTGGCCGCGATCCGCCGCACCGCTTCCGCCTTCGGAGCCCAGCTTACCTCGGTGGCCGCGACATGCTCGGGGCGAAGGGGGAAATCGGTTCGAACGGCGAACAGCTCTTGGACGTCGCCGGGTTCGTTGCGG
Organism: uncultured Sphingomonas sp.; assembly: GCF_902806285.1. Classification (GTDB taxonomy): domain Bacteria; phylum Pseudomonadota; class Alphaproteobacteria; order Sphingomonadales; family Sphingomonadaceae; genus Sphingomicrobium. The sequence goes on along the minus strand of NZ_CADCWA010000057.1, from coordinate 57,172 downwards.
GAGCAGAGCGCGACGAAGACTCCCTCCCGGCCGAGTTCCACGATGCGTTGCTGGAGAGCGGCATGCACCGCGGTAAGGCGCACACCATCGGGCCCGTCCTCGCCAAGGACGCCATCGTACAATGTGTTGTCGAGGTCGAGAACCAGCGCCTTGATGCGCGGCGCCACCGCAGCGGGCAACCAGCGTGAACCGAGGAGGCGAGCCGTATGGACACACGCCGCGTTGCTCATTCTCGTGCCCGAAGCGGCAAGCGCGCGATCGTCGAAGAACCCTGGTCCCAGTTGCGCGTGCAGTTGCCCCAGATCGCAGATGTGAACGTCGGGAACATCGGCGGTGAGGCGTCGAACCTCGGCGTTGAACTCGGCCGCGCCGTGGACATCCCCAACCGCATCCGCGAACAGGATGGGTGCATCGCTTCTGGAGCGGAGCGCCTCGACGCGGTCCAACGCCCAGAACGCCAACTTTCCCGAACCCCCGATCGCGGACAGCCGGGAGAAATCGAGCCAGATGAGTTCGGCATCGGCAGGACCCGGAGTAGTGAGCGATACCGAGTCATCATATGCACTGTAGCCGACCTCCAAGGCGTACCCGGCAAAGGCAAGGTAGTTCGCAAGCACGCTGGCGACCGGCTCGAAGGCGTGGTTCCGGTGAACGCGCAGGCGCAGGCTCTGCAAGGGCCAGTCCGGACGAAGCTTGAGAATGTCGAGGCGTCGTGGAACCGGCGCGAACAGGACGCGCTGCCACTCGGCCTTGGCCAGGCAGGCCTCTGCAGCCGTTGTCAAATCATGGCTCCGCCAACTTCCCGATCGTTCCCCAGGGGGCTCCCTACCGGGCAAATTCAGGGCTGGAAATGATTTCTGCCGCGTGGGCTGCGCCAGTTTGGGACCAGGATGGACCGGTTGTTGCCGACTAGGGTGGGCGGCGATAGTCAAGGTCGATGGGGCTCGCTTCGTACAACATCCTGGAATCCCGCTGGCATCTGCTGACCGAGTTCCTGCTGCTCCTGCTGGTCCTCGCCGCCGCCCTGGTGTGGCCGAAGTCAAAGGCGAGCGGCGCCCTCAACAAGGTCGAAAGCGTAATCGTCGCCCTCGCCGATCGCCCATGGCTCGGAGCCTTTCTGGTGGGAGGGTTGGCCGTCGCGCTGCGCGCCGCCCTCCTGCCCGTACTGGGGCCGCCCGTGCCCTACATCGCGGACGAGTTCAGCATTCTGCTTCAGGGGCAAACATTCGCCTCCGGCCGACTGTCCATGCCGACGCACCCGCTCCATCAGTTTTTCGAGAGCTACTACGTAAATCAGGTCCCGAGTTACGCTTCCATGTATTTCCCCGGCCGTGGAGCGCCACTCGGCTTGGGCCTTCTGCTCTTTGGATCGCCGTGGCCCGGCGTCTGGCTATCAATGGTCGCGCTGTGCATGAGCGTGCCGTGGATGCTGCGGGCGTGGGTGTCCAAGCCGTTGGCGCTTGTCGGCGGGGTCCTGGTTGTCCTGAAGTTCGGCGTCCTGAGCGGCTGGATCAACAGCTACTTCGGCGGCGGCTTCAGCGCGCTGGGTGGGGTTCTTGTTCTTGGAGCCTATCCGCGCCTGATGCGAGAGCCCAAGTGGCGGGATGGCGTCGCACTCGCTGCCGGCCTGTTCATTCTCATGATCTCGCGGCCGTTCGAAGGGATGCTGTTCTCCCTCCCTTTCGGCGTAGTGTTGTTCCTGTCGTTCATCCGGCGGCTGAGTAGCCGTGAGCCGATGACGGCTGCCCGAATCGGCCTCCCCACAATGCTCTCAGTGAGCGCGGGCCTGCTTGTCCTGCTGAGCACCAACGCGGCCAGCACGGGGAGCATGCTGGAAGACCCCTATTCGCTTCACCGGTCAACCCACGCGGTCGCGCCGCCATTCCTGTTCCAGGAACCGATAGTGCCATCGCAAGCGCTGCCCGCGAATATGGCAAGGGGGTACCAGGCTGAGGCTGAACCCCACGTCGCGCGCAACTCCCTCCGTGGAGTTGTCGGCAAGGCCGTGAGCACCTTTCGAAGATTGTTCGAGTTCTACGTGGGCCCGCTCTTAGCAATCCCGTTTCTTGTCGGGCTGTTCTTGATCAGGAGGATTGCCGTCTTTGTTGCCAGTGGCTTGCTGCTGTCGCTTGGTATTCTTGCGAACACTTGGGATTGGTCCCACTATTGGGCCCCAGGATTTGGCCTGTTCATCGTCCTCATCATGAAAGGCCTCGGTCGCCTACGGGAGTGGCGCTTCCGATCTAGGGAAAGTGGGCTGTTCTTGTCCCGCGCGCTGCCGTGTGCTGCTGCTGCCATGACGCTCATCCCGAGCGCCGCGGTCTATGCGGGAGCGCCACGGCCGGAGCCGGAGGCATTCTTCAGGTCCTGTTGCGCCGTACACACGCAAACGCCTCGAAGCATGATCCTCGACCAGCTTCAGGCGACCCCGGGCAAGGACCTCGTCCTGGTGCGGCACCGCGCGGACGAGCAGCCTTTCATGACTCTCGTCGCGAACGAACCGGACATCGACGGGGCGGAGATCATCTGGGCCCACGACCTGGGACACGCCAACCGACGCTTGTTGGACTATTATCCCGACCGCAACGTCTGGCGCGTCGGCGGGATGGCCGACACCCACGCAGTCCTGCAGCGGCCAGCATCGATCGCTCGGCGCTAGGCAGCCTGTCGGCTCGCCGGAAGCTCAGGCCGGCTGCAGCAATTCCTCGTCCTGCAGCGCCCGCTGCACCGTCTCGCGCCGGCCGACCCGCTCCAGGTAGCGCGCGATGTTCGGGCGGTCGCCATAGCTGATGCCGAACTGGTCGGCCCAGCGCAGGATCACGAAGGCGTAAGCATCCGCCACTGTGAACCCCTCGCCCAGCCAATGCTCACGCGCATCGCCCAGGTGCTGCTCGACGTAATCCAGCCGCGACCGGAGCTTGCTCATCGCCCCCTCGCGCGCTTCGCCCTGCGGGTTGCCGAAGAACGGCCCGAACGCCTTGTGCAGCTCGCTCCCGAGGAAGCCCAGCGCCTCGTGCAACCGCGCTTCCGCCAGGCGGTCGCTCTCCGGCGCGAGCGCGCCGGGCCGAAGCGAAGCGATGTACGGCAGGATCGCGCCGTTCTCGGTCAGCACCTCCCCGCCGTCGAGCTCCAGCGCCGGCACATAGCCGAGTGGATTGAGTTCGCGGAAGTCGCGCCCGTCCTCCGTCCGCTTGGCGCGGATATCGGTACGAACGAACTCGGCCGGCTGGTCGATCTCGTAAAGCGAGATGCGCGACGCCATCGAACATGCGCCGGGTGCGTAGTAGAGCTTCATCGCCATTCTCCTGCCTATGGGCAGATGGGCGGACGCGCTTACCCTTCAAGGCACAGAGCTGTACCTTACTCGACGGTCTCGCCGTCCGACACGCCCCAGATGTCCGTGGTGCGGATATAGCCCTGCCGCTGCCCGACTCCGATCCGGCACCAGCCTCCCTCGCAATCGCTGATCCGCCCGACAACGCCCGGCTCGGCGTTGTAGGCGACCCGGCTGCCCTCCTCCGCCTTCTCGTGGATCGGCCGCGCCCCGTCCCCGCGAACGATGCCGGTCCGGCGGTCGCTCAGCAGGGTGACCAGCATCCACCCGCGCACCCCGTCGGGGTCCTCGATCAAGCGCCAGTTGGGATAGACTCGAAGCACCCGGATCGGCAGGTCGCGCCGCTTGTAGAGCCACACGCCGGGATAGTTCTTGCCCGGCCCCGTCCGCATCATCGCCTCACCCGACGCGATGGAAGCCCAGTAGGGCGGCGTCTTGTCCTGCGCAGGCGCCGACGCCGCAAGCGCCAGCAGAACCGCTGCAACCATCCCCCGTCGCACGCTAAGCCCCCGTCAGAATCCGGTCGACCAGCTGCTTGGTCGTCGGCACGAAGCCGTTCGAGTAGAACGGATCGCTCTTGAACCGGAACGCCGAGTGCCCCGCGAACATCAGATTCTGGTCCACCGGCCCGCCATGCGCGATGTCCTGCAGGGTCTTTTGGATGCAGAAGCTCCGCGGATCGGCCAGCCGTCCGGTCGAGTTCTTCTCATTGTCCGCCCAGCTCGAAAAGCTGCACTGCGACAGGCAGCCCATGCAGTCCGCCTGATCGCGGCGGATGATCTTCTCGTCCTCGGGCGTCACGAACACCAGCGTGTCGTCCGGCGTCTTCATCGCGTTGGTGAAGCCCTGCGCGAACCACTCGCGCGCATGCTGCAGGTCGCCCCTGGTCACCCAATAATTCTTCTTGGTGCCGATGCCCACGTCCAGCTCGAGGGCATGGTCGCCGATCGCCTCCTTGGTGAAGGCGATCTGCCGCTCGCTGCGCGCTTCCAGCCAGCGCAGGAACGGATTGCGCACCGCCGAGGAATAAAAGCCGGTCGGGCTGAACTTGTGCAGCAGCACGTCGCCCTCCTCCAGGTTCATCAGCCGCGCCTTCCATTCGGGCGGGATCGGGCTTTCCTGGGTCAGCAGCGGCCGGGTGCCGAACTGGAACATGATCTGCCCAAGCTCGGGATTGCCGATCCAGTTCTCCCACTCGTCGAGCCGCCACACGCCGCCGGCCATGACGATCGGCACGCTGTCCGGGATGCCGCCCTCGCGCATGACGGCGCGCAGTTCTGCAACCCGCGGGTATGGATCCTGCGGCTTGCGGGGATCCTCCGCGTTCGACAGGCCGTTGTGCCCGCCCGCCAGCCACGGGTCCTCATAGACCACCGCGCTGAGGAACTCCGCCGCCTTGCTGTAGGCGCGCTTCCACAACGCGCGGAACGCACGGCCGGACGAGATGATCGGCAGGTAGGTGACGCCGTAGGACGCCGCGATCTCGCTCAGCTTGTAGGGCATGCCCGCCCCGCAGGTGACGCCCGCCACCAGCCCGCGCGTGCGTTCGAGCACGCCGTGCAGCACCCGCTGCGCGCCGCCCATCTCCCACAGCACGTTGATGTTGATGGCGCCCTTGCCGCCCGCCATTTCGTAGGCCTTACGGACCTGCGCGACGGCGCCTTCCACCGCATAATGAACCAGCTCGTCATGGCGCTCGCGCCGGGTCATGCCCGCATAGACCTGCGGCACGATCCGGCCTTCGGGATCATAGCTGTCCGCGTTGACCGCGCTGACCGTACCGATCCCGCCCGCCGCGGCCCAGGCGCCGGAGCTCGCATGATTGGTGGCGGACACGCCCTTGCCGCCTTCCACCAGCGGCCACACTTCGCGCCCGCCGTACAGAATGGGCTGAAGCCCCTTGAACACGCCTGTCTCCTGTCCGGTTTGGCGGCGCTATACAGGCGCTCTCGCCACTTGCGCCACAAAAACGAAAGGGCCGCGGGATCGCTCCCGCGGCCCTCCCGTCAGCGCGTCGGGCAGGTCAGCGGCAGCTGCTCTTGCCGATCTGGTTGCCGACGATCGCGCCAAGCGCGCCGCCGATCAGCGCACCGGTGGTCCCGTTCCCGCCGCGGCGGTAGCCGTACCGGTCGTAGCCGCCGCGGCTGTTCGCCACCCTGCTGCCGATCACCGCGCCCGCCACGCCGCCGACGATCGCGCCCGTGGTTCCGCTGCAGCGGCGACCATAGTCGCGCCCGTAGTAGGTGTTCCCGTGATAGCCGCCGCGCGGGTAGTAGCTGCCCTGCGGATAATAGCCGGAGTTGTACCCGCCGCCGCCGTAGCCGTTGTACCCACCGCCGTAATAAGGTGCGGGCGCCGGGTAATATTGCGCGCTGGCGGCACTGGGAAGCGCAACCGCGGCCGCGGCGGCCGACAGGGCGACAAGAGCCTTCTTCATCATGGCAGATCTCCTTCGTGGAGTTCACCCTGCTCCCGGTGCGTTGTCGCCGTGCTGAACGCGCCGTTCCCGCTTCAGAAAGGTTGAGCCTCGAAGTCCAGGCCGATGTCCACCGCGGGGGCCGACTGGGTGATCCGACCCACGGAGATGAAGTCGACCCCGGTCTCGGCGATGCCGCGGATGGTCTCCAGCATCACTCCGCCCGACGCCTCCAGCGGCACGCGCCCCCCGACCATCCGCACCGCTTCGCGCAGCTGGTCATTGCTCATGTTGTCGAGCAGCAAGCGCTCCGCTCCCGCCGCCAGTGCCGGCTCGATCTGCTCCAGCCGGTCCACTTCCACCTGGATCTGCAGCCCGGTCGCCGCCGCTCGCGCCCGCCGCACCGCCGCTTCCACGGCGCCATTCACCGCAACATGATTGTCCTTGATGAGCACCCCGTCGTCCAGCCGCATGCGATGGTTGTGCGCCCCGCCCATCCGCGCCGCATATTTGTTCAGCACCCGCAGGCCCGGCAACGTCTTGCGCGTGTCCAGCAGCACCGCGCCCGTGCCTTCGATCGCGTCGACATAGCGCCGCGTCAGCGTCGCGATCCCGGACAGGTGCTGCAGCGTGTTCAGCGCCGACCGCTCCGCCGACAGCATCGCCCGGGCGCTACCCGCCAGCCGCATCAGGGCGGTGCCGGCCTCCAACCGGTCGCCGTCCGCGACGGGCTGTTCGATCCGCACCTCCCGATCGAGTTCGCGAAAGAAGGCGGCGGCGATCTCCAGCCCCGCCGCCACGATCGGCTCGCGGCAGTTCATCTCGGCCGAGAAGCGCGCGCTCTCGTCGATGGTCGCCGAGGAGGTAAGGTCGCCGCCCTGGCCCATGTCCTCCGCCAGGGTGCGGCGGACGAACTCCGCAAGGTCGAAGTCGGACGGGAGCATCCGTTGGTGTTAAGCCGCAGCGGCAGTCCCCCGCAAGTTCTCAGGCCGGTGCCGCCGCGTCCGCCTCCGCCTGGCTGGACTGGCGCCAGCCTTCCTCCGTCTTGCGGAACTGGGTCGGCACCGCGGACTCGTACCTGTCCCCGGTCCAGCGCATCAGGCTGATGCTGACCGTCCCGGTGTCCACATCGAGGATGTTGAAGCTCTGCTCCTCCTCACGCAGCCGCACGGAGGTGGCGGTACCGGCCTGCACCACCAGCGCTCCCCCCGCCCGGGTCACCAGGTCGCGCGCATGGTGCGTCGAGGCGCGATGATTGTGCCCGGCCAGCAGCACGTCGATGCCGAGCCGGTTCACCGCGTCGAGCGCCAGCTCCTGCCGCCCGATCGCCTCGCCCAGCTCGCCGCTGTCGTCCACCGGCAGCGCGAACAGCGGGTGGTGCGTGACCAGGATCTTGGCCGCGCCCTCCGGCACCCTGCTGAAGCTTTCCGCGATGAACTCGACCTGCTCGCGGTTGATGCGCCCCTCCTTGATGGTCAGCGACCGCGCCGTGTTGATCCCCAGCACCGCCGCCCCGGGCAGCTGGTGAAACGGGCACAGCATGTCGTCGACGTACCGCTTGTAGCGGGTCAGCGGCGACAGGAAGCGGCGCAGCACGTCGTACAGCGGCACGTCATGATTGCCCGGCACCGCCAGCACCTCATGCCCCGCGTCGCGCAGCCGTTCCAGGAACTGGCAGGCCTCCTGGAACTGCTCGGTCCGGGCGCGTTGGGTGAAGTCGCCACTGATGACGACCAGGTCGGGCTTGGCGGCGTTCACCTCCTCCTCGACGGCTTGGACAATACGGGGATCATGCGCACCGAAGTGCAGGTCGGACAGGTGGACAATACGCGTCATGAAGACTCAACCAGCGTCATGCTGAACTTGTTTCCCCTTCCATCTTGGGAAAGGGTAAGCCGATGGACCGTACCACCGCCAACACCGGCACCCGCGAAGTCGCCGAGCGCCTCCGCTTCGACGAGGCCGCGCTCGCCCGCTGGATGGAAGAGCATGTGCCCAGCTTCCGCGGCCCGCTGAGCGTCAGCCAGTTCAACGGCGGCCAGTCCAACCCGACGTACAAGCTCGACACGCCCGGCGGCAGCTATGTCCTCCGCCGCAAGCCGCCCGGCAAGACCCTGCCCGGCGCGCACGCGGTCGACCGCGAGTACCGCGTGCTTTCCGCATTGGGCGCACAGGGCTTTCCCGTCCCCCGCGTCCATGCCCTGTGCGAGGACCAGGGCGTGATCGGCACCGCCTTCTACGCCATGGACCTGGTGCCCGGCCGCATCATCTGGGAAGCCCACTTCCCCGGCCTGACGCCGGAAGCGCGCACCGCTCACTTCGACGCGATGAACGGCACCATCGCGCAGCTGCACGGCTACGATCCCGCAGCGATCGGCCTCGGCGACTACGGCAGGGCGAGCGGCTTCGTCGAGCGCCAGGTCGCACGCTGGTCAAAGCAATACCTCGCCGACACCGACGGCGGGCGCGTGCCCGACATGGACCGGCTGGTCGACTGGCTGGCCAAGCACCTGCCGCCGGACAGTGGCGAGTCCCGCATCGCTCATGGCGACTTCCGCTGCGACAACATGATCTTCGATGCAGAGGCGCCGCCGGTCCGCGCCGTGCTAGACTGGGAACTCTCGACCCTCGGCGACCCGGCTAGCGACTTCACCTATCATTGCCTGATGTACCGCATGCCCGCGGGCCTGTTCACCGGCCTCGCCGGCCTGGATCTCCCCGCGCTCGGCATCCCTTCGGAAGAAGAGTATGTCGCCGCCTACTGCCGCCGCACCGGCCGCGAGGGCATTCCTGCGTTCGACTACCTGATCGTCTTCAACCTGTTTCGCCTCGCCGCCATCATCCACGGCATCAAGGGCCGCCTCGCCCGCGGCAGCGCCAGCAGCGCGCACGCGCTCGAGACGGTGAAGGCGCTCGAGCCGCTGGCCGCGCTGGCGTGGCGGGAGGCGGAGAAGGCGCGATTGTGAGTGATGTGTCCCCGCGAAGGCGAGAGCCCAGTACTGGGTCCCCGCCTTCGCGGGGACACAGCCCTCGTCACTTCACCGGAAACCCACGCCGCTTCAGCAGCGCCGTCACATCCGGATCCCGCCCGCGGAACTGGCGATAGGCCTCCGCCCGGTCCGTCTCATTGCCGGTCGACAGCAAATAGGTCCGGAACGCATCCGCGGTCTTCTTGTCGAACGGGTTGCCCGTCTCCTCGAACGCCGCCCAGGTATCGGCGTCCATCACCTCCGACCACAGGTAGGAGTAATAGCCCGCCGAGTAGGCGTCGCTCGAGAACAGGTGCCCGAACTGCGGCAGCCGGTGCCGCATCACCATCTCCCGCGGCATGCCGAGCTCGGCCAGCGTCCGCTTCTCGAACGCGTCCGGGTCGACGGCGCCGTTCGGGTCGGTGTGCAGCTTCATGTCGACCAGCGCCGACGACAGATACTCCACCGTCGCGAAGCCCTGGTTGAATGTCTCGGACTTCTCGATCTTGTCGACCAGCGCCTTGGGCATCGGCTGCCCAGTCCGGTAATGCTTGGCGAAGCGGTCGAGCACCGGCCGGGTCAGCAGCCAATTCTCGTTCACCTGGCTCGGGAACTCGACAAAGTCGCGCTGCGAACCGCCGAGGCTCGGATAGTTCACGTCCACCTGCAGGTAATGGAGCGCGTGCCCGAACTCGTGGAACAGCGTGGACGCGTCGTCCAGGCTGATCAGCACGGGCTTGCCGGCCTCCGGCTTGGTGAAATTGTTGTTGTTGGACGCCAGCACTAGGTCGTCGCCGAGCAGCCGCGCCCGGCTGCGATAGGTGGTCATCCACGCGCCCGACCGCTTGCCCTCACGCGCGAAATTATCGAGGTAGAACAGGCCGATCGGCTGACCGCCGCGCGTCACCTCGAAGGTGCGCACGTCCGGCTGGAAGACGGGAACCGCGCCCGTATTCTCCTTGAACTCAAGGCCGTACAACTGGCCCGCCGCCCAGAACATGCCCTGCACCAGATTGTCGAGCTGCATGTACGGCTTGATCTCGTCTTCCGAGAGGTCGTACTTCTCCTTGCGGACCTTCTCCTGATAGTAGCGGAAGTCCCACGGCTCGATCGTGCGGACGCCCTCCCGGCGAGCGAACGGCTGCTGGTCGGCCACTTCTTCCTTCACGCGCGCAACCGCTGCCGGCCACACGCGCATCATCAGCTCCATCGCCTTGTCCGGCGACTTGGCCATGGTGTCCTGCATCCGCCACTCGGCGTGGCTGCCGAAGCCGAGGAGCTTCGCGCGGTCGGCGCGCAGCTTGACGATCTGCGAGATCAGCTGGTTGGTATCGTTGGCACCGCCATTGTCGCCGCGGCCGGCGAACGCCTGCCACACCTTTTGCCGCAGCCCGCGGTTGCTGCCGAACGTCAGCACCGGCTCGACTGCCGAACGGGTGTTGCGGATCGCGAAGCTCCCCGCGGGCAAGCCCTTCTCCTTGGCAGTCGCCGCGGCGGCATCGCGCACGTCCTGCGGCACCCCCGCCATCTCGGCCGCGCTCGCCTGGATGAACGTGCCCTCGTCGGCCAGCAGGCGCGAGTTGAACTCGGAGAAGAGCGACGCGAGCTGCTGGTTGTAGCCGCTCAGCTGCCCCTTCTGCGCCGGGTCGAGCTTGGCGCCGTTGCGCACGAAATAATTGTAGCTGCGCTCCAGCAGCCGGGTCTGCTTGGCATCGAGGCCGAGGCTGGCACGGTTGTTGTACAGCGTCTCGACCCGCGCGAACAGCTTGGGGTCGAGCGTGATCTCATCGCTCGCCGCCGACAGCTTGGGCGACCACTCCTTGTCGAGCGCCTGGTAGGCCGGGGTCGACAGATTGTCGGTCATCACCCCGAACACCGCCTGCACCCGGCCGAGCCGCTGCCCCGCACGCTCCATCGCCTCCATCGTGTTGGCGAAGGTCGGAGCCTCGGGGTTGCCCGCGATCGCCTGATACTCGCGGCGCTGCTCGTCGATGGCGAACTGGAAAGCCTCCCCGAACAGCTCGGGCTTGACCTGGTCCCACGGCGGAACGCCGTCGTACGGACCGGTCCATTCGGCCAGGAGGAAGTTGTTGGGAACGGCGGGTGCAGCCGCGGCAACCGGCGGAGCGGTCTCGGCAGCGGTGGTGGCCATCGTCTCACGTCCTCCGGTGGTAGTGGTCGCGCAGCCCGAAAGTGCGGCGAGCGCGCTGCCCGCCAGAAGCATATGCCTGATCATCATGTCGCCTTCTTGAGCCCCTTCTGTCCTCGTCCTGTGCCGCTCACCGCAGGAGCCTGCAAGCACGGCTTCGACGAACCGACGAGCGGTGGTTACCCGCGCAGCAATAGCCTAAGTGCCTGAACTCAAGATGATTTATGCAGCCAGCCGGGCGCTAGCAAGAGCAGCAGCTTGACGTCCATCGCCGTGCCGGCCGCGCGCCGCGTCGCGACGAACTCGCCGATCTCGGCCCTGGGCACCAGGTGGACCTCGATTTCCTCCTCGCCCGCGACGCCCCCGCCTTCCCCTACGCGGCGGACCCCGTGCGCCCGCACCAGGGTGAAGCTTTCCGACAGCATGCCGGGCGAGGCATGGAAGTCGCCCAGCTGCTCGATCCGCTCCGCGGTGAAGCCGGCCTCTTCCTCCAGTTCGCGAACGGCCGTGTCCTCGATCGTGGCGCTGGGATCGTGATCGCCGACCAGCCCCGCCGGCAACTCCAGGCAGCGCCCTCCGACCGGCGCCCGGTGCTGCTCGACCAGGACGTACCGGCCCTCATACTCGGCCAGGATCACCACGGCGCGCACGCCGCCGACCCGGCCGGCATACTCCCACTTGCCGCGGGTCACGGCGCGGACGAACCGCCCCTGCCAGCGCACCTCCTCCGGCGCGTCGAAGTCGGGATCGCGGCTCAAAGTTCGATCAGCTTGTCGGGGATCTCGTTGGTGTCGGTCGCCGAGCGCGGGAAGTGCCGGCTGAGCACCTCGCCGACGATGCCGATCGCGGCGACCATCCCTTCGGCCGTCCGCCCTTCACCGACTTCGGCGATCAGCGCCGCCATCGCTTCGCCCCAGGTGTCGGGCGTGGTCACCTGCACGATCGCTTCGTCCGCGACGATCTCCGCCCGGTGCTCGCCCGTCGACAGGTAGATGAGGATGCCCGTCCGCCCCACCGTGCGCCGCTCGGCCGCGGCCTTGAACAGCGCCACCCCGCGCCGCCGCACCCGCCGCGTCTTGGTCGCGCCCGGCGTCAGCGCGAGCCGCAGCGGCATGAAGCGCAGCGCCAGCAGCACCATGGTGAACACCAACACCGCGACAAACATGAGAAAGAACAGCAGCGCACCCAGGCTCGGCGTGCTGCCCCAGCCACCAAACAGCCCATGCCAGATGTTCTCGAGCGCCCGCGGAAACGCCGCCGCCCAGGCCAGCACGGCGATCAGCGCCGCCACCGCCCAGTGCAATCCCACATCGTGGTACTGGTCGGACAGCTCGCTCACCATGGTGACGATCTCGCCGTCGCTTCTGGCCTCCGCCTCGGCGATCGCCCGGCTGACTCGGGCGTGATCCTCGTCGCTGATCGCCACTCTCACCACGACCCCGACGCGCCCCCGCCGCCGAAGCCTCCACCACCGCCGGAGAAGCCGCCGAACCCGCCGCCGCCGCCGAAGCTTCCTCCACCGAACCCGCCGCCGCCACCGCCGAAGCCCGGCCCCCAGATGATCACCGGCCCGCCCCAGCCGCGCCGCCGCCGACCCCGATACTTGCGTCCCCCGCCCAATCCGCGGACCAGCGGCAGGATCACGAACAGGATGATGAGCCCCCAGAACAGGATCGCACCCAGGCCGGGGCCGCCGTTGCTCCGCTGCGACCCGCGCTGCGCCCGCGCCTGCGCCGCCTCCAGCGCCGCCCGCTCAGCCACCTCCGGCGGCGCCTGCAGCTGGGTCATCAAGCTGTCCACGCCCGCCTTGATGCCGCCCGGATAGTCCCCGGCCTTGAACCGCGGAATGATCACCTCGTCGATCACCCGGTTGGATAAGGCGTCGGTCAGGATCGGCTCGAGCCCGGAGCCGACCTCCACCCGCACCTTGCGCTCGTTGGGCGCAACCAGCAGGATGGCGCCGTTGTCGGCTTCCTTCTGTCCGATCCCCCACGCCCGCCCGAGCCGATAACCATAATCCTCGATCTCGTACCCGCCGAGCGAGGGCACCGTCGCCACCACCAGCTGGCGGCTCGACCTTTGCTCCAGGTTCTGCAGCTCCCCCGTCAGCTCCGCCTCGTCGGCGGGCGACAGCAGGTTGGCCCCATCCACCACCCGGCCGGTCAGCTTGGGAAAATCCTGCGCCTGTGCGGGCAGCGCCAGGCAGATCAGGACAAGGGTCAGAACCCAACGGATCATCTTTTCGCCTTCACTAGCGGCGATCGATCGAGTTCCGCGATGATTGTATCTGCGCCCGCAAGGATGCCGCGCTCGTATGCGCCAACCTCGAATGCCGGTATGAGGACCTCCGCGATCATCCGTGATGCCTCATGGTCCTCGATGGTTCGCTCCAGGCCGTACCCCACTTCAATGCGCACGTGCCGTTCATTGGGAGCAACGATCAGCAGCACACCATTATCTTTGTCCTTCTGGCCGATACCCCAGCCACGCCCGAGGCCCAGCCCTACCTGCTCGATGGTGCGACCCTCGAGTGAGGGTAATGTGACCACCACCAGCTGGTCGGTTCTGCGCGCTTCGAGCGCCGCAAGCTTGGCTGTAAGCCTCGCCTCCCCCTCCACGCTGAGCAAATCCGCCCGGTCGACAACGCGACCGGTAAGCGCAGGCAAACCGGAGAGCAGCTTAGCCCGATGCCCATCGGCAGACCCGGACGCCTGCGCGTCGCAAGCCGCAGTCGCAAGCGCCAGCGCCGCAAGGATCAGCCGGAGCACTCGCTCCTCAGCTCGCGTTGAAGTCGATCCGCGGCGCCGTCTCGGCGCCGGGCGTAACCGCCTGGAACGGCACCTTGGGCTTGGCCCCATGAATGATCCGCGCGCCGATCGCGTCGGGGAAGGTGCGGATCGTCGTGTTATACCCCTGCACCGCCTCGTTATAATCCTGGCGCGAGATGGCGATGCGGTTCTCCGTGCCCTCGATCTGCGACTGGAGGTCGCGGAAATTGGCGTTGGTCTGGAGCTGCGGATAGGCTTCCTGCAATTGGCGGAACACCAAGGGCGCCGACAGCCGCGCCTGGGCGTCGGCGTAGCGCTGGATCGCCTGCGGGTCGGACAGCTGGTCGGGCGTCAGCTGGACCGAGTTCGCGCGCGAGCGAGCCTCCGTCACCTCGCGCAGCACCGTGCGCTCCTGGTTGGCGGCGGCGCGCACCGTTTCCACCAGGTTGCCGTACAGGTCCGAGCGGCGCTGATACTGGTTCTGGACGTTGGCCCATTTCGCGTTGACGTTCTCCTCCGCCGTCGGAACGGAGTTGAGTCCGCACCCCGCAAGGCTGACGGCGGCAAGCGGCGCGAGAAGGCCGAGGCGGCGGAGTGCGGTCATGCGTCGTTTCCCCTGTAGAACGAACCAGCGGTGCCTTACGTAGATGGCACACCGCCGGCTTTCAATCAGCAACGCGCTCAGGACAGGGAAAGGTGGGAGGCTTCTGTTGCCCGGCGCCTCCCGTGCCGCTGGATTCCCCTTCTGTTGCCCGGTGGGGTCCGACCGCGCTTTTGTCTGATGTAACCTAATCCGTGAGGACCGGGTTACGCAGCAATCGCAAGAGCCTCGTTATCGTTGGCACTTGTGTGAATGAGCCTTCAACGGTGTGCTCATACCGGCTGGCAACAGATCCTTTATTGCACCCGTCGATCCTGTTTCGCCCCCATCAGCAACGGCGCGCCGCAAGCCCCCGCTCACGCCCGAACGCGCCGCTGCTGGTGGAGGCGCCGGGGTACTGCCCCCCGGGTCCGAGATGCCTATTCCAACCCGCACTCTACCAGCATAGCCGGTTGCCCGGCGAACCCTATCTAGTCCCTTCCGCGCCGAGTCTCAAGGACATGGGAATCCGCGCACGTGACGCAACCGAACCGAAAGGGGTGGCGTTCTGGCCCGCTACGCGGATATATTGCGTTCGCTGTACAAAAAAACCTTAGGGGAAAGCACTCATGAAGAAGATCAGTTTCGCGCTGGTTGGCGCGGCATCGCTGGCGCTTGCGGCTTGTGGCGGCTCGGGCGACGACTCGCTCGGCGAGAACGTGCAGGAGAACTACGAGGCGGCGTCCGAGAACCTCGAGGCCCAGGCGGCCAACACGTCCGGCACAACCGCCGCGACCCTGGAGAACCAGGCCGACGCGCTGGAAACCGAGGGCGAGCGCAAGGAAGAGGCGATCGACGACGCCGACGTCAACGCGGCCAACCCGGTCGAAGCCAACGCGGCCGTCAACGCCATGTAATCAGGCACGCTGCCACCATTGGCAGTGCCAAGGGCCGGTCTCCCCAGCGGAGGCCGGCCTTTTTCTTTGGCGGCCGCGTGCCTAGGTCGGCCCCGATGAGCGACGATGCGATCCCCGCCGCCACCCTGGTCGTCATGCGCGACGCTCCGGCGGGGCCGCCCGAACTGCTGATGGTCACCCGTTCCCGCGGCATGGCGTTCGCGGGCGGGGCGATGGTGTTTCCCGGCGGGCGGATCGACGCGGGCGACGGGGCGCTCGCTTCGGACCCGCTCGACGCGGGCAAGGTAGCCGCGATCCGCGAAACGCTGGAGGAGACCGGCTGTCCGGTCGGCCTCGCCCCGGCACCGGCCGATGCGGCGCAGGTGCAGGACGCGCTACATGCCGGAACGAGCTTCGCGGCCTTGCTGGAGCGGCACGGCCTAGGGCTCGAGCTCTCGGCACTGACGCCCTTCGCGCGCTGGCGCCCGACCTTCCGCCAGCCCCGGCGCTTCGACACCTTGTTCTTCATCGCCCAAGCGCCCGGGGGGAACTGGCCGCTCCGCCCGCAGCCCGGCGAGTGCGACGCGGCCGAATGGGTGAGCGCCCCCGCCGTGCTCGAGCGGATCACCGCGGGCCGGGCCAGCGCCATCTTTCCGACCGTCCGCAACCTGGAACGGCTCGCCCGCTTCGGCTCCTTCGCCGAGGCCCGCGCCGACGCCCTGGCGCACCCGGTCGAGACGATCAGCCCGTGGGTCGAGGAAGTGGACGGCGAGCAGTGGCTGCGCATCCCTGATCACCTCGGCTACCCGGTCACGCGCGAACGGCTGACGAGCGCCGTCCGGGCCTGACCAGAAGGCCGCCGCGTTGGGCGGAGCATGCGGCGCGCCGTCCTTTGGTTCATTCTGCTCAGCCTGCTTGCCGTGGCCGTTATCGAGCTTCGCGCCTGGTTCGACCGGCACCCGCAGGACTTGCCCTGGACGACGCTCGACCTCGCCCATCCGGTCGGCCGCTTCACCGCCGTCAAGCTCGCCGCACTCGGCTCCGCCCCCGCGCAATGCCGGGCGCTGCTGAGCGACGCCGGCAGCCCGGATCGGCCCGCGCCGCCGCGCAGGGCCGGAAGCGAGTGCGGCTATGGGGACGGCATGCGCTTGGGGGCGGGCACGGCCCGCATCGCGGCCTTCAGCCCGCCGGGCCTCGTCACCAGCTGTCCGGTCGCAAGCGCACTGCTGTTGTGGGACGAGCGAGTTGTCCAGCCCGCCGCCCGCCGTCATTTCGGGTCGGCGGTCGCCGCCGTGCAGCATGCGGGGAGCTTCAGCTGCCGCCGGCTCTACGGCCGGGCCACCGGCCCGTGGAGCGAGCACGCCACCGCGGACGCCGTCGACATCCTCGGTTTCCGCCTGGCCGACGGCCGCACGGTGTCCGTGCTGCGCGACTGGCGCGGAAGCGCCGACGAGACGGCCTTTCTCCGCGAAGTCCGCGACGGCGCCTGCCGGCTGTTCACCACCGTTCTGTCGCCCGACTACAACGCGGCGCACCGCGACCACCTGCACCTCGACACGGCGGACCGTGGCCCCGCCGGCTGGCGCGCCTGCCGCTGAGGCGACTCGCTCCCTAGCGCCCGAACGAAAGGGGACCCGCCGGCCCGGCGAGTCCCCTTTGGCGTTCCGCTTGGCTTCAGCCCTTGGGGCGACGCTTACGAAAGATGCTTGGACAGGTGCTTGTTCATCTCGAACATGGTGCAGCGGTCCTGGCCGAAGACCTTCTTCAGCTTGTCGTCCGCGACGATTTCCCGCTTGTTCTGAGGGTTCTGCAGGTTGTTCTTGCGAATGTGATCCCACACCTTGGACACCACCTCGCTGCGCGGCAGCGGCTCCTTGCCGACGATCGCCGCCAGGTCCGAGGATGGAGTCACGGGTCGCGCGAGACCGCCCCCTGCCTTGCGCCCAGTCCCGCTCGATGCTGCTTTTGCCATGAGGCCCTCCTGTTTGTTCCGGCGCTTGGTAGAGCGCAACTCAGCGGGCTTTGCAATGGCTTCGCTCTCGGGGAAGATGCTTAACGCGCCGAGAACGGGACGACCTTGTTGGCCGCGTCGTGGCCGATGTCGGCGCGGCCCAGAAAGGGGATGCCCGACCGCCCGCACCAGTCCCGCACGATCGCCTCCTCGTCGCTGCCGAACGGCCGGTCGTTCTCCGGCACATAGCAGCGCCCGAGCCGGATCCCGCGGCACCCCCGCACCGCCGCCGCGCCGGTCAGGTGGAACATCAGCCGGTCGATGCGGTAGTGCTGCTCGTCCAGTTCCTCCACCAGCAGCTCGCGGCCAGCGAAGTCCGGCTCCAGCCCGGTGCCGAGCAGGCAGGACAGCACCGTCAGGTTGAACGCGAACGCCGGGCCGGTCACCCCAGCCTCGACCGCCGCCGCATCGCCCCGCACCAGCCAGTCGAGCGCCCGCCCAACCGCCGCTTCCCCGCCGTCGCGCGCGATATCCTGCGGCATCGGCCCATGCGCGACCCGGCACCCGGCCCTGTGCAGCGCCGCCAGCAGGAACCCGCCGTCGCTGTAGCCAAGAAAGAGCTTGTCGCGCACCGCGACCGGCAGCTTCGCCGTCGCCGCCGCCGCGATCCGGTTGGAGCCGTAGCCGCCGCGCGCGAACCATACGGCCTCCACCACCGGGTCCGCCATCACCTCCTGCAATGCTGCCAGCCGCTCCGCGTCCGGCCCGGCGAAATGCCCGTCGCTCGAGAAGCACTGCGGATGGATCAGGAGCTCGCAGTCGCCCCGCGCCCCGGCGAGCGCCAGCACCGCTTCCGCGGCCTCGCGCTTCAATGGGCAGCTTGGCGCCACCACCGCTATCCGCATGCTTGCCCCATTTGCCGACCGCTTCCGAACGCAATAGGGCGGCGGCGATGACTCAATCCAGCTTCTTCTGCGGCATCGGCGGTAGCGGCATGCTCCCGCTGGCCTGCATCGTCCGGGCGCGTGGCGAGCGGGTCGCCGGCTCCGACCGGGCGCTCGACGCCGGCCGGCTCGCGCCCAAGTTCGATTTTCTGCGCTCGCTCGGCATCGACCTTCACCGCCAGGACGGCAGCGGGGTCGCCGCGGGCATGACCCTGGTTACCTCGGCCGCGGTGGAAGCGACCATACCCGACGTGGTTCGCGCCCGCGAGCTCGGCCTGCCCCATCTCACCCGCCCGCAGCTGCTCGCCCAGCTGCTCAACGCCGCCAGCCGCAGCGTCGCCGTCGGCGGCACGTCGGGCAAGTCCACCGTTACCGGCATGATCGGCTGGATCCTCCACGCCTGCCACCGCCAGCCGACGGTGATGAACGGCGCGGTGATGAAGAACTTCCTCTCGGCGGAAGCGCCCTTCGCCAGCGCGCTGGTCGGCGACCCCGAGCTGTTCGTCAGCGAAGTCGACGAGAGCGACGGTTCCATCGCGCTCTACCGGCCGGAGGTGGCGGTGCTCACCAACGTCAGCCTCGACCACAAGGAGATGGCCGAGCTCCGCGCCCTGTTCGGCGGCTTTCTCGGCGCGAGCCGCAAGGCGGTGCTCAACCTCGACGATCCCGAAACCCGCCTGCTCGGCGAGGACCTGCCCGCCGCCAAGCTGGTCGGCTACGGCTTCGACAGCCCGGGCGCCGCGATCTCCGCCCGCAACCTCCAGCTGGAACCGGGCGGAGCGCGCTTCACCGTCTACGCGGGCGAGGAGCGCCACCACGTCCAGCTGCAAGTTCCCGGCCGGCACAACGCTTCCAACGCGCTCGCCGCGCTGGCCGCCGTCCGTGCGCTGGGGGTACCGCTGGCCGAAGCCGCCGCCGCGATCGGTCGCTTTGCCGGCTTGAAGCGCCGGCTGGAGACGGTCGGCACTGTGGGCGGCGTCACCGTGATCGACGACTTCGCGCACAATCCCGACAAGATCGCCGCGACCCTCGCCACCTTGACGGCGCAACCCGGCCGGCTGCTGCTGATGTTTCAGCCGCATGGCTACGGCCCGCTCGCCAAGATGGGCGAGGAGCTGGCCGCGACCTTCGCCGGCGGCCTGCGGCCCGACGATCGGCTGTATCTCAGCGATCCGGTCTACCAGGGCGGCACGGTGGATCGCTCGCGCGGGTCCGACTGGCTGGCCGAGGCGGTCCGCGGCGCGGGAGGCAAAGCCGAGCACATCCCCGCCCGTCCGGACATCGGCGAGCGCCTCCTGGCCGACGCGCGGCCCGGCGACACCATCGCCATCCTAGGCGCCCGCGACGACACCTTGAGCGAGTTCGCGGGGGAACTGGTCGGGGCGCTGGGCAGTGCTCCTGCGAAGGCAGGAGCCCAGTAGCTTCGGAGGAGAACTGGCCCCCTGACCCGCAGGAGCACTGGAACCCCGGTGGACCTGGCGACATTCTTCCTCATGGCCAAACCCGGAACCGTGATCGGCTGGAAGCTCGATCGCCAGCAACGCGACGAGCTGTTGCAGCAGCACCCGCCCCGCTACGCCAATGCCGTCGCGGACCATGTCACGCTGGAGAGCAACGCCGCGACCAAGCCCCTGCCGCGCGAAGCCACCGCTTCCATCGTCGGCCGCACGGACGACGAACGCGGCGTCGAGGCGATGGTCGTCACCATCGACGGCACCGTCGACCGGCCGGACGGCTCCACTTACCACATCACCTGGTCGCTGGGGCCAGGCCGCCGCGCTCGCGAGAGCAATGACGTGCTTAAGGAACGCGGCTGGAAGGAGCTGGACCACCCCGTGCCGGTCAAGCTGACACCGGCGAAGTTCTAGTATGCCGCCATCAAGTCCGCTTGCCCTGAGCCTGTCGAAGGGCTGTCCTTCTACGCTGATCAGCATAAGACAGTGCTTCGACGAGCTCAGCACAACGCGATAACTTCTTGACCCAACCCCACCTCTTCCTCGACTGTGACGGTGTCCTCGCCGACTTCGACGCCGGCGCCCGCCGCATCCTCGGCACCGACGTCCGCACCTTCGAGGCGCGCCACGGCAAGCGCGAGTTCTGGCGGCGGCTCGCCCGGGCCAAGGACTTCTACTCGACGCTGCCCGAGCTGCCGGACGCCCGCGAGCTGTTCGACGCGGTGGAGCATCTCAAGCCGACCATCCTCACCGGCTTGCCGATCGGCAACTGGGCCGCGCCGCAGAAGGTGCGTTGGGCGGCCGAGCACTTCCCAGGCGTGCCGGTCATCACTTGCATGGCCCGCGACAAGTATCGCCACATGAGCGGTGCGGATGTCCTGGTCGACGACAGCCTGACCCACCGCGCCGCCTGGGAGAACGCGGGCGGGACGTTCGTCCATCACACGGTCGCGAAGGCGAGCCTCGAAGAGCTCGCCCGTATCTTCCCGTCGATCCGCTTGGCCGTCTAATCGTCACCCCGGACTTGATCCGGGGTCCGCCTTCTTCTCACACGAAGGCACGAAGCGAAGAACGAAGGCACAAAGAAGTGCGTACCTCTTCGCGCCTTCACTTACTTCTGCGTGCCTTCGTGCGGAAAACTAGGCTGCCGCTCCGACAGACGCTGCCGACGGACAAGGCAGGCCCCGCCTCCGGGCCGGGGTGACGCGAAGGCTTAAGCCGCCGCGGGAAGGTCCACCTTCTCGACCCACTCCGGCCAGAACACCGGCTCGCGGTTCGACCAGCCGGGCGCGGTGGCCGCGCTCTCGCTGATGGACTGGAGCAGGCTCCGGCGTCGGTCCGGATGAAGGTGGGGCAGCGCCGCCGCCGCGCAGAACGCGCCCGGCAGCCACGGCCGCACCGCCGCGCCCAGGAGCCGCTCGTAGAGAAAGCGGTAGGCGGCGAAGTTCGGTATGCGGTCCTGGCCGAGGTCGAAGCCGGTCAGGCTGATCAGCAGCCCCATGAAGGGGTCGATGCTGTCCAGCCCGCTGTCGTCCGGCACCTGCAGGCGGAGACTCTCCAGCTGCTTGTAGAGGCGCGCCTGCGCCCGGATGGAGGCCGCTTCGCCTTCGTCGCGCGCCCAGCAGTCGATTGCGTCGCGGCGCCCGTAGGCCACGTCCAGCGAGCGGCGGATGTACCGCTGCGTCGCCTTCGGAAAAGCGGCGAATTCCTTGATCTCGCTCAGCAGCAGCGCCCCTCCGGCAGGCTGGCTGGTCCGCGTGCTCATGACCCCGACTCCTTTACCCGTCGGCAGGACCATGACGTTGATTTGGTTGCGAATGGCTTAACCACGGTCCCGCCCCCCGTTCAGATTGAATCAGAGGGAACCCTACACAGCAACAGATATCGCCAGCGCTCCGTCGCAAAGCGAAGCGCCTGTCACCGTTTTGCAACGGGTGAGCTTCTCACCTTGACCGGTTGGCGCTGTCCGGGAAGCCGGAAGAGGGTACCGGCTCGTCCGACTGGCCGGGCTGCGCCGCCGCGGGCGGATCGGACGCGTCCATCGACTCGTCGCTGCCCACGTCGATCTTGGCGTCCTGATCGTCCGGGTTCTTCTTGAGCTTGCGCTCCAGCTCGCGCTCGGGGTCAGCGGACAGCACCGGCGGCGGACAGGCCTGTTGATCGGTCATGTTCTGGTCGGGCATGGAAGCCTTGCTCCTTTTGCCCGGGGGAACGAATAGCCGCGGGCCGCCGTTCCGCACCCCGGATTTTTCGACAGGCGACCGCAGCGCTTCTGCCGGTCGCTCCCATGCGGATTGCGCACCCCGCCGCCGAGCCGCAAAGTAGCGCCCATGAACATGCATCCCAATGCCGAGGCGATGCTGGACGGCCCAACCGAGTGGCGGCCGCGCCGCTTCGACGATTGGACGCTGGCAGCCCGGACCGTCGCCCTGCTCTGGGGCTTCTACATCGTGACGGTGGTAGCCCGGGCGTTCCTCAGCACCGACCCGGTCACCGTGCTGCAGAACAAAATCTGGATGTTCCTCACCGGCACGCTGCTTACCGCCGTCATCTACCTCGCGATCGGCTGGCTCGCGCCCGGTTCCAACCTTCGGCGCAAGGCGGTGGTGGCCGGCGCCGGCTCGGTGCTCGCCTCCCTCGCCATGGCCGGGGTGCTGCTCGCCGCCGAAGGCCACATGCGCGACAGCCGGGAGGAATTCCGCTTCAAGGCCCGGGAGGGCTTCGTCGTCGTATCAAAGGGCCAGCAGGTCCGGATCGAGCGCAGCAGCGCCGACCCGCTGGTCCTCACCATTCCCAAGCTCAACGAGCTCAAGCAATGGGACCAGTTCCGGTTCGCGGCCGACACCGCCGTCGTCTGGCTGTTCTTCTTCGCGGCGTGGAGCGCGGTCTACCTCGCTGCGGTCAGCCAGCGCCAGGCGCTCGCCCTGCAGCGCCGCGCGGCCCTTGCCGAAACCGCCGCTCAGTCCGCGCAGGTCCGGGCGCTCCGCTACCAGGTCAACCCGCACTTCCTGTTCAATACGCTGAACAGCCTGTCCTCGCTGGTCATGACCGGGCGCGGCCAGGAAGCAGAATCGATGATCCTGAAGCTTTCCACCTTTTTCCGCACCAGCCTGTCGCTCGACCCCAACGCGGACGTCACGCTCGACGAGGAGATCGAGCTTCAGCGCCTTTACCTCGACATCGAGAAGGTCCGCTTTCCCCGCCGCCTCAAGGTCGAGATCGACGTTCCCCCCGAACTGCGTGTCGCCCGCCTGCCCGCGCTGATCCTGCAGCCGGTGGTGGAGAACGGGATCAAGTACGGCGTGTCCGCGACTAAGGACAAGGTGACCCTCCGCATCGCCGCCCGTTCGCCGCAGCCCGGGCGGCTCCAGCTTGAGGTCACCAACTTCGGCGGCACCGCGCTCAAGTCGCCTCGGGCCCGCCACCAGCCCGCCAGCACCGGGGTCGGTCTCGCCAACGTCTGCCAGCGGCTCGACGCCCGCTTCGGCCGCGACGCGAGCTGTAGCTTCGGCCCGCTTGCCGACGGGGGCTACCAAGTGTCCATGACCCTGCCGCTGACCGACCACGATGGATGACCGGGCCCTGAAGGTGCTCGTCGTCGACGACGAGCCGCTGGCGACCGAGCGTCTCCAGCTGCTGCTCGCCCGCGCGCCGGGCGTGGACCTCGTCGGCACCGCGTCGGACGGCGAGGGCGCGATGCGGATGGCGGAAGCGCTGTCGCCCGACCTGCTGCTGCTCGACGTCGCCATGCCCGGCATGGACGGGATCGACGTCGCCCGCGCGCTGGCCGCGGCCAAGGCCGCTCCCGCGGTGGTGTTCGTCACCGCCTTCGACCAGTTCGCGGTCGCCGCCTTCGAGGTGGAGGCGGTCGATTATCTGATGAAGCCGGTCGATCCGGTCCGGCTGGAGCGGGCGCTAATGCGTGCCCGAACCCATCTGCACGGGCGCGAGGAGGGCTCGGACGGCACGGCCCCGGCGTCCACCTCACCCTATCTGGAGGAGTTCTGGGCCTCCGACCTGTCCGGCCTGGTGCGGATCGCCGTCCGCGACATCGACCGGGTCTCGGCCGAACGCGACTATATGCGGCTCCACGTTGGTGGGCGCAGCTGGCTCATCCACCACAGCATGGGCGCGCTGGAGGAAGGGCTCGACCCGGCGGAGTTCGTCCGGCTGCACCGGTCGGCCATCATCCGCCGCGACTTCATCCGCGGCTTCGGGCGCAACCCGTCCGGACGCTGGATCGCCCGGCTCGCCGACGGAACCGAGCAGCCGGTGGGGCGGCTCTACTCCGACAACGTCCGGGCGATGGCCGGCCGGTAAGGCAATCCCGTCAGGCCCGCAGCGCCGCGGCCGGAAGGCTGGCGACCTCGCCACTCACTGTCGGCACCAGCAGCGCCGTGCTGGTTAGAAGCGCCACCATCGCGAGCATCAGTTTCATCGTCCTGTCCCATCGAAAAGAAGGTTGCGGCGCGAGCCCTTCGGGGGGCCGAAGGTCCTGCCCTCGCGCCGCACCGGCTGATTAGCGGAAGGCGATGGAGCCGTCGCAGCATGATCGACGAGCGTCCTGCAGGCCTCGGCGGTGCGACGGACGTCCGCGCGGCGGCGGCGAACCGACGAACGGCGGGCGCTCAGGCCCGGGCGTCGGCGGGCAGCTCGTCCGTCAGCGCGTCGCCCTCCTGCCGCGCCACGGCACCGGTGACCGCCACATCCAGGACCACGTTGCCCCAGGTGCGGAAGATATCGGGAATGGTCTCCACCGCGATCAGCAGCGCCAGCGGCTCGATCGGCACCCCCATGGCCAGGCTGATCGGCGCAATGGACGTCACGAAGCTGACCTGCCCCGGCAGGCTCACCGACCCGACGGACGCCAGGGTCGCCACTGCAATGCCGGCGGCGAACGCCCAGGGCGTGACCGTGACTCCCAGCCAATGGGCGACATAGATCGCCACCCCGACGTTCATCGCCGGCCCCGTCGCCCGGAACAACGCCACCGCCAGGGGCAGCACCACGTCCGCCTTGCCTTCGTCCACGCCCAGGCTGCGCGCGGACGTCAACATCGCCGGGAGCGAGGCGAGGGACGAACGGGTGGAAATGGCGACGGCCGACGGCCCGGCCATGGCGCGGACGAACGCGCCCGGCCGGAACCGCGCCACCAGCAGCGCGATCAGGAAGCCGACCGCCGTGATCCCGACCCCCAGAAGCGAGATCAGGACGACATAATGCGCGACCGCTCCCAGCGCCGAACCGCCCGCTCCAGCCCCAACCGCGAACGCCAGGGCGAGCACCCCGGCCGGCGCCAGCCACAGCACCCAACCGATCACCACCAGCATCGCGTCCCCGACCGCTTCGAAGAAGGCGAGCGCGGGGCGACGCCGGTCCGCCGCGACGCGGCTCAGGGCGAAGGCGAAGATCACGCTGAAGACCACCAGCGGCAGGATCTGGTCGTTGGCCGCCGCCGCGACCGGATTGGCGGGAACGATCGCCTTGAAGAAGTCGGCGACGCCCGGCACCGCCGCCGAACTGACCGGCTGTTCCACGCTGGCCAGACCCGCCCGTAAAGCGTCCGCGCCTTCCCCCGGCAGCGGGAACAGCGCCGTCAGCGCCTGCATGCCGAGCCCGCCGAACAGTGCGGAGAAGAGATAAAAGCCCAGGAACCACGCCACCGCCCGGGCCGCCAGACCCCCGGCCCGCGCCGCGTCCGCTCCGCCGACGATGCCGGTCACCAGCAGCGCCACGATCAGCGGAATCACCGTCATCTTGAGCGCGTCGAGCCACAGCCCGCCGATCAACGCCGCCGCCCCCACCAGCGGCTCGCGCCAGCCACCGCCCGTGTTGCCCGCCAGAATGCCGAGCAGCAGACCGATCACCAGCGCTCCCAGGATCAGCAGCGCTCCGCCGCCCCCGCGGCTGCTCGGGTCCTGGGCTGCGGGACGCCCGGCGGCCGCCTCGCTCATCGAACGGGCGTGCTCGGGCGGGCCGCCGAGAACGCGATCAGCCTGCCGCCCTGAACTTCGCTCATCCGTCACGCCTCCGGACCGAACGGCGCAGGTGGCATGGCGTGGGCCGCGCGGCAAGGCCGGTCCATGGGCGCCCGAAGCCCGCTTGTGCTTCACATGCTCCAGGTCACCCGCTGCAGGAAGACATCCCTGGCCGGCTTGCCGTCAACACCTATTGCCGGTCGGAGCTGGGCACGCTCCCGGATCAGCACGCAGGTCTGGGCATCCAGCACCGCCACGCCGCTCGTCTCGACCAGGCTGCAATCCGCGACCTTGCCGGTTGGATCGACCAGAAGAACAACCCGGACAGTGCCCGTGTCTCCCTCCCGCAGGCTGATGCTAGGATAATCGTTTGCGGAGAACACCCGAATGAGGTTCGCCTCCGCCCGCCGCCGGTGTTTGGACGCGATCGTCTCGTCGCTGAAGTTCCAGTAATCGCGGAGGTCCGCCACGCACTTGTCCATGATCTTCAAAAGCGGCTGAAGGCCCGACAGGGCGAAACCCTCCCGGATGCTGGCACCTGCCCGCACCTCCAGCGAGCCCTTGCTCGGCCAGGCGGCTACGGAGTCACGCGGCAGGTTGAAGAGAAACACCCGGCGGGCTTCCCCTTTGGGCGAATAGGCGAGCACGGATAAACCGGCTTTCGCTTCACCAGCGATCGCAAGTCCGCCCTTCAGCTGCTCTGCCGCGCTGCCTTTTCGACCCTTCCGGATCACAAACAGCTGCAGCGTACTGCCGGTCACCGGCGCCTTCAGGACCAGCATCAGCGGCTCCTCTTCGGTGCCATAGCTCCGCGAGGCGATGCACTGTGCCGGTTCGAAGTTCACCACCCACTTGCCGGTAGGCTCCGGTGGGGCCGCCGTCGCTCCTTGCGGGAGGACCCCCGCGATCGCCGCCACCGCGGCCCATCTGCTCGGTCGTTTCATGCCCATCTGGCTATCACGCCGCCCCCCCTCGTCAGCCCGGCACTTCGATGGTTCGCTCCGTCGAAAAAATCCCTGCCCACGCGAACCTGCCGGGCGCGACCGCGTTGTTGCGGCATCGATACATCACCATCAAGGAGAACGGCCATGGCAGACACTGCGGGCGTAGGTACGCTGGAGACCCTCACCACCACCCTCATCGACAGCATCAACGGTTATCGCGACGCGGCCCAGAACGCGGAAGGCAGCCAGTTCCAGCAGCTGTTCCGGCAGATGGCCGACGAGCGCAGCCAGGTCGCCGAGGACCTGCGCGCCGAGGTCCGCCGCTTGGGCGGCAACCCGCCGGACGACGGGAGCTTCCTGGGCGCCACCCACCAGCGCTTCGTCGACCTCAAGTCGGCGATCACCGGCCGCGACGACAAGTCGATCATCAACGAGGTCGAGCGCGGCGAGGACTATCTCAAGGAGAAGTTCGAGACGGCGCTGGGCGGCTCGGACCTGCCGCCGGAGAGCCGCTCGGTGATCGAGCGCGCCTACCAGTCCGTGCGCCAGGGCCACGACCGCGTGCGCGACCTCAAGCACGGGCTGGAGGCCTGAGGCACATGGGCATCTTCGATAAGATCAAGGGCGCCATCTTCGGCCACAAGGACCCCGGGCCCGGCAACCGGCCGACCATCCCCGCGGGGATGGCCGGCGGCCCGCCGGCCGGGCAGGCTCAAGGCCAGCAGCCGCAGTTCCAGCAGGGTGGAGCCGGTCAGGCCCAGCAGGGCGGCGGCGGCCAGCAGGTCGACGTCGAGCAGGTGCTGTCCCAGATCGCCCAGCAGAAGGGCAATCCGGACCTCAACTATAAGACCTCCATCGTCGACCTGATGAAGCTGCTTGGCATCGACTCCAGCCTCGAAAACCGCAAGGAACTCGCTCAGGAGCTCGGCTACACCGGCGAATTGAACGGCAGCGCGGAGATGAACATCTGGCTCCACAAAGCCACGATGAAGCAACTCGCCCAGTCCGGGGGCAAGGTGCCCGCCAGCATGCTCGACTAAGCTCTCCGCGAGGAGGCAACGAGGGCGGCGGGAGAGATCCTGCCGCCCTTTTTTGTCAGGGCAGCCCCACAATCATCAGCTCCAGCCTTGCCGCGGAAGGCACCGGCTGGTTACCGGCCCGTCGATCGGCAAAAAAGGCCCGTTGAGAAGGTGGCAATCCGGAGCTCGGGAGTTGTCACCGGGCGGCCTTACCAGCTTGACCGTCCTGCAGTCGGCCAACTTGCCGTCGGGTCCGATACGAAGGTCCACAGCCAGCTGGAGGAGCAGCTTTCCACCGGGCGGCACTTGAGACAAGGCGGCGCCTGATGGCATCATCCGGACAGATGCGCGGACAGTAATTGGCCAGTCCCGCTCGGCAAACAGTTTGGCAGCTCTCCGTATCAGCCCGAAGCTGCGCGAGCCGCAGCTAACGGAACGCTCGGGCGCAAGCGGCGAACGTTCCTGCGTACAATGGCTGATCGCGCCACTACGCTGAACGATAGCTATAGATGTGCTTACCCACGGAGCGACGGGGATCGGCTCCGGGTCGGCGCTGAAAAGGGTCGCAGCCAGAACGAGTGTACCGGCAAGAACGGAAGGCAACAAGAAATCACCACAGGCGGATGCGGACTTTAAGCGATCTTACGTCGCCCACTCACGTTAACATCTTACATCATGGCGGGGCATGGGCTTCTTGGTGTCTTAATGCGAACGCATAGAAGAGCCGCCTGCTCTGCTCGCACCCACGATCCGGTTTGGTCGCGCTGCATGAGGCCATACATGCGAAATGGGGGCCGGCATTGCTGCCAGCCCCCACTGCGCCGAGCCTCGGATCTGCCGGTGTTCGCGCGCCTGGTTCCGTGCGGAACCCGGCTACGATCCTGGCCTACCAGCTCAGGCGTCGCATCTCGAAAGACCCTGCTCCCTCATCGGGAGCCCTTCTCCCCGGCTGGTCGTCCGACCCCCTCTCGAGGTCCGATCCTTACCGCCGGCTCCGCCATCGCTTCTGCCCGCCTTCCGGCCGAGCCTCGCTTCGGCTGTCCTCCATCCTCCCGCCGTTGCCGTCTTCCCGTGGGAAGAAGGCATCGCCGGCCGGACTTCGGACCGGGCGTCGGTCCTGCGACCGCCACCGAGTGCCTTCCGTTCCGCGGCCCTTCTTGGGATGACCGCTCGTTCCAGCCGCACCGGCCGCGCCCGAAGGCGAAGCCTCGCATGCCGCACGAGAGAGATCATCTCTTCCGGCGCCTTTCGCCTGCCATGCTCCCGAAAGTTCAGCGACGGTCGCTACCTGGGGTCGCGTGCCTTCACCGATCCAGTTCGGGCGCCTGCCGGCGGAGATCGGGAGTTCTCGCCTCGTCCGGTCTCCCCCTCACCCTTGCGGGCTCCGGAGGTTTCCGGCCGGGGCTGTCGCCCCCGATCACCTAGAGAGAATGACGCTCGGGGCGAGTCGCACCAAGCGGATTCAGCAGCGCGAGCCCTGTGGATAGCGGGGATTTGGAGGGTAACTGCCCGCTTCCGCCGTTACTGCTGCTGTTGCCGTTCCGTTCCGCCCGGCCTACCTCTGTCCGGGTGTCCGAAGCCGCCACCCTCCCCCAGCCCGAGCCCGCCTATCTCCATGGCCTGAACCCGCCCCAGCGCGAGGCGGTGCTCACCACCGAGGGGCCCGTGCTGATGCTCGCCGGCGCCGGCACGGGCAAGACCGCCGCGCTGACGGCCCGCCTCGCCCACCTGCTCGCCACCCGCCGCGCCTGGCCGAGCCAGATCCTCGCCGTCACCTTCACCAACCGGGCCGCGCGCGAGATGAAGGAGCGGATAGCCCACATCACCGGCGGGGCGGTGGAAGGGATGCCCTGGCTCGGGACCTTCCACTCGGTCGCCGCCAAGATGCTCCGCATCCATGCCGAGCTGGCCGGGCTGCAGAGCAATTTCACCATTCTCGACACCGACGACCAGCTGCGGGTCCTCAAGCAGCTGATCGCCGCCGCCGACCTCGACGAGAAGCGCTGGCCCGCGCGGCAGCTCGCCGGCTGCATCGACCGGTGGAAGAACAAGGGCTGGAACCCGCAGGACGTCGACGCCGGCGAGTCCGAAGCCTTCGCCAACGGCCGCGGCGGCGAGCTCTACGCCCAGTATCAGGAGCGCCTCCGCACCCTCAACGCCTGCGATTTCGGCGACTTGCTGCTGCACATGCTGACCATCTTCCGCACGCAGCCCGAGGTCCTCGCGCAATACCGCGAGCGCTTCCGCTACCTGCTGGTCGACGAATATCAGGACACCAACGCCGTCCAGTACGAGTGGCTGAAGCTCCTCGCCGAGCCGCGCCGCAACCTGTGCTGCGTCGGTGACGACGACCAGTCGATCTACTCGTGGCGCGGCGCGGAGGTCGCCAACATCCTCCGCTTCGAGCGCGACTTTCCCGGCGCCGCCGTGATCCGGCTGGAACAGAACTACCGCTCCACCCCGCACATCCTCGGCGCCGCCTCCGGCCTCATCGCCAACAACTCGGGCCGCCTCGGCAAGACGCTGTGGACCGAGCTCGACGCCGGCGACAAGGTCCAGGTGGTCGGCGTGTGGGACGGTCCGGAGGAGGCCCGCCGCGTCGGCGAAGAGGTGGAGACGCACCAGCGCAACGGCGGCTCGTTGAACGACGTCGCCATCCTGGTCCGCGCCCAGTTCCAGACCCGCGAGTTCGAAGAACGCTTCATCGCCATCGGCCTGCCCTACCAGATCGTCGGAGGTTATCGCTTCTACGAGCGCGCCGAGATCCGCGACGCCCTTGCCTACCTTCGCCTCGTCCAGAGCCCCGCCGACGACCTCGCCTTCGAGCGCATCGTCAACACGCCCAAGCGCGGCCTCGGCGACAAGGCGGTTGCCGCCATCCACCGCCACGCCCGCGCCGCCCGCCTCCCCCTGCTGCTCGCCGCCGCGGAGATGCTCGGCAGCGACGAGCTTACGCCCCAAGCGCGCAGGTCGCTCGGCCGCTTCGTCAGCGACTTCGCGAGATGGAGGGAGATGCACCAGAACAGCTACTCCCCCTTGGGGGATGAAGGGGTTGACCTTCCCCCGGAAGGTCAAGGCATGTCCGGGAGACATGCCGACCCCTTCATGTCGGCGCAGCCGACAGAGGGGTCGGTCAACACCCCTCCGGCGCGTCGCGCCTCTCCCCTAGGGGGGAATAGCTCCGGCATCCTCGCCGCCGCGGAAGAGTTCACCAAGGGCCAGCGCACCGCCCCCCACGCCGAACTCGCCCGCCTGATCCTCGAAGAATCCGGCTACACCGCCGCCCTCCAGGCCGAGCGCTCCGCCGAGTCCGCCGGCCGCCTCGAAAACCTCGCCGAACTCGCCCGCGCGATGGAAGAATACGAGTCCCTTTCCGCCTTCCTCGAGCACGTCAGCCTGGTCATGGACAACGACGCCAATCGCTCCGGCGAGAAGGTCACGGTGATGACCATCCACGCCGCCAAGGGCCTGGAGTTCCCCCTCGTCTACCTCGCAGGCTGGGAGGAAGGCGTGTTCCCCTCGCAGCGCGCGCTGGACGAAGGCGGCCTCGCGTCCCTCGAGGAGGAGCGCCGCCTCGCCTACGTCGCCATCACCCGCGCCCGCCGCCGCGCCACCATCCTCCACGCCGCCAACCGCCGCATCTACGGCCAGTGGACCAGTTCCATCCCCAGCCGCTTCGTCGCCGAACTCCCTGACGAACACATCGAGAGCGAAACCACCATGACCGGCGGCGAATCCCTGTGGCGCGCCCAGTGGAGCGAGCGCGAGGACCCCTTCGCCCACCTCGCCTACGGCGCGTGCGGGAGAGGGAGGGGCCCGCTGCCGCAGGCAGTGGGAGGGTGAGGGTGAGTCTCACCGACGCGTACCGCACCCCACCCGCCGAAGCCCGCGCTCCCGCCGTCTCCCTCGGCAACCGCGGCCGTACCGACCTCCAGCTCGGCCAGCGCGTGTTCCACGGCAAGTTCGGCTACGGCACCATCGCCCAGATCGAAGGCAACAAGCTGGAGATCGACTTCGAGCACGCCGGGCGGAAGCGCGTTCTCGACTCTTTTGTGAGTGTGGGCTGACTTGAAGACCACCCGCTACTTCGAACAGCAGGTGATCCGCAAACGCCCCTACCTGCAGCGGGATTGGATTGCAGCCGTGCTCGAACAATCGCTGGCGCGATCCGAGCAGCCTGACGGACGCATTCGCTTATGGGGGCGCGTTGAGCGGGAGGACGGCAAGCGTTATATCCTGCGGGTCGTGACGCTGGACGATGGCGAGACGGTGCACAACGCCTTCTTCGACCGCGACTTCAAGGAGGCCAAGGCATGAAGCTGCACTATTACCCCGAGACCGACAGCCTCTACATCGAACTGTCCAGCGCCGACAGTGCGGAAACCCGCGCTCTGACCGAGCAGGTCAACGTCGACTTCGACGCTGATGGCGGGATCGTGGGCATCGACATCGATCAGGCCTCGCAACGCCTCGACCTGTCGTCACTCGAGACGTCGGACTTGCCCTTTAAGGCGCTCAGGGCCGCCTAGGCGGACCTGCGAGCGAGCTTTCACTGGCGGGGGATCAACCACAGGAACCCCGCCCCGCCCAGCCGGTTACGCCCCCATGTCCGAGACCGCCGAGAAGACCGACCCGGAGCTCTGGGAGAAGATCAAGCAGCGCGTCACCGCCGGCGACAAGGGGGGCGATCCGGGGGAATGGTCGGCCCGCAAGGCCCAGCTCGCGGTCGCCGAGTACAAGAAGGCCGGCGGCAGCTACCGCGGCAAGAAGGACCCCCACAACCACCTGGTTGAATGGACCCGCGAGGACTGGGGCACCAAGTCCGGCAAGGAAAGCGGCGAGACCGGCGAGCGCTACCTCCCCAAGGCCGCCCGCGAGGCGCTCAGCGACGAGGAATATAAGCGCACCACCGCCAAGAAGCGCGCCGACAGGAGGCGGGGCAAGCAGTTCTCCGCCCAGCCCGCGGACGTCGCGAAGAAGGTCACACGGGCCCGCACCGGCGGCACCAAGGCCGATCTCCTGGAACAGGCGCGCAAGCAGGGCATCAAGGGCCGCTCCAAGATGAGCAAGGCCCAACTGGAAGCGGCGTTGCGCTGATCGCCAACACCGCCGCCCAATGACCCGCGTAGCCCTCCTCCGCGCGATCAACGCCGGCATCGCCCTGCAGATGGGCGACCTGCGCCGCATCGCCGCCGAGCTCGGCCTCGCGAACCCGCGCACCTACATCGCCAGCGGCAACCTCCTGTTCGACGGCGACCTGCCCGACGCCGAGGTCAAGCGCCTGCTCGAGACCCGCCTGACCGAGAACACGGCCAAGCCCGTCACCCTCACCCTCCGCACCGCCGAGGAACTGACCGCCACCGCCGCCGCCAACCCCTTCGCCCAAGCCCCCGGCAACCGCGTCTACGCCACCTTCCTCGACACCGCCCCGCCGACTGACACCCTCACCAACCACAAGCACCGCACCGTCGAAGAGATCGCCCTCGGCTCCCGCGAGATCTTCGTCCACTACCCCGAAGGCATGGGGCGCAGTCGCCTCATGATCCCGGCGGCGAGCACGGGCACGGCGCGCAACATGAACACGGTTGCGAAATTGGCGGAACTTGCCTCCGCCTAGCGCTGCCCGCGGCCGAGCCAATGGCTCAGCTTCCGTCCCAGCAGCCGCTCCAGCTTCTCGACCTCCCCTGCGTACAGCCATTGGAACTCGGCGACGATCTCCGGCGGCACCTGCGTCTTGCGGGCCGGCACGCGGTTCCACCGGAGCAGGCGCTTGCGGGCGCGCATGACCCGGCTCGGCTGCTTGCCGGCTTTCGGTTTGGACCCACCCTCGTCCGGCGCCTTCAGATGCTCGCGCATGGCCGAGCCCGCCAGGGCCCGCCGGGTGAGCACCGGCGGGCGCTTGAGCAGCCGCTGCAGCCAGCCGATGCGATACGCATAGCCGGCACGCGCGGTGGAGAAATCGGTGCGGCCGTCATCGGGCAGGCCGAGGAAGCGCAGCACTTTGGCATACTCCTCCGCCGGGTCGGCGGCCAGGTCGTCGAACACCACCACATGGCACCGCTCCCGCCCGACCGCCGCGAAGAAATGCTCCAGGTGAGTGCCCAGCCGCCCGCCCTCGTCGTAGCGGAGCCAGCGCGGCTCAACGCAGCTGCGGGGGATGGCTTCGCCCCTCGCGCGCCGGTGGCGCAGCGCCCAGGCCGTGGCGAAATCCTCCACCGTCTCGTCGCCGAGGTAGAGCAGTCGCTGGTGCAGGGACGGGATCATCGCCAGCGGATCGCGGACGCAGATGATGAACCGCGTCTCGGGCCACAGCCGCAACACCGCCGCCACCTGCTCGGCGGCGTAAAGGTAGGTGACCGACCCTTCCATCTTCAGCTTGCCGGGTTCGCACCCGGCAAAGAAGCGCTCGAGATATTCCCGCTCCACCCGCGCCCGCAGCGCCGTCTCGTCCGCCCCGCGCAGATCGACCTGGGCGAAGTAATGCGGCTCCTTGGTGGAGGAGAAGCACACCTCGGGGTGGGTGCGCAGCCAGCGGGCGAGCGAGGTGGTTCCGCTCCTAGGCGCGCCGACGATGAAGCCGAACCGCGGGTCTGCGAACGGGCTGGGCGGCGGGTCGGTCTCGCTCATGCCCCAGCCGTTAGACGGCGGGCCCCGCCCTGTCACTTGGCCGCTGGAACCCGGCGGTGGCCGAAGCGCTGACTCCCACAGCGAAGGAGACGTAGCCATGCCGCAAGCCACCCTCTACCGAATGGTCCTGCCCGACCATGAATGCCCGTTCGGCCGCCGCGCCAAGCAGATGCTGGAGGACGCGAACTTCGAGGTCGAGGAGCACATCCTCGGCAGCCGCGAGGAGGTCGATGCGTTCAAGGAAGAGCATGGCGTCGGCACCACCCCGCTCATCTGGGTTGACGGCAAGCTGATCGGCGGCTCGGACGACCTCGGCAAGTTCCTGGTCGCGCACGCCTAGCTTTCGTCAGCGACTCACCTGGGAACCGCTCTTTTTATTGCTCGTTTAAAGCCTTGAAGAGAAGTCAACAGGAAAACGAGTTGCGTTATGAGGAAGCTAGCAGTTGCGCTGGCGGCATCGGGCCTGTTCGCCCTGTCGGTTCCCACCGCCGCCACGGCCGCGATCGAGACGGAGGAAGCCAAGTTCGAAGCCGCCAGCGCCGCCGACACCGCGCGCTGGGACATGCTGGACGTGTTCGGGCCCAAGGCGCTGGCCCCCAACCAGTATCTCTGGGCCAAGGACCTAGGCTCAGGGCCGCCGCGGGTGGTAATCAGCCTCGCCGACCAGATGGCCTACGTCTATCGCGGCGACCGGCTGGTCGGCATGTCGACCATCTCGAGCGGAAAGCCCGGCAAGGACACGCCCACCGGCATCTTCCCAATCAAAGAGAAGAAGCCGATCCATTTCAGCCGCAAGTACGACAATGCGTCCATGCCCCACATGCAGCGGCTGGACGACTACGGCATCGCGCTGCACGCCGGCTTCAACCCCGGCGAACCGGCCAGCAAGGGCTGCGTCCGCCTGCCCAAGGCCTTCGCGGCTAGGCTTTATGCGATGACGCAGGTCGGAACTCCGGTTCTGATTGCCGCCTGAGCTGCCGCGCGCCCGCTGATAGCCGTCCAGTTTAGCGACTGGGCGGCTCCCGCTTGATGCGATGACCCGCGCGTCGCGGACGAGCCGCTCCACTCGCAAGCCGAAGCCGGGGTTAAGGCTCTTGCGGAGCTGCCGAGTCATGCGGCACCTTGCCTGCGGGTTTTCGAAAGTAGGCAGATGCTGGTCGATTCACGCCGTCACCTGACGGAAGCGGGGGAAAGCTATCGCCAGCACCTCCTGTTTGCGGCGCTGGTCGGTGCCATGCTGATCGGCGCGGGCCTCGCCTGCATGCTGCATGCGCTGATACCCGCCATCTGCCGGCGCACCGCCAGCCAGACGGTCGCCCGGCTCACGGAGCTGTTCCACGACCGCTCACGCCTCCCGCAAACGGCGGCGGCAACCTCCGGATCGCTGGTCTTGGTCGGGCTGATCGCCCTTGCGGCGCCGCTTGCCGTTCTTCTGATCACCGCGCCGGCAGCGATGATCGCCGCGCCGCTCGCCCTGCTGCTTGCGGCAGTGCCGGTGGTTTACCTGTGGACCAACCCGGACCTGGAGCCCGTCGCCTCCTGATCAGAGCTTCACATCGTCCATGGTGGCGAGCTTGGGCTTGGGCAGGCCGTTCTTCTCGATCCCCGCCATCAGCTCGTCCTTGCGCTCCGCCAGCTCGTCACCGAGCGCGTCCATGTCGACGCCATGGCGGCGGGCCTGGGCGAAGATGCCGTTCAGCCGGCCTTCCTCTTCCTTGACGTGGTGCTCGATCTCTTCCTGCAGCACCTTGACCTTGGCCTCGTAGAACTCGTCGTCCGGCCCGCCGCCGGCGATCTGCGCGATCAGCACCTTGGCCGCATCATGCTCGACATAGGCTTCCTTCACGTCGTCCTCGTCGACCTTGCCTTCGCACGCCGGATAGAAGATTTCCTCTTCGATCGCCGTGTGAACGATCAGCTCCGCGCAGATCTGCTCGGCCAGCTTCTGCTTCTGCCCGTCGCCTTCCGCTTTCTGGAACTCGGCGAACAGGTCCTCGACCTTGCGATGGTCGTCCTTCAACAGCGTGATCGCGTCGGGCATGGGAAATCTCCTTTGTCCACGAAACCGGCACCGCCGCGGGATTGTTCCTGCTGCGAACCAGTCGCGACAAGGGCCTGCTAGCGGCTGGCGCGAGCGCCACCGCCGACGACGTTCTCAAGCGCGATCGTTTCGATCGCCTCCGTGGCTTCCGGCTCCTCCGGCACTTCGAGCGGGGCCGGCGGTCCGGGCACCTTGTCCAGCTCCATCCAGTCGCGGAACGGCAGGTGATAGAGCATGTCCATCACCTCGAACTCCAGTCCGCCGGGCTGGCTGGTGCTGCTGTTCCACAAGGCCACCACGCCGCTCCTGCGCTGGGGGTCGAACAGGATCAGCGAACGGTAGCCGCTGACTCCGCCGCGGTGGCCGACGATCGGGTGCCCGGCATAGTTGTAGTAGCGCCAGCCCAGGCCG
The DNA here is from genome assembly GCF_902806285.1 of uncultured Sphingomonas sp. Taxonomy (GTDB): domain Bacteria; phylum Pseudomonadota; class Alphaproteobacteria; order Sphingomonadales; family Sphingomonadaceae; genus Sphingomicrobium. The sequence goes on along the minus strand of NZ_CADCWA010000057.1, from coordinate 20,691 downwards.
TAATAGGCGTCGCCGACCCGTTCCAGGAACTTGCGCAGCCGCCCGCGCTCGCCCGGGGTCTTCACCACCGGCGTGTGGATGGTCTGAAGCAGACCCGGCGACAGCACGCTGGGCATGCCGCCGGCCTGCGCGATCAGCCACAGTGCCATGTCCTTGATGTTGCTGTTCACCCCGCCCGCGGCCGGCACGCGGTAGTAGGGCTCAAGCACCTCCAGCGGCCGCCGACCGGCGCTGTGCGGACGCGCCCAGCTGCGCGCCGTGACCAGCCCCTCGCGGCTCATGCTGGCGCTGGTCATGCCGATGGGATCGAACAGCTGCTGCCTGACCGCGTCCGAAAACGGCATGTTCGCCGCCCGCGCGACGATGTCGCTGGACGCGTCAAAGGCGATGTTCTGGTAGCTCCAGCAGGTCCCGGGCTGGCAGATGGCATTGAGGCTCGCCAGTTCGCGCCGGAGCAGCGCCGGTTGCTGCCCTTCCTCCAACTTGTTGTCGAGCGCGTTGCGGTACAGGCCGAGGCGGTGGCTGAGCAGGTCGCGGACCGTGGCCCGGTATTCGGCACCGCCCGGCAGCTTCAGCCCCGGGGCGTAGTTCACCACCGGTGCGTCGAGCTTGACCCGGCCCTGCTCCGCGAGCTTGGCGACCATGGTGGAAGCAACGCCCTTGCTGACCGACGCCCAGCGGAACACCGTCTCGGGGGTGACCTTCTCGCCCGACCCCGCAACCGTCTCGCCATAGCCCGACAGGAAGGTGATCCGGCCGTTCTCCACGATCCCGACGGCCAGGCCGACCATGCTGGGCTTGGCGACCATCCGCTGCAGCCGCGCGTCGAGCGCCGCGTAATCGATATCGCGCCGCGCTGCCGGAGTGACCTTGGCAAGGTGCAGATTGGCCGCAGCGGGGCTGGTCGGCCGTGCCTGGGCCGCCGGCTGGTCGATCACCCGCACGCTGGCCAGCGCACCGGCGACCAGCAGGCACGCGCCCGCGCCCAGGACCGTCAGCTTGTTCAAGACCTCACCCTCCCGGCCGTCCGTCTGACGGCGGAATGCCGGCCGCTCAACGGCGCAGCCTCAAGCGCTGCGTCCAACCGACGCACGAGAGCGACGAACGCACGCTGCTGGAAATCGGCCGAGTGCCGGCCTAGGGTCCGCCTCATGCAGTTCCTGCGAACGCTCTTCTGGATCGTCGTGGCCGTGTTCCTCGCCATCATGGCGCGCAACAATTGGTCGGATGTCACGCTGAACCTGTGGGGCACGCTGCAGGCCGATATCAAGCTCCCGCTGCTTGTCACCCTCGCTTTTCTGCTCGGCTTCCTGCCGACCTGGCTGACGCTGCGCAGCCGCATCTGGCAGCTGAAGCGGCGCCTGGCCGTGCAGGGGCACTCGCCGGTGCTCACCGCCAACCCTCCGGCGGTTGAACGCTCCCCCGACAACCGGCTGGGTCCGGCATGAGCAATCCCCTTTTCGTCGCACTCGACACACCCGACCTCGCCCGCGCCGCCGACCTCGCAACGGCGGTCCGGGAGCATGTCGGCGGGCTGAAGCTGGGGTGGGAGTTCTTCGCGGCCAACGGACCAGCCGGCGTTCAAGCGGTCGGCCGGTCGGGCCTGCCGATCTTTCTCGACCTGAAGCTCCACGACATCCCCAACACCGTGGCCAAGGCGATCGCGGCGCTTGCCTCCCTGCACCCCGCCGTCCTGACGGTGCATGCCGCCGGGGGCGCCGCCATGCTGTCCGCCGCCAAGGCCGCGGCAGCGCAAGGGACCAAGGTCGTCGCGGTCACCGTGCTCACCAGCCTTGACGACGATGACCTGCAAAGCGTCGGCGTCCAAGGCACCTCCGGCGAACAGGTCGGCCGATTGGCGGCGCTGGCGCGCGGGTCCGGCTGCGACGGGATCGTCTGCTCGGGCGCGGAAGTCGCCGCGGCGCGGGCAGCCTGGCCGGACGGTCATTTCGTCGTCCCCGGCATCCGCCCGGCGGGGGGCGAGGTCGGGGACCAGAAGCGGGTGGCGAGCCCGCGCGACGCCCTCGCCGCGGGTGCATCCATGCTGGTCGTCGGGCGGCCGATCACCGCAGCCGCCGACCCGGCGCAGGCGGCACGGGACATCGCCGCTTCCCTCCGACCCCGCACCGCGCTAGGCGCCTGACCGTTCATCAAGCGAGGCGAACGAATGAGCTGGCTCGGCCGCGTCCGCAACGGCATTCCTTTTCTGCCCAAGCGCCAGGTGCCCGACAATCTCTGGCATAAATGCGACAAGTGCCAGTCGATGATCTTCACCAAGGAATGGGAAGAGAATCTGTGGGTGTGCCCGCGGTGCAATCATCATGACCGAATCCGTCCGCACCAGCGCTTCGCCACCCTGTTCGACGATGGCGATTACGGCATTCTGCCCGCCCCCGAGGTGCGCGAGGATCCGCTGAAGTTCCGCGACACCAAAAAGTACGTCGACCGCCTCCGCGCCGCGCGTACCAGCACGGACGAACGCGACGCGCTTCTCAACGCCCGGGGCGAGATCGGCGGCCATACGGCAACGGTCGGCGTGCAGGATTTCGCCTTCATGGGCGGTTCCATGGGCGTGGCGGTCGGCTCGGCCTTCGTTGCCGGAGTGAAGGCGGCGATCGACGCGCGGACGCCCTACATCATCTTCACCGCGGCGGGCGGCGCGCGGATGCAGGAGGGCATCCTCAGCCTGATGCAGATGCCGCGCTCCACCGTCGCGCTGGCTCAGCTGCGCGAGGCCGGCCTGCCCTACGTCGTGGTCCTCACCGACCCGACCACCGGCGGCGTCACGGCATCCTACGCCATGCTCGGCGACGTGCAGCTGGCCGAGCCGGGCGCGCTGATCGGCTTCGCGGGCCAACGTGTCATCGAGCAGACCATCCGCGAGAAGCTGCCCCAAGGCTTTCAGCGGGCCGAATACCTGCTGGAACATGGCATGATCGACATGGTGGTGCACCGCTCCGAGCTCCGCGCCACCTTGGGCAGGCTCATCGGCTATCTCACGCCGGAGAGGAAGGCGGCGTGACGCACAGCTTCTCCCCCCCGGGGGAGATGTCGTGCGCAGCACGACAGAGGGGTGTGTCTTCGCAAAATCTTACCCCTCTGCCGCTTCGCGGCATCTCCCCCAAGGGGGAGCAGCTGAAACATGCCTGATCATGCCCGCTCCACCCACCCGGGCGTACAGACGCAGCTCGACCGCCTCGCCCGGCTCAGCCCCGGCGGCGACCGCCTCGGCCTCGATCGGATCACCCGCCTGCTCGACCGGCTCGGCCGGCCCCAGGACGCGCTCCCGCCGGTGCTCCACGTTGCCGGCACCAACGGCAAGGGCTCGACCTGCGCCTTTCTCCGCGCCGCGCTGGAAGCATCTGGCTACCGCGTCCACCTCTTCACCTCGCCCCACCTGGTCCGCTTCAACGAGCGCTTCCGCCTCGCCGGCCAGCTGATCGGGGACGACGCCCTGGCCGATCTGCTCGGGCAAGTGCTGGACGCGAGCGCCGGAATCGAGCCCAGCTTCTTCGAGGTCGCCACTGCCGGCGCCTTTCTCGCCTTTTCCCGCGAGCCCGCTGACGCGGCGGTGGTGGAGGTCGGCATGGGCGGGCGCCTGGACGCCACCAACCTGGTCGAACGGCCGCTGAGCTGCGGCATCGCCGCGCTCGGCATCGATCATCAGTTTTGGCTTGGCGCCACGCTGCCGGAGATCGCGGGCGAAAAGGCAGGCATTGCGAAGCAAGGCGTTCCCCTCATCACCCAGGATTACGAGCGTACTGCGGCCGCGCGCGTGGGGCAGGTCGCGGCGCAGCGGGGCGCCCGGTGGCTCCCCCGCGGCTCGGCTTGGGACGCGCAGGGCGAACGGGACGGCATTCACTACCGCGACCGCCGGGGCGAGCTGTTGCTCCCCCGGCCGCGCCTGCCGGGACTGCATCAATCGATGAACGCCGCGCTGGCGGTCGCCATGCTGCGCCACCAGGACCGGCTGCGGGTGCCGGAGCGGGCGCTGACCGCCGCCATGAACTGGGCCGAGTGGCCCGCGCGCCTGCAGAAGCTCGAGCCCGGGCCGCTGGTCGGCGCCCGCGAGGTCTGGCTCGACGGCGGCCACAACGCCGACGCGGCCCAGGCTCTGGCTTGCGCCGTCCGCGACAAGGCGCCGCTAACCCTGATCGCCGGCAGCCTCCGCAGCAAGGACTTGCGCGGGCTGCTAGCCCCCTTTCGGGAGATTGCCGAACGCGTCCACGCGGTGCCGATCGCCGAGCACGAGAGCTTCACTCCCGGCGAACTGGCCGCGGTCGCCAAAGAGCTGGGCATGCCAGCGCGGCCCTTTCCGACCATATCCGAAGCCCTCGCCGCCGCGCCTGCGGACCGCCCGGTCCTGATCGCCGGCTCGCTCTACCTCGCCGGGGAGGTCCTTGCCCTCAACGGCCAGGCGCCGGCTTGACCTCCGCCTCCGCGGCGTCGGCCCGTGCGTCGCCTTCGCCCACGGTGCCGGCGGTGCCCATCGAGCTGTCCACCAGACCGGCCCGCATCATCCACCAGAACAGCAAGATGCCGGGCAAGGCTGCCACTGTTGTCAGCAGGTAGAAGTTGACGTAGCCCATGCTCTCCACCAGCGCGCCGGCGCTGGTTCCCGTGATGAACCGGCCGACGATGCTCGCGGCAGCCGAGATGAGCGCATACTGCGAAGCGGTGAAGCTTAGGTTGCAGAGCGCGGAGAAGTAGGCGACCACCACGACGCCGCCGATACCGCTGGCGAAGTTCTCGAATCCGATGGCTCCCGCAAGCCCCAGATTACTGTGCCCCGCTTGAGCTAGCAGCGCGAACGTGAAGTTCGATACGCCCATCAGAATGAGGCTAATCAGCACAGACCGCTTCATCCCCAGCTTGGAGTAGAGCACCCCGCCGACGAAGATGCCGATGAGGTAGGCCCAGAAACCCACGCCCACGTCGTAGATTGCGATCTCGTCGTTGCTGAAGCCGAGGTCGTCGAGCAACAGCCGCAACGTCAACTGGCCGAGCGTATCGCCGATCTTGTGGAGCAGGATGAACAGCAGCACCAATAATGCGCCGTGCCGCTGGAAGAACTCCACAAACGGGCCATAGACGGCGCGGATCGCTTCGCCCATCCCGCGGCGTGCAACGGGTTCGCGGTGCCGCTGCGGCTCACCCCAGAACAGCGCAACCAGCATCGCCGGCAGCGCCAGGGCGGCGCAGGCGAGGTAGGCCGCTTCCCACCCGGCGCGTGCGGCGACCACCAGGGCAAGCGCGCCCGCGCCGGCCGAGCCGATCCGCCAGCCATATTGGTTCATGCCCGAGCCCACGCCGAGTTGGCGGGGCTCCAGGATCTCGATGCGGAAGGCGTCGATGACGATGTCGAAGCTTGCGCCGGCGATGCCGACCAGGATGGCGGCGGTGGCCACGCTGCCGATGCTCGCGGCAGGATCCTGGAACGCCAAGTTGACCACCGCTACGATCACCAGAGCGCCCATCACCAGCATCCACGATACCCGCTGGCCTAGGCGACCGAGCAGCGGCAGGCGTATGCCGTCGACGATCCACGCCCACAGGAACTTGAAGTTGTAGGCGAGGAAGACCAGCGTGAACGCGGTCACCGTCTTCTTATCGATGCCATCCTGCGCCAGACGCGTGGTCAGCGTGGCGCCGATCATCGCATAAGGGAAGCCGGAGGAAACCCCCAGGAAGAAGGCCGCGATCGGCGCGGGTTCCGTATACGGCCGGATGCTCTCGGGCAGGCTCCGCCGCCAGCCAAGATCGACGCTTCCTTCCGCCTGCGTTGCCAAGCTTCCCTCCCCGTCCGCAGCGCCCTCACGCTGCTTAGCAGCCGCATCGCGCATTAATAGAGGGTGAGTAGCTTATCCTGCCGGCGGCGGTGGGAACAGCACCAGACCTTCGGGCACCTTCGCCTGCTCTCCCGACAATGTCCGGTCGACTGCCTTCAGCGCCGCGCGCAGGGTCCGCTCCTGGTAGGGCTTGAGCAGGTAACCCAATGCCAGCGCCTCGGCATCCTGCGGCGGGCTGGCGGTGACGAACAGCACAGGGATGCCGCGCTCGGTGGCCGCGCGCGCCACGTCGTAGCCGGTCCTATCGCCCGCCAGCGTGATATCGGTCAGGATGAGGTCGATGCCGCGTTCCTCCTCGTCGTCGTCTCCGCTCGGCGGTAGCGCCTCGAGCTCGCTGTCGATCGCTTCGAGCGCGTCCTTGTATTCGTCGACCGTCGCCACCACCGTGTAGCCGGCATCCGCGACCATGGTCTCATTGTCGAACGCGACTAGCGGCTCATCCTCCACGATGAGGATGCGCTTGACGATCCGCTTGCGCTTGCCGAACAGCACCAGGCACCCCCACGAAGGAACAGAATTTTGCCCCCGGAACGAACGAACGGCTTGGCGGTGCCGCAAAAGCCGGCGCGGAAAGTGCGGGCTCCGGCGCAAGGCGCCCGGCGCGGGCCGCCGCCCGCCCGCGAAGCCGGCCCGCAACGGATCGCCAAGCTGCTCGCTCGCGCCGGGATCGCCTCGCGCCGCGACGTGGAGCGGATGATTGCGGAAGGGCGGATCGCGCTGAACGGCGAGGCCCTGACCACCCCCGCGACGCTGCTGGAGAGCCTCGCGGGCGTGACCGTCGACGGCAAGCCGGTGCGGCCTCCGGCAGCGGCTCGGTTGTGGCGCTTCTACAAGCCGCCGAGTTGCCTGACGGCCGCTAACGATCCCAAGGGCCGTTCCACCATCTACGACCGGCTTCCCGCCGGCTTGCCGCGGGTCATTCCCGTCGGCCGGCTCGACTTCATGACCGAAGGGCTGCTGCTGCTGACCAACGACGGCGAGCTGAAGCGGCAGCTCGAGCTGCCCAGCACCGGCGTGGTCCGCCGCTACCGTGCCCGCGCCTTCGGCGACGTCACCCAGGCGCGGCTGGAGGAGCTGTCGGAAGGGATCGAGATCGAAGGCGTCCGCTACGGCTCGATAGACGCCAACCTGGAGCGGCGCACCGGCCGCAACTGCTGGATTGAGCTCGCCCTGACCGAAGGCAAGAACCGCGAAGTGCGCCGGGTGCTTGCCTTCCTCGGCCTCCAGGTCTCCCGCCTGATCCGCACGTCCTACGGACCCTTCACGATCGAAGACCTCGAGCCGGGTCAGGTCGGCGAGGTCCAGCGCGAGGAGCTGTTCCGGTTCCGCCGAACCCTGGCATGAGGGTAATCGCCGGGCGCTGGCGCGGACGGCCGCTGGTGGCTCCGCCCGGCTCCGCCACCCGGCCGACGGCGGACCGCACCCGCGAAACGCTGTTCAACATGCTTGGCAGCCGCCTGGGCAGCTTTGAAGGGTTGCAGGTGGCGGACCTGTACGCGGGCAGCGGCGCGCTGGGGTTCGAGGCCCTGTCCCGCGGCGCCGCGCACGTCACCTTCGTGGAAACGGACCCGGCAGCCCGCGCCGCCATCGCCGCCAACGCCCGCACGCTGGAGACGAAAGTGGCCGTTGCCGCCCATTCGGCGCAGCAACTTCCGCACGGTGCGGCCTTCGACCTCGTCCTCGCCGACCCGCCTTATGCCGCGGGCTCTGGCAGCGCGGTTGTGGGCGCGGTCGAGGCCGCCGGCTGGCTGGCGCCGGGCGGCTGGCTTGCCGTCGAGACCGCGCGTGGCGACCGGGTGGACTCCGGCGGACTTGACCTCGAAGCCGAACGCGACAGCGGCCGCGCCCGCGTGACGCTGCTCCGCCGACCTGGCTAGGCCCCGTTCGCCTTCTTGGCGTCGCCGCCCGCGGTTACTTCCTTGAGGAGGCGCGCGCCGATCGCCGCCGCCGCAGCCTTGCCGGCCGACTTCACCGCATTGGCGGACTTCAGCTTCGCGGGATCGTTCTTGCCGCTTTCGGCGATCGCCGCCACGGCCGCGAGCGCGCCCACCGCGATCAGGTCGCCCACCAGCGGGTGGTCGGCCAGCTTCACCAGGCTTTCCAGCCCGCCACCGGCCTTGCCGCTCTCCTTGCCCTTTTTGCCCTTCTGCTCCTTGCCGCCAGCCTTCTGCTCGCCGCCGGCATCGGGGCCCGCGATCAGCTCCAGCTTGCCATCCCCCTTCTTGGCTTTCTTGCTCTTCTTGTCCTTCGCCATGACCCTCTCCCTTCAATCCATGTGCTTGATGCCGGTGCGTAAGTAATCCCAGCCGGTGACCAGGGTCAGCGTCGCAGCCGCCCACAGGCTGGCGAGGCCGACCGCATGGACCCACTCCTCGCGGGGCACCGCCCCCGCCAGGATCAGCGCGCCCAAGGCGACCAGCTGGAACGTCGTCTTCCACTTGGCCAGCTGGCTCACCGGCATCGACACATGCAGCGGCGCCAGGAACTCGCGCAAGCCCGACACGACCATCTCGCGCAGCAGAATGGTCAGCGCGGGCAGGATATGCAGCCCGTGGATGATCGGCTCGCCGCTCGACTTGCGGGTCGACACCAGCATCATGATCACCGCCGCCACCATGACCTTGTCGGCGATCGGATCCAGGAACTGGCCCAACCGGCTGATCTGCCCCTGCGCCCGCGCCAGATAGCCATCGAAATAATCGGTGATCCCGACGATGCAGTAGAGCACAAAGGTGATCGCGTAATCGAGCGGCGCCGGCCGCCACAGCAGGAACACCAGGATCGGCACCGCCAGGATGCGCGACAGGGTCAGGAGGTTGGGCAGCGAGAGCATTTCAGCAGAAAGCCTATTAGGCGCTGCTCCTAGCTTTGCAAAAGCGTAAGCGGGCGCGGCACCCTTGCCGAGCGCTTCCGAGCCGTTATGGCTGGCCCGGCTCCCAGCGCGTCCATGCGCCTTCCCAAGGCCTGCCAGTTGACCGAAGCCTCGTCCAGACTGCTGCTGCGCCGCCGATTCCTGCCGATCTTCGTCACCCAATTCCTGGGGGCGTTCAACGACAACCTGTTCCGCACCGCCATGGTGCTCCTGGTGATCTACGGCATCTACCGCAGCGCCGAGCAGGAAGCGACCTTCAGCGCGGTCGCCGGCGGGCTGTTCATCCTTCCCTTCTTTCTCCTGTCGGCGCTGGCCGGCCAGCTTGCCGACGCGATGGACAAGGCCCGCATCATCCGGGTCGTGAAGACCGCAGAGATCGTCATCATGGTCTTCGGCGCCGCCGGGCTGCTGCTCCACAACATTCCCCTGCTGCTCGCCGCGCTCGCCGCCATGGGCGTGCATTCGACCTTCTTCGGGCCGATCAAATACGCGATCCTGCCGCAGCACCTGCGCGAGGACGAGGTGCTGGCGGGAACGGGTCTGGTGGAAGCGGGCACTTACATCGGCATTCTCGGCGGAACGATCCTCGGCGGTCTGCTGGTGCTCCAGCGGCCGGATGGCAGCTACCATGCCGAATGGGCGGCTGCGGCGGTTCTGCTGGTGGCGGTGATCGGCCGGATCGCCGGGCAGTTCGTTCCACCGGCACCACCGTCCGACGTACCCGACGACCCCGAGTTTCCCGAACCCGGGATGGACTGGCACATCCTGCGGGCGTCCGTGCGCCTGATCAAGGCGACCATGCACATTCCGCGCCTATTCATGGCGATCATGGCGATCAGCTTCTTCTGGGCGATGGGCGCGGTGCTCGCCGCCCAGTTCCCGCCGCTCGTCAAGAACGTCTTCTCGGGCGACCAGAGCGTCGCGACGCTGTTCCTGGCGGTGTTCTCGGTCGGAGTCGCGGTCGGCTCGGTCGCCATCAACCGGCTGTTGGGGGGCGACGTGTCGGCCCGCTTCGCACCGGCGGCGGCGCTGGTCATGGGGCTGTTCGTGCTCGGCCTGTTCCTGCTCAGCCGCAGCTGGCCGCAATCGTCGCAGCTGCTCGACCTCGGCGGCTTCCTCGACAATCGCTGGGCGTGGCTGGTCGTCGTCGACCTGTTCGGAGTGGCGGTGGCGGGCGGCATGTTCGTGGTGCCGCTCTACGCCTTTCTCACCACGGCCGTGCCCAAGTCCGAGACCGCACGCACGGTGGCGGCCAACAACATCGTCAACGCCGGCGCGATGGTCGTCGCGACGCTGCTGCTGACGGCGCTGGTGCAACTGGGCGCATCGGTCGCCAGCACCCTGTTGCTGGTGGCGTTCGGCACCCTTGTGTCGGCCTGGCTAGGCTGGAAACTCCATCTCGCGTGCGATCACTTCGTCAGACAATCAGCAGGCTGACGAACAGGAAGCCCGCGGCGTAAGTCAGGCCGAACAGCTTGGCATATTCCAGCGGCGTGTCGGCCGTGTGCGCTTCGGCAACGGCGGTGGCGACTCCGCTTTTGAGTGCGGGAAGATGGGAAAAACGGCGGCGCATGGCAAAAATCCTAACGCGGTGTTTACCATTGCGCAAAACGCCGACGGCTTGCGGGCCGCTCCCTATGTCCCGCTGCGGGACTCTCGCCTCGATTGGCGCCGCAGAACAGCACCGTTAGCCGATCCCCGCTGCCGACCGGCAGCTGCGGCCGATTGAATGCGGCCGGCTCCACCCCAGCTTAGGATGGTGGTCCCGCTCTCCATCCTCGATCTCGCGCCGGTCCCGGAGGGCGCGGACACGGCGCAGGCGCTGCGCAACTCCGCCGATCTGGCGCAGGCGGCCGAGCGGCTCGGTTACAACCGTTTCTGGATGGCGGAGCATCATGGCATGCCGGGGATCGCGAGCGCCGCGACGGCCGTCGCCCTGGCCTATGTCGGCGCGCACACGACGACCATCCGCATCGGCGCTGGCGGCATCATGTTGCCCAACCACGCTCCGCTGACGATCGCGGAGCAGTTCGGCACGCTGGAGTCGCTCTACCCGGGGCGAGTGGACCTGGGCCTCGGTCGAGCGCCCGGCACCGACGGGGCGACCGCTGGTGCGCTCCGCCGCAATCTCCAGTCGGACGAGAACCAGTTCCCCCGCGACGTGGTCGAGCTCACCGGCTATTTCGACGGCAGCAACGGCCGGGTTCGCGCCATCCCCGGCGAGGGCTTGCGCGTGCCATTGTGGATCCTGGGCTCCAGCCTGTTCGGGGCGCAGCTGGCCGCCACCCTGGGTTTGCCCTACGCCTTCGCTTCCCATTTCGCCCCGGCGCAGTTGGACGACGCGATCCGCATCTACCGCCAGCGCTTCCGGCCTTCGGAGCAGCTCGCGCAGCCTTACGTGATGCTCGGCTTCAATTGCATCGCCGCCGATACCGACGAAGAGGCCGAGCTGCTGGCCACCTCCCTCCAGCAGGCGTTCGTCAACCTGCGTTCGGGTCAGCCCGGCAAGCTCCCGCCGCCGCGCCCGGGCTATCTCGACACTCTGCCGCTGCAGGCCCGGGCGACGCTTGACCATGTGCTCGCCTGCTCGGCTATCGGCAGCATTGCGACCGTTCGAAGCCAGGTGGAGGAATTCGTGGAGCGAACCGGCGCGGACGAACTGATGGTCACCGCCCAGATCCACGATCACGCGGCGCGGGTACGGTCCTACCAGCTCCTGCGCGAAGCGGTTCCCGCGCGCGAGCTGGCGTCAGCCTGAAGCCCGGCACCAAGCCGCGAGTGCGGACGGCGGGACTCGAACCCGCACGCCCAATGGGCAGAAGATTTTAAGTCTCCAGCGTCTACCATTCCGCCACGTCCGCGTGGGGACGCTTGTTGGGCCGAGCGGACTGCGGGTCAAGCATCCTTCGTCATGCCAGCGCAGGCTGGCTCCAGGAGGGACAAGCGATGTGGCTGATGTCTTCTGGACCCCAGCCTGCGCTGGAGTGACGCCCGGCAGCAGCTAGCCTTCGACCTCTTCGGTCATTTCCGACAGGTTCAGCCGCTCGCGCATTTCCTTGCCCGGCTTGAAGTAAGGGACGCGCTTGGCGTTGACCTCGACACTGGCGCCGGTGCGCGGGTTCCGGCCGACGCGGGCGTCGCGGTCGCGGGTGGAAAATGCGCCAAAGCCGCGCAGTTCCACCCGGCCGCCCTGCGCCAGCTGCTCGGTAATGGTATCGAAGATGGCCGACACGACGCTCTCCACCTCACGCTGCGTGAGTTCCGGAAAGTCGACGCAAAGCTTGTGCACCAGTTCCGACCGGATCATTCCCGCTTGTCCCTGCTTAGCCCGTTTCCCCGCGAAACGCCTTGTTCCCCCAGCGAGGCTGTCAGAACTCCGTCGCAAGCGCAAGCCGGCTTGTGCCAGGGGAAGCAGGGTGCAGCGGCAACCCGCCGCACCCTTCGCCCCTTACTTCTTGGTGCTCGCTTCCTTGAGCGCCGCACCCAGGATGTCGCCCAGCGAAGCGCCGCTGTCGGAGGAGCCGTATTGCGCCACGGCCTGCTTCTCCTCGGCAATCTGCATCGCCTTGATCGAGAAGTTGGGCTTCTTGGACCGGTCCAGGCCGATCACCATGGCGTCGAACTTCTGCCCGACCTGGAAGCGCTCCGGCCGCTGCTCGTCGCGGTCGCGGCCAAGGTCGGTGCGCTTGATGAAGCCGGTTGCGCCATCGTCGCCGACCTGCACTTCCAGCCCGCCGTCGCGCACCTCGAGCACGGTGACCGTGACCACTTCGCCCTTGTTGGCGCCGCCGCCAGCACCGCCGGCTGACACGCCGCCGCGCTCCAGCTGCTTCATGCCGAGGCTGATGCGCTCCTTCTCCACGTCGACGTCGAGCACCTGCGCCTGGACGCGCTCGCCCTTGTGATGCAGGGCCAGCGCCTCCTCGCCCGACACGCCCCAGGCGATGTCCGACATGTGCACCATGCCGTCGACATCGCCGTCCAGGCCGATGAACAGCCCGAACTCGGTGGCGTTCTTGACCTCGCCCTCGACGGTGGAGCCGACCGGATGCTTGTCGGCGAAGTCCGCCCACGGGTTCGACTGCGCCTGCTTGAGGCCAAGGCTGATGCGCCGCTTCTCCTCATCGACCTCCAGCACCTTGACGTCCACTTCCTGGCTGGTGCTGACGATCTTGCCCGGATGGACGTTCTTCTTCGTCCAGCTCATCTCGGAGACGTGGACCAGCCCCTCGATGCCTGGCTCCAGCTCGACGAACGCGCCATATTCGGTGATGTTGGTCACCCGGCCGCGGAACACGCCCTCGATCGGATACTTGGCCGCGGCGCCCTCCCACGGATCGCTCTCCAGCTGCTTCATGCCGAGGCTGATGCGCTGGGTTTCGCGATTGATGCGGATGATCTGCACGCGCACCGTGTCGCCGATGTTGATAACTTCGTTCGGGTGGTTGACCCGCTTGTAGCTGATGTCGGTAACGTGCAGCAGGCCGTCGATCCCGCCGAGGTCCACGAAGGCGCCATAGTCGGTGATGTTCTTGACCATGCCCTCGATGACCTGGCCCTCGGCCAAGGTCTGGATCAGGCCGCTGCGCTGTTCGGCACGGGTTTCCTCCAGGATCGCGCGGCGCGACACCACGATGTTGCCGCGGCGGCGATCCATCTTGAGGACCTGGAACGGCTGGGGGATGTCCATCAGCGGCTGGACGTCGCGGACCGGCCGGATATCGACCTGGCTACCCGGCAGAAAGGCCACGGCCCCGCCCAGGTCGACGGTGAAGCCGCCCTTCACGCGGCCGAAGATCACGCCCTCGACGCGGTTGCCGGCTTCGAACTCCTTTTCCAGCGTGTCCCACGCGGCTTCGCGGCGCGCGCGGTCCCGGCTGAGCATCGCTTCGCCATTGGCGTTCTCGACCCGGTCGACATAGACCTCGACCTCGTCGCCGACCTTGAGCTCGGCCTTCTGGCCCGGCGCCGCGAACTCGCGCAGTGGGACCCGGCCCTCGCTCTTGAGCCCGACATCGATCACCGCAAGGTCGTTCTCGATCCCGGTAACGGTGCCCTTCACCACGCGGCCCTCGAAGGCTTCGTTCTCGCCGCCCAGGCTGTCGTTGAGCAAAGCCGCGAAATCGTCGCGGGTCGGAAAAGCCGCAGTGGCCATAAGTCTGTTCGTCTCTCGTATCTCTGGTCGTGTGCCGCCAGCCGGACCGCTGTTGGTCGGCTTTCCATCTGGCGGACCTGGCAACCCTAAGTCCTGCCCCGCCGGCCCCATGCCGAAACGAAGCGTCCTGGAGGCGTGAGCCGCGGACAGCTGCCGTTCAGCGCAAAGAGCGCGTGCGCCACGGGACCTGACGGTCACTCGAAGCCTCACGCGCGCCGGAAAGACGAGCTTGCCCGCGGAACGCTCCCGCCCGCTGGACGGCGCGCGCCTTAGCCGAGAAGGCAGGGCGGAGCAAGCGGAACCCCGCGCCACCGCAAGGATGACGAGCCCCGTCCTTCTCTGTTATTCGTGTCGGCGATGAACGCGCCCGCCTTCAAGCCACGCTTCCGCACCCAGCGCTACCAGGCGCTGCTCCTCGCGGGCTGGCTGATCCTACTCCTAGCGGCCGGTACGGCGGCACTTCCTCTGCTGGAACGAAGGTCCGGCGCGATGCTGGTCGGCGGCATCCTGCTCGCCGCCGGCGTGGCCGAGCTGATGGCCGGCACGCTGCGCAACGCGGCGCGCATCCCCTCCATGGCGGCGGGCGCCGTAACGATCCTGGCGGGCGTGCTGTTCGTGCTGCGGCCCGAGACCTCGCTGCTCCCGACCGCTTATGTGATCGCCGCCTGGCTGCTCGCCCGGGCGATCACTGTCGGCGTCGCCGGCCTGCGGGCGCGAGGAGGGCCGCGGCGGTGGAGCCTGATCTCGGCGGCGACCGACCTGCTGCTCGGCCTGCTGCTGCTGCTCGGCCTGTCGATCGCGACGCTGGTCGTGACGCTGTTCGGCCCGACGCCGGACATCATCGCCAGCTTCGCCTGGTTCCTGGCGATCAGCCTCGCCACCACCGGGCTCTACCTGCTGGAGGTCGGCAACTGCGAGCGGGAGGCCGCAACTCTGCCGGCCGAACCCTGAGGCTCATATCCGGCCGGCCCGCATCGGCCCGATCACCTGCTCGGCGAAGCGGTCCATCTCTTGCGGCTGCGGGCTCAGCTGCAGCAACAGCAGGTCCAGTCCGACCGCCTCGTAAGCGCGGATGCGCTCGGCGATCTGCTCGGGCGTGCCGACCAGATTGGGCCGCAGCCCGCGGTTGGACACGCTGTATTCCTGCAGCTTGAGCTCGCGCTCCAGCTCCGTGCCCGACAGCCATTGGTCGAAGTTCGCAAAGCCGGACGGCGGGCTCGGCGGCATGGCGGTGATCCGCTTGAGCTCCGCCTGCGCCTCGTCTTCCGTGTCGCGGACGATGGCGAACGCGGCCATGCCGAAGCGCATCGGTCCTTCGCCGATCGCCTTGCGCCGCCCCGCCATGTCGGCGATCTTGGGCGCGACCGCGTCGACCGGATCGCCGTGCATGACATAGGCGTCGCAATCGCGCGCGATCAGCGTCTTGGCCGCGTCGCTCTCGCCGCCCGCGTAGATGATCGGGCGCGGCGACTGCGCCGGCTTGGGCTCGCAGATCGCGTCCTTCACCCGGTAGCGTTCGCCCTCGAAGGTGAAGCGCTTGGCGGACCACAGCCCGTCGACCACCGCCAGCCACTCGGCGGTGCGCGCGTAGCGGTCGTCATGGCTGTCGAACTGCAGCCCATATTGCTGCGCTTCCTCAGCCCACCAGCTCGACACCACGTTGAGCGACAGCCGCCCTCCGGAGATCTGGTCGATGTTCGCCGCCTGCTTGGCGAACAGCGCCGGGTGGTGGAAGTTGGGCCGAACCGCCACCATCAGCTCCAGTTTGGACGTGACCGCCGCCAGCGCCCCCGCGGTCGACCAGGCGTCCAGCGCCGGTTCCTCGATCCCTTTGATGTCGTTGAGGAACAGCTCGGCGATGAGCGTCAGGTCCCAGCCGGTCTCTTCCGAGCGCAGCGTCAGGTCGCGCACCTGTTCCCAGCTCGCAGCCGGCCCCTCGTCGGGGATGTTGCGCAGCCAGCCGCCGAACACCGGCATCCAGTAACCGAACCTCATGCTTGCACCTTCGCGATGACGGATTGCAGATAATCGACCAGCCGGTCGTGCGGGTCCCAGCCGAGCACCTCCAGCGGCTTGGCGACAAAATTGGACAGGGCGTTGACGTCGTAGAAGCGCGGGCTCCCGTCGCGGTCGTCGATCACGACTTCGACCCCGCCCACGTCCATGCCGACCACTTGGGCGATCTCCTCCGCGGCCAGGACGATCTCGGCTGGCGGCTCGACCGCCTGCATGCGGATTGCGGCCTTGCCCGGCTGTGCGAGGCAGGCGTCAGCCGGGCACAGGTCGAAGCTGTCCCCACCGCTCTCCACCTCCAGCGCGTAGAGAAATCGGCCGGCCAGCGTCTCCAGCCGCAGGATCGCGCCCCTGCGCGGCGGGACATAGTCCTGCAGCAGCAGCACCTGGTCGATCGACCGCGGCGTGCTGCCCTCGGCGACCGAACGCTCCAGCTCCTCGCGGCTGCCGTAGCGCGTGATCCCCGCACCCGATCCGCCGATGTTGGCTTTGACCAGCAGCGGCCACCCCATGCCCTCGCTCGCCGCAGCCAGGTCCGCCGCCCGGTGCACCACCCGCGTGTCCGGCACCGCATGGCCCAGGCTCCGGATCAGCGACAACTGCCGCGCCTTGCTCGTGTCGATGGCGAGCACCTCCGGCCCGTTCAGCACCTTCGCACCCCCGCGCCGCCAATGGTCGAGCAACGCCGCCGTGTAGAACAGCGGATGCTCCGGCTCGCGCAGGAAGCTCGACATGGCGACCCGGTTGAAGATGACGGGTGCGGGAGGCCCCTCCGCCAGGTCGAACTGGTGGTCGGTAATGCGCACCGCGCGGTAGTCGATGCCGCTCCGATCCAGCGCCGCGAACAGCGGCTCGAACCACAAGGGATGCTCGTAGAGGATGAGGAGGTCGGACATCGTGTGAGGCTCTGGAAGACCGTGCTCCTGCGTAGGCAGGAGCCCAGTGGATTTCTGTTCAAGAACTGGGCTCCCGCCTTCGCGGGAGCACATATGTTGGCTCAGGCCTGATGGATCGCCTTGGTCACCTGATAGCTCTGCAGCCCTTCCGGACCGCCCTCCGAGCCGAAGCCGCTGTCCTTGATCCCGCCGAACGGCGCATCCGCCACCGAAATGGCGAACGAGTTGATCCCGACCATCCCAGCCTCGATCGCATCGCCCATGACGTTCGCCCGGCGGCCGTTCTCCGTGAACACGAACGCCGCCAGTCCATAGGGCAGCCGGTTCGCCTGCTCGATCGCCTCCTCGTCCGACGCGAACGGCCGCATCAGCGCGACCGGCCCGAACGGCTCGTGGTTCATGACCTCGGCCTCCAGCGGCACGTCGGCCAGCACCGTCGGCTGGAAGAAGAACCCGCCCTCGCCCGGCTCGCCGCCCGCCAGCACCTTGGCGCCCTTGGCGCGCGCATCCTCGACCAGGCCCGCGATCGCCGGCACGCGCCGCCCGTTCGCCAGCGGTCCCATGCGCGTATCCGGTTCCAGCCCGTTGCCGACCTTGAGCGCACGCGTACGCTCCGCGAAGCCCGTCGCGAACGCGTCGTAGATGCCCTCCTGCACGTAGAAGCGCGTCGGCGACACGCACACCTGCCCCGCGTTCCGGAACTTCTGCGGCACCACCATGTCCAGCGTCTTGTCGAGATCGCAATCGTCGAAGATCAGCACCGGCGCGTGGCCGCCCAGCTCCATGGTGATCCGCTTCATGCCGTCCGCGGCGAGCTTCATCAGATGCTTGCCCACGGGGATGGAGCCGGTGAAGCTCACCTTGCGGATCACTTGGCTGCCGATGAGGTGGCGCGACACCGCGTCCGGCACCCCGTGGACCAACTGGAACACGCCCTTCGGGATGCCCGCGTCGGCCAGCGCCCGCGCCATCGCGCCCGTGCAGCCCGGAGTCTCCTCCGGCGGCTTGGAGATCACCGTGCATCCCGCCGCCAGCGCCGCCGCCACCTTCTTCGCGAGCAGGTAGATAGGGAAATTCCACGGCGTGAAGGTCGCGGTCGGCCCGACCGGCTGCGGGATCACAATGGAACGCTGCCCGGTCGGCCGCACCAGCACCCGCCCATAGGCGCGCTTGGCCTCCTCCGCGTAGAAATCGAACATCTGCGCGGAGCCGATCACCTCCGCCTTGGCCTCATGGAGCGGCTTGCCCTGCTCCTGCGTCAGCAGCGCGCCGATGTGTTCCGCCCTTGTCCGCAGCAGGTCGGCGGTCTTGTGCAGGATCGCGCCGCGCTTCTCCACGTCCAGCGTCCGCCACTCGGGCCAGGCTCGCTCCGCCGCTGCCAGCGCCTCGTCGAAATCGCCGGTGCTCGCCAACGGCACCTCGGCAATGGTGTCCCCGGTCGCTGGGTTCACCACCGGAAAGGCGTCGCGCTCCTCGCCCGAGCGCCAGGCGCCGTCGATGAACAACTGGAGGTCGGCGTCGTAGCGAGTCTGTGCGTCCATCCGGCGCAGATAGGCTGCCCGCCCTTGCCCGCCAAGCGCCACGCCGCTAGCCCCTACTGACAATCTTGTTCTTTCAGGAGCCCAAGCGCATGACCAAGCAGGAACTCGTCGCCAAGATGCAGGAAAACCAGGCCTGGCTGCCGGGCAAGACGGTGAAGCTGGACTTCGGCGGCGACGAGGGCGCGGTCCTGCTCGACGGCAAGAACAACCAGGTGAGCGAAAGCGGCGACGGCGCCGCGGACACCACCATCAAGGTCAGCTGGGCCGACTGGGAAGCAATGGCGAACGGCCAACTCGACGGCATGACCGCCTTCATGACCGGCAAGCTCAAGGTCGAGGGCGACATGTCGAACGCGATGCAGCTGCAGGGCGTGCTCGCCAAGCTGCGGTAAGCTATTGTGCCCCGGCGAAGGGTTCCCATCGAAGTAGTACTTCGATGGGGCCCAGATCGGGGCCCAGGCGGCGCTACCGCGCCGGTTCTTGCTTAAGGACTGGACCCCGGCCTTCACCGGGGTACAGAAGCGCATATGCAAAAGATCTTACCTGACGCCACCGCCGCGCTCGACGGCCTACTCCGCGACGGCATGACGATCGCCGCCGGCGGCTTCGGCCTGTGCGGCATCCCCGAGCGGCTGATCGACGCCATCCAGGCGAGCGGGGTCACCGACCTCACCATCGCTTCCAACAACGCCGGCATCGACAACGAAGGCCTCGGCAAGCTGCTGCGCACGCGCCAGGTCCGCAAAATGATCAGCAGCTACGTCGGCGAGAACAAGGAGTTCGAGCGGCAATTCCTCGCGGGCGAGCTGGAGGTCGAGTTCTGCCCCCAGGGCACGCTCGCCGAGCGCCTCCGCGCCGGGGGCGCGGGCATCCCGGGCTTCTACACCAAGACGGGCGTCGGCACCCAGGTCGCGGAGGGCAAGGAGCACAAGGAGTTCGACGGGGAGACCTACATCCTGGAACGCGGCATTCGCGCCGACCTCAGCATCATCAAGGGCTGGAAGGCCGACGAGGCCGGCAACCTCGTGTTCCGCAAGACCGCCCGCAACTTCAACCAGCCCGCCGCCACCTCCGGCCGCATCTGCGTCGCGGAGGTCGAGGAGATCGTCCCGGTCGGCAGCCTCGACCCCGACTGCATCCACCTGCCGTCGATCTACGTGAAGCGGATGATCCTCGGCGCCCCCTACGACAAGAAGATCGAGTTCCGCACCGTGCGCCAGCGGGAGGCGGCTTGAACAAGGGCCGCACATGGCTGATCGTCGGCGGGGGCCTGAGTCTGGCCGCGGCGCTGGCCCATCTGGCGGCAATCGTCGGCGGACCCGATTGGTACCGCTTCTTCGGTGCCGGTGAGCCCATCGCTCAAGCGGCGGAGCGCGGGTCGTTGGTGCCGCCGCTCCTGACGCTTGGCATCGCAAGCATCCTGGCGCTCTGGGCTGCCTATGCCTTCGCCGGCGCCGGCCTGATCCGCCGCCTGCCGCTCATGCGGCTCGCTCTGGTGGCGATCAGTGCGATCTACCTGCTGCGTGGCGCGATGGTCTTCATGCCGGCCACCTTCAACCGCCCCGACCTGTCGCCCGCTTTCATGTTCTGGTCGTCCCTGATCGTGCTGATCTACGGGATCGTCTACGCCGTCGGTACGTGGCGAGCTTGGCCCCACCTTACTCGGAGAAGAGAAGCGAATGCCTTGGGATCGTAACCAGATGGCCGCCCGCGCCGCCAGGGAGCTGCGCGACGGCTTCTACGTGAACCTCGGAATCGGCATCCCGACCTTGGTCGCCAACAACATCCCGGCCGGCATGGAGGTCACGCTCCAGTCCGAGAACGGGATGCTTGGCATCGGCCCCTTCCCGTACGAGGACCAGGTCGATCCCGACCTCATCAACGCCGGCAAGCAGACCATCAGCGAGCTGCCCTCTTCCAGCTACTTCAGCTCGGCCGACAGCTTCGCCATGATCCGCGGCGGGCACATCGACCTGACGGTGCTCGGCGCGATGGAGGTCAGCCAGGACGGCGACATTGCCAACTGGATGATCCCGGGCAAGATGATCAAGGGCATGGGCGGCGCCATGGACCTGGTCGCCGGCGTCAAGAAGATCATCGTGGTGATGGAGCATACCTCCAAGAACGGCGACTCCAAGTTCATTCCCGAGTGCACCCTGCCGCTGACGGGCAAGAACGTGGTCGACATGGTCATCACCGACCTCGCCGTGTTCCAGCGGCCCGATCACGAGTTCCCCTTCAAGCTGATCGAACTGGCGCCCGGCGTCACCGCCGCGGAAGTGCGGGAGAAGACCACGGCCAACTACGTCGAGTGAGGTGGTCCGCCGCCCTCGCGCTGCTGCTGGCGGCTTGCGGCGGCGGCGAG
>NZ_CADCWA010000056.1:19912-22218 GCF_902806285.1 uncultured Sphingomonas sp. | reverse complement strand
GGGGGCGATGGCGATGCAGGCGATCAGGCCGAACTCCTCGCCGATGACCGAGAAGATATAGTCGGTGTGCGGCTCCGGCAGGCCGAACTTGCGGGTGCCGCCGCCCGGGCCCATGCCGAACAGCCCGCCCGCGGTCAGCGTCCGCATGGCATTCTCGACCTGGAAATTGTCGCCCTCGCCGAACAGGAAGCCGTCGATCCGGACCGTGGCGACGGGGTAGAAGAAGTAGGCCAGCACGATCGCGACCACCGCCGCGACCCCGAGTATACCGAGGATGCGGAGGTTCAGGCCGGCCAGCGCCAGCATCGCGATCCATACCGCGCCGAAGATGATGGTGGAGCCGAAGTCGGGCTGCAGCATCAGCAGCACGGCGACGAGCCCGGTGAGCATGCCGGAGATCGCGAACACCGGCAGGCCGCGGTCCTTCTCGCGCAGCGAGAGGAGCCAGGCGGTGGCGACCACGAACAGGGGCTTGAGGAACTCGGACGGCTGGAACTGGGTGAAGCCGACGCCGATCCAGCGGCGCGCGCCGTTCACCTCTGGCCCGATCACCGGCACGAACATCAGCGCGACAAGGAAGATGCCCGCGCCGATCAGGCTCAGCCGCTTGGCCTGCTCGCGCGGCAGCATGGAGATGACGATCATCACCGGCACGGACAGGGCGATCCAGACGATCTGCCGGTAGAAATAGTGCAAGGGCGCGAAAGTGACGTTGCCGCCCGAGTAGCGCTCGGCCGCCGCGGGCGAGGCGGCGGCGACCGCCACCAGGCCGATGCCGATCAGCACGGTGACCAGCAGCAGCAGGACGCGGTCGATCTCCCAGAACCAGCGGCCCAGCGCCGAGCGGTCGGAGCGGCCGTAGCGGTTCGGGTCGATCAGCGGCTTTGGCCGCAGCACCCCGGCAAGCGTGTTCATGATAGTTCCCCCACGGCCCGGCGAAAGGCCTCCCCGCGCGCCTCGAAGTCCCGGAACTGGTCAAACGAAGCGCAGGCCGGGGAGAGTAGAACAACCTCCCCGGCTTGTGAATCCGCCGCGGCGCGCTTCACCGCATTTTGGAGCGTTTCCGCTTCGGTGACGGCGGTGCCCCGGTCGCGGAGGAGGCGGGCGAACAGCGGCCCGGCCTCGCCGATGGTGTAGGCGTGGACGACATGGTCGAGGTGCCTGGCCGTGTCGCCGAGGTCCTCGGTCTTGGCCTGCCCGCCGACGATCCAGCGAACCCGTGGGTAAGCGGCGAGCGCGGGTGCGGCAGCTTCGGGGTTGGTGGCTTTGCTGTCGTTGACGAAGAGGACGCCGTCCGTGTCACGAACACGCTCCATGCGGTGCGGGAGACCGGGGTAGGTGCGGAACCCAGAAATCAACTGCTCAGAGGTAATGTTAGTACCGAGCTGATTGAGAGAGGAGAACACGCCTGCAGCCGCGGCAGCGTTCAGCCTGTTATGAGACCCGGATAGCGCAGGCCAATCTTCTGTCGTGCTTACTGCCAGATCTGGGAAGGTGCCGGCCATGTCGAAGAAGATGATCAGCGGGTCGGCTGCATTCGACAGGACATCTTCGTCAGCTTCTGAGCGGTAGTCGAGAACTGCGAAGCTACGTGGAGCCTGCATTTCGAATAAGCGTGCCTTCGAGGCCGCATAGGCCTCGAAGCTCTCATATCGATCGAGATGATCCGGCGTGATGTTGAGCAGCACCGCGACGTCGCAGTCGAGGCTCTGCGTCAGGTCGATCTGGAAGCTCGACAACTCCAGCACATACACGCCACCCTCCGGCAACGGGTCCTGCGCCAGGATCGGCAGGCCGATGTTGCCGCCCATGGTCGCCGGCACGCCCGCGGTTGCAAGGATGTGGTGGACCAGCGCAGTGGTCGTGCTCTTGCCGTTGGTGCCGGTGATCCCGACCACCTTGTGCGGCGGCAGCTCGGGCCGGGCGCGGGCGAACAGCTCGATGTCGCCGATGATCTCGACCCCCGCCTCGCGCGCGCGTTGGCCAAGCGGGTGGGTGTTGAGGGGGACGCCGGGGGAGAGGACGAGGGAGTCGAACGGGCGCAAGTCGTCGAGGGGGGCAATCAGCAACTTCCCCTTGGGGGAGATGTCGGCGGAGCCGACAGAGGGGTCAGTCAGCACCCCTCCGGCGCTTCGCGCCTCTCCCCCAGGGGGGAGTAGCTGGTTGCGCGCCTCCTCCCGCTCGTCCCACGCCGTGACCCGCGCCCCGCTTGCCAGCAGCGCGCGCACCGTCGCCAGCCCCGACCGCGCCAGGCCGTACACAGCGTAGTGCTTGCCCGCCCAGGCCTCGGCCGTAATCACCCCCCC
>NZ_CADCWA010000056.1:0-19902 GCF_902806285.1 uncultured Sphingomonas sp. | reverse complement strand
GTGCGCTTGTAGACGAACACCTGCACGACGACGGACAGCGCTTCCACCACGAACAGCCCGCCGATGATCACCAGCACGAACTCGTGGTGGGTCGCGACGGCCACTGCTCCCAGCGCGCCGCCGAGCGCCAGGCTGCCCGTGTCGCCCATGAACACCGCGGCCGGCGGCGCGTTGAACCACAGGAACGCGAGGCAGCCGCCGACGACCGCCAGTAGCAGCACGGTCAGTTCCCCCGTCCCGAGCACATGGGGGATGCCGAGATACTCGGCGAAGCGCGCGTTGCCGACCATGTAGGCGATCAGCACAAAGGCCAGGCTGGCGATGATCACCGGCATGGTGGCCAGCCCGTCGAGCCCGTCCGTCAGGTTCACCGCATTGCCGAACGCCACGATCACGAACGCCGCGAAGACATGGTAGAAGATGCCGAGGTCCAGCTGAAACTCGCTGAAGAACGGCACGTAAAGCTCGGTGCCGTTGTTGGAGTTGATGAGGTAGGACGCGAGCCCCGCGATCAGGAACTCCAATGCCAGCCGGGCCTTGCCCGGGATGCCGGCATGGTGCGCCTTGCGGACCTTGTCATAGTCGTCAAGGAAGCCGATCGCTCCGAAGCCGATGGTCACCATCAGGCACGCCCAGACGTAGGGATTGCTGAGGTCCATCCACAGCAGGACGGAGATGGTCACGCTGATCAGGATCAGCAGCCCGCCCATGGTCGGCGTGCCGCGCTTGGCAAGGTGGGTCTGCGGACCGTCGGCACGGATCGGCTGGCCCTTCCCTTGCCGCACCCGCAGGTAGTTGATGAACCACGGCCCCAGAAGCAGGCCGATGGCGAGCGCGGTGGCGGTGGCGGCGCCCGCGCGAAAGCTGATGTAGCGGACGAGGTTCAGCAGCCCGGGAAACCCGAGCTGTTCGGCGATCAGGTAGAGCATGTCGCGCTCGCCCCTGCCACCCGCTCGACCAACTTCGCAAGTCCGACGCCATTGGACGCCTTGACCAGCACCGCGTCACCCGGATGGATCGTCCGCAGCACCAGCTCCGCGGCGCCGTCGGCATCCTCCGCACGCTGCACTTCGACCTGCCCGCCGAGCGCCTGCTCGAGCGGACGGGTCTCCTCGCCGACCAGAATCAGGCTGCTGATCCCGGCGTCCAGCACATGCGGCGCGAGCCCGGCATGCGCTTCGTCGCTGTGCCCGCCCAGCTCCCGCATGGTGCCGAGCACCGCGATCCGGCGGCCCGGAATGCGCTCCTCCGACAGGCTCTTCAGCGTGGCGGCCATGCTCGCCGGATTGGCGTTGTAGCTTTCGTCGATCAGCAGCGCTTCGCCGCCCTCGATCGGCACCCGGTGCCGCTCGCCCCGCCCCTTGAGCCCACCCAGGTCGCCGAGCGCCAGCCCGGCCGCGGCAACATCCGCTCCCACCGCCTCCACCGCGGCGAGCACCGCCAGGGCGTTCGAAACCCAATGCGCGCCGGGCTGGGCGATGTTGAAGGTGAGGTCGGCTTCCAGCAGCCGGGCGGTGACCAGGCTCCCGCCCCCGCTCGCCCGCACCGCATGAACCGCGGCGACGTCCGCGTCGCCCCCGCCGAAGGTGACGATCCGCGCCGCATGCCGCCGCGCCGCCTTGAGCAGCCGATCGCGGTAGGGCGTGTCGTTGGGCAGGATGGCGGTGCCGTCCGGCTCCAGCCCCTCGAAGACCTCCGCCTTCGCATCGGCAATCGCCTCAATGGAGCCGAGATTCTCGATGTGCGCGGGGGCGATGGCGGTGACCAGCGCGACATGCGGACGGACCAGCCGGGTCAGCGCCGCGATCTCGCCGGCATGGTTCATCCCCATCTCGAACACGCCGTATAGCGTGCCCCGCGGCATGCGGGCGAGGCTCAGCGGCACGCCCGTATGGTTGTTGTAGCTCTTGACCGAGCGGTGGACGCGACCGCGGCAGCGGCGCTCCAGGGCGGCGGCCAGCGCTTCCTTGGTGCTGGTCTTGCCGACCGATCCGGTGACGCCGAGGATCTTGGCTTCCGGCACCCGGTTGCGCGCGGCGAGCGCGAGCGCAGTCAGGGCCGCAGCCGGGTCCTCGACCAGCACGTGCGGACCGCCGACCGGCCGGTCGACGAGCGCCGCCGCTGCTCCGGCCGCGAAAGCTCGATCGACGAACTGGTGCCCGTCGGCCACCGTGCCGGGCATGGCGACGAACAGATGACCGGGCTCGACCTCCCGGCTGTCGAAGGTGACGCCCGTGACCTCGAACGGCGCCGACGCGCGGCCGCCGGTCGCGGCTTCGATCTCGGCGGAGGTCCAGAGGGGAGTGGTCACTTAGTTCCTCCCTGTTCCGCGGAGCGGAATGGGGAGGTGGCAGACGCGGAGCGGCTGACGGAGGGGCCATGGGCTGCACGCCAGGCCCCTCCACCACCCTCCCCACTGCCTGGGGCGGCAGGGAGGTTCTCGAAGGCGCTCCCCCTCACGCCGCGCACTCCCGCGCGACCTGGGCGTCGTCGAAGGGCAGCACCTGATCGCCGATGATCTGGCCGGTCTCATGGCCCTTGCCGGCAAGCAGGACGATGTCGCCGTGGCGCGCCTCGGCGACCGCGGCGGCGATGGCGTCCCGCCGCCCGCCGATCTCGCGCGCCCCGGGCGCCCCCGCGAGCACTTCCCGGCGGATTGCGGCGGGGTCCTCGCCGCGGGGGTTGTCGTCCGTGACGAGCACGAGATCGCTCATGCGCGCCGCCACCCCGCCCATCTCCGGCCGCTTGCCCTGGTCGCGGTCTCCGCCAGCGCCGAAGACGGTGATCAGTCGGCCCTCCACATGCGGGCGGAGCGCGGCAATGGCCGCCTCGAGCGCGTCGGCGGTATGCGCGTAATCGACGTAGACCGGCGCGCCCGCGCGGGTGATCACCGCCCGCTCCAGCCGCCCGCGCACCGGGCTCAGGCGGCCTAGGCCGGCAAAGGTCTGCTCCCAGTTGCCGCCGGTCGCCAGCACCAGCCCCGCGGCAACCAGCACGTTCGCCGCCTGATAGGCCCCGATCAGCGGCAGGCTCAGCTTCCACTCCTTGCCGGCATGCCCCAACACCAGCGTCTGCCCAAGCGCACTCGGAAGCTGGCTGCGGAGATCGATGAGGTCGCCGCCCGGCCCAACCGTCAGCAGCTTCAGCCCGCGCCGCCGGACATGCTCCATCACCTCCGCGCTTTTCCCATCGCCGGTCCACACGACCGCCGTCCCGCCGTCCTCCACCACATCGTCGAACAGCCGCATCTTGGCCGCGAAGTAGCTCGCCATGTCGGGGTGATAGTCGAGGTGGTCGCGCGAGAAGTTGGTGAACGCCGCCACCCGCACCGGCAGCCCTTCCGAGCGGTATTGGTCCAGCCCGTGACTCGACGCCTCATAGGCGACATGGCTGATCCCCATGCGCTTCATGCCCGCCATGTTGTGGAGAAAGGTGACGATGTCGGGCGTGGTCAGCCCGGTCTTCACCTGGTCGTCGGCGGTGGTCACGCCGAGCGTCCCGACCGAGGCCGAGCGGTGCCCGGCCATGCGCCACAGCTGCCGCGTCATCTCGACGGTGGAGGTCTTGCCGTTGGTCCCGGTGACCGCCACCACGACGTCCGGAAAAGGCGCAAAGAAACTGGCGGCGAGCTCGGCGAAGCGCCGCCGCGGCTCGGGGTGGGCGAGGTGAACCGCGCCCGCGACCGGGGCCGCAGGTCGGGCGACCACCGCTACCGCCCCGCGCGTCACCGCTTCGGGGATGAAGTCCTCGCCATCGAACCGGGTGCCTCGAAAGGCGCCGAACACGGTGCCCGGCGCGACCTTGCGGTGGTCGATGGCGAAACCGTTCACCTCCACCTCGTCCGGGACCCCGGCAAGTTCGCTGAGGCGCACGGGATCAGTCTTCCTTACGGATGTAGGGCAGCACCTCGGCCATGTTGGGCTCGCGCTTGAGGTCGGGCCGTACCCCCAGCATCGGCGCGATCCGGCTGACCACCCGCCCGAATGTCGGGGCGGCGTTCCAGCCGGCGGTGCGGAAGCCGTAAGTGTCGGCGGTGCCCTTGGGTTCGTCCAGCATGACGACCATCGCATAGCGGGGCTCGTCCATCGGGAAAACGCCCGCGAAGCTCGTCACCACCACATTCTTCGAATAACGCCCGCCAATCAGCTTCTCGGCGGTGCCCGTCTTGCCGCCGACGCGGTAACCGGGCGCGTCGGCCTTGCCGCCGGTGCCCTCGGTGACCACCAGCCGCAGCAGCGCGCGCATCTTGTAGCTGGTGGCATCGCTGAACACCCGGCGGCCCCGCGGGACTTGATGGCCCGGCCCGACCTTGAGCAGGGTCGCTGGCCGGTAGATGCCGCCGTTGAACAAGGTGGCGTAGCCGGTCGCCAAGTGCAGCGGGGTGACTGCGATGCCGTGGCCGTAGCCGACCGTCATGGTCGCCAGCTCGCTCCAGTCGCTGCCGGGCGTGAGGGTCCGACCCTTCTCCTTCAGCTCGATTGCGATCGGATCGAGGAAGCCCATGCCCTTGAGGAACCGCTTCTGCGCCTCCGCCCCCGTCTGCGCCGCGATCTGGGCGGTGCCGATGTTGGAGCTTTCCTGCATGATCTCCGCGACCGTGCAGGCGCGGCCGAACGGGTGGGTATCGTTGATGGTCCGCCCGAACGCATGCAGCTGGCGCGGGCAGTTGTAGATCTGCCCCATCGACTTCACCTTGCCCGCGTCCATCGCCATCGCCACGGTGAACGGCTTGAAGGTCGAGCCCAGCTCCCATACGCCCAGGGTAGCGCGGTTGAAGCGGGCTTCGGGGTCCATGTTGCCCGCGATGTTGGGGTTGAGCTGTGGCAGGCTCGTCATCGCCAGGATCTCGCCGGTATGGATGTCCATGACGATACCGGCCGCGCCGATCGCGGAGAAGGTCGTCTTGGCCTCGAGCAGCTCATGCTCCAGCGCCTGCTGCACGGGCGCGGAGATGGACAGCACGAGCGGCTCGCCGCGGGTCGCCGAGTCGGTCAGGCGCTGGTCGAAGGCCCGCTCCATGCCCGCCGCCCCGTGACCGTCGATGTCGGTGAAGCCCAGCACGTGCGCCGCAAGGTCCGTCTGCGGGTAGAGCCGATCGGGCTCGCGGCTGAGCGCCATGCCGGGTTCGCCGAGCGCGTTCACCGCCTCCACCAACGAGGGCGCGGCGCGGCGGCGGAGAAAGATGAAGTTCTTGTTCGAGCGGAGCAGCTGCAGCCAGCCGGCTTCGTCCCGCTCGGGCATCAAGGCGGCGAGCTTGCGGGCGAGGTCGAGCTTGTTGCCGAGGATCTTGGTCGGGTGGACCGCGATGGTCCAGGCGTCGATCGTCCGGGCGAGCGGCTGGCCGTTGCGGTCGACGATGTCTCCCCGGTCGGGCGCCGCGGTGGTGACGGTTGTCTTGCGCCCGGCATGGTCGCCGAACGCCGCCAGCCACAACAGCCGAAGCACGATCACGGCGATGATCCCGGCATAGACCAGCATGCCGAACATCAGCCGCTGGTGCATCACGGCCAGCAGCTGCCGGCGCTGGCCGACCAGCCTCAGGCGATCGGGCCGGCCGACGAGTGCGGGCGTCGGCGCGTTCATTGCTTGGCTGGGGCTTCTTTGGACTTTGGCTTGGAGGTAGCGGCGGTCTTGGTAGCGGCCTCCCGCTTCGGCTTGGCGGCCGCTTCGGATTCTGCCTCACGCTTCGGCTTGGCCGCGGCGGTCTTGGTCTCCACCTTTGCTTTCGGCTTCGTGAGGGCAACCGCCTTCGGCTTGGAGGCTGCCGCACCCGTCTTGGCGGGTGCTGTCGCCTTTGCCTCGGGCTTAGGAGCGAGCGGGTCCACCTTGGGCGCTACCTTCCTCCTGGCAGGCGTTGGCCGCTCCGCTGCCGCCTGAGCAAGCTTCGATTTCTCCGGAACAGGCTTGGGAGCAGGAGCGACCCGCCTCGGCATAGCGGCAGCCGGCAGCTCCCGCTTCAGGCTGGCAGTGTGCAGCATCCCGGCCGGGCTGGACTGGGCCGAAGGCGAAGCTACCGCACCATCGCTCGCGAGCACCGGTTGGTGAGCAAGCGCGGGCGCAGAGGCCAGCACCACGGGCGCGGTCGGGTCCAGCACCTTCTGCGGCGCGACCAGCGTGGCCAGCTGGAAGCTGCCGTCCATGAACTGGTTGGCAGCGGGCGCGGACAGGGCCAGCACCTTGACGTTCCACTTCTCGAGCTGCGCCAGCCGCCCGCGCGTGCCGATCTCGGTCTGCAGCAGGCGGATGTCGCGCTCGGCGAGCACGATGCGGGTCTCCACATCCTCCAGCGCGGCGCGTTCGGATGCGACCTTGAGGTTGACCATGTAGCAACCGAGCGCGGTTGCGGCGACACCCGCGACCCAGCCCACCGAGCGGAAACTACGCGCACTCATTGAACATACTCCAGGGCAGCCCAGGCGGGGGCATCGGTACGGACGGCGCTGCGCAGCCGGGCGGAGCGCGAGCGTGGATTGCGGAGGACCTCAGCTGCGGACGGCGACACCGGCTTGGCGACCCGCGTGAAGGTGGCTGCCGGGCCGGCCGCGACATCGGGGCGATGTCGCGAGCCGGCCGGCGCCGCCCCGCTGCGGTCGCGTAGAAAGCGCTTTACGATGCGGTCCTCAAGGCTGTGAAAGGTCACCACCGCCAGCCGCCCGCCTGGCCGAAGCACGCGCTCGGCGGCGCGCAAACCCTGCTCCAACTCGTCGAGCTCGGCGTTGAGGTGGATGCGGATCGCCTGAAAGGTCCGGGTTGCCGGGTCGGTCTTCATGCCCGGGTGGTGCCCGAGCGCCTTGCGGATCACGGCGGCCAGTTCGGCCGTGCGGGTCAGCGGCCGGGCGGCGACGATCGCCCGGGCCACGGCTCTCGCGCGCGGTTCCTCCCCATAGTCCCG
Source organism: uncultured Sphingomonas sp. (assembly GCF_902806285.1). Taxonomy (GTDB): domain Bacteria; phylum Pseudomonadota; class Alphaproteobacteria; order Sphingomonadales; family Sphingomonadaceae; genus Sphingomicrobium. The sequence goes on along the minus strand of NZ_CADCWA010000056.1, from coordinate 13,010 downwards.
AACCACGCGCGCGATCTCGGTTTCGTCGGCGCTGTTGAGAAACTCGGCCGCGGTCTCCCCCGCCTGGCTCATCCGCATGTCGAGCGGCCCGTCCTGCCCGAAGGAGAAGCCGCGCTCCGCCTGGTCGAGCTGCATGGACGATACGCCGATATCCAGGGCCACGCCGTCGACCGGCGCGAGACCGCGCTCATCGAGCACTCGGTCCATGCCGCCGAACCGATCCTCGATCAGCGTTACCTTGTCTTCGGGAACGAGTGACCGCCCGGCCGCGATCGCTTGGCGATCACGGTCGAAGGCGATCACTCGTCCCGCCCCCGCCCCGAGCATGGCGCGCGTATAGCCGCCAGCTCCGAACGTGCCGTCGACCAGCGTCTCGCCCGGAACAATGGCGAGCGCGGCGACGACTTCATCGACCAGTACCGGTACGTGGGCCTGAACGGAGGTGGGTGAGACGCTCATGGCGTCACCCCCCGCTCTTCGAGCCGGTAACGGGCGATATCCTTGAGGTCCTCGGGGATGTTCTTGTCGCCAAGGAGCGTTTGCGGGTTCCAGATCTGAAAGGTCTCGCCGGTGCCCAGGAACAGGGCGAGGTCCTCGATCCCGCCCTTGCGGCGCATCATCGGCGGAAAGACGATGCGGCCGGAGCTGTCGTACGGTGTTTCCTCCGTCGCGGCGAAGGCCATGAGGTTACGCTGCTGGTAGGCGAGTTCGGCGTCGGGCTCGGTTTCGCCCTTCTCCAGCAACCGCTCCAGCTTGGCATGCTTCAACGCCGCATAGGCGGGATCATAAGCGTCGAGGCAGGCGAACTGGCTGTGCTTGGCGAGAACAATGGTGCGGGCGTCGCCGCGCCGTTCGATGACCGAGCGCAGAAAGGCGGGCACGGAGACGCGGCCTTTTGCGTCCACCGCATTGAGCGCACTGCCCTGAAACAGATGCTCCAATGCCACTTCGCCACGCACTCCCGCCGCGCAGGCAAAGCTTCCCCGTTCGCCGGAATGCGCGGCTTGGCCGTGCATCCGGCGCCGTTCCCGAAGAAATGGGTCAGCCCCGCGCTACCGATGTGTGTAACGCGGGCTCGGGTGGGTGACAATGGGATTTCGTGGGAAACGATGGGATTTGCTGGCGCTCAGCGGTTTTCTGCGACTTCCATAACACAGCACATGGTTAACGTTCGCGCTTGGTTCTCACTTACTTGTCTGTGGATAAGTCTGTTTGCAAGAAAGTTGGCGAGAGACTCGGGTGGCGCCTGCTCTTTTGCCTGCCGGCACTCCGTTTCGACTTGAAACGGACGGCATGGACGGTGGTTAACGGGCCAGCCCGCGGAGTTCCGCCGTGATCGCCTGGTGGTTGCGCTCCACTGGACCATCCAGCCCGCCTGGCACTCCCACCTGGACCAGATCGGCGTCCGCCACTACCGCGACTTCGCCCCGGCCAAGCCGGCACCGCGCAACGAGCCCGTCGCCGCTCACCCGGCACCGGCTTCCCCGGCCGGCGCTCAAGACGCCGGGCGAGCCCGTCAGCACCTCCGTCCCGCCCAATTGCCGAAGCGCGGGCCCGCCCTCGCCCGCCGCCAGCGTCAGCCCCCAGTGGTGCAGCAAGCCGGTGTCCTGGTAGGCGAACGGCGGCCGGAACTTGTCGCCAAGCGGCTGGCTGCTGTCCCAGGTGAACCGCGGGTCGGCCAGCAGCAGCGTTCGCCCGCCCGCGCGCACCCAGCGGTCGAGCGCCACCAGCCGCTCGGCCGTCAGCGCCTGCGGCTGCACCGCGAGCAGCAGCCCGCCCGGCGGCAGCTGTTCCGGCCCGTCGATCAGCCGCACGCGGTAGTCGCGCTCCAGCTGGCTCAACAGCGGATGCTTCGGCGCGTCCAGCGTGAAGCCCTCGCCCAGGGCGAGCGGCAAGCTGGTCAGGAGCGCCACTTCTTGGGGCGGGCTGGTCCGGGCCGGCGCCGGCTCGTCCCGGCAGGCCGCCAGGACCAGCGCGAGCACGGGCGCCGTCCAGGCCCGCCAGCTCACGGCAGGTTCCGCTCGACGGCTTCCTGCTCGTTGCTTCCCGGCGCCACGCCGAGCTCAGCCAGCGGCTCGTTGGGCTCGCCCGTGTTCACCGCCGCGACGTTGGCCGTGCCGTCGTCGCCGCTGCGGCTGATCGCCGCGCCGAGCAGCACCAGCAGGAACACGACCCCCAGGCCGGTCAGCCCGATGCGAATGCGCTGCATGGAGTTCAAACGTTCAGATCCCACCCCCATGGAGCCGCCCAGCCTAACTCCCTTCGCCGTCAATGCCAACGGTTCGTCTCAACTATTCATTGACGGGACATGCCGCGCCCGCGAAAGGCCGCCGCCTATGACCCGTACCCCCCTGCTCATCACGCTTCTTGCAGCCGCCGCGTTAGCCGGCTGCGACAGCGGCGGCCAAACCATCGTTCAGAACGGCCCTCCCGATCCCATGGCCAACCAACTCGCCGCGGCGCCGCCGGTGGAACTTCCGCCGGCCATTGCGGCGACCAAGACCTACCGCTGCAAGGACAACAGTCTGGTCTACATCGATTGGCTCGAGAAGAACGGACAGCCTGCCGGCGCGAACTTCCGCTCGGAGAAGGCCGGCTCCCCGACCCAATTGCTGCAAGGCGAGCCCGGCGGTCCGTACCTGGCCGAAGGCTACAGCCTGACGGGCACCAAGGACGCCGCAAGCATCACCCTAACCCGGCCCGGTGCCGCCAGCCAGAGCTGCAGCGGCTGAGCTTCCACTAGACGGTAAGGCTGTGCTCTCGCCCACGGGGCACTGCCACCCCACCCCGGTTCAGTGCCCCCGGGGTTTTTCTTTCGCCCCCGCGCCGCTAGTGCCCCGCCATGCCGGAAATCACCCCCGAGATCGTCGCGGACCATGGCCTGTCCGATGATGAGTACCAGCGTCTCCTCCGCGCGCTGGGGCGCGAGCCGAACCTGCTTGAGCTCGGCATCTTTTCGGTCATGTGGTCGGAGCATTGCTCCTACAAGTCGTCCCGCCTGCACCTCAAGAAGCTGCCGACCGCGGCGCCGTGGGTGATCCAGGGCCCGGGCGAGAACGCCGGCGTGATCGACATCGGCGATGGCGACGCGGCCATCTTCAAGATGGAGAGCCACAACCACCCCTCCTACATCGAGCCCTATCAGGGCGCCGCGACGGGCGTCGGCGGCATCCTGCGCGATGTCTTCACCATGGGCGCGCGGCCGGTGGCCAACATGAACGCGCTGCGCTTCGGCGAGCCCGAGCATCCCAAGATGCGCCATCTCATCAGCGGCGTGGTCGCGGGGATCGGCGGCTACGGCAATTGCGTGGGCGTTCCGACGGTCGGCGGGGAGGTCAATTTCGATCCTGCCTACAACGGCAACATCCTGGTCAACGCGATGACAGTCGGCGTCGCGAAGCAGGACAAGATTTTCTACTCGGCCGCTGCCGGTATCGGGAACCCGGTCGTCTACGTCGGATCCAAGACCGGCCGGGACGGCATCCACGGCGCGACCATGGCGTCCGCCGACTTCGGCGAGGACTCGGACGAGAAGCGCCCCACCGTCCAGGTCGGCGATCCCTTCACCGAGAAGCTGCTGATCGAGGCCTGCCTGGAGCTGATGGCCTCCGACGCGATCGTCGCCATCCAGGACATGGGCGCGGCCGGCCTGACCTCCTCCTCGGTCGAGATGGCCAGCAAGGGCGGGGTCGGCGTCCGCCTCGTCATGGACCAGGTGCCCTGCCGCGAGGAGGGCATGACGCCCTACGAGATGATGCTCTCCGAATCGCAGGAGCGCATGCTGATGGTCCTGAAGCCCGGCCGCGAGCCCGAGGCCGAAGCGATCTTCGCCAAATGGGAGCTCGACTTCGCCGTGATCGGCGAGGTGACCGATTCCGGTCGGATGGAGCTCACGTGGCAGGGCGAGACCGTCGCCGACATCCCGCTCGGTCCGCTCGCGGACGAAGCGCCGCTCTACGACCGCCCACACCTGAGCGGCGAGGATTACAAGAGCTGGGCACAGGTGAAGCCGCTTGGCGAGGTGCCGGAGAGCACCGACCTCGCCGCTGACCTGCTGAAGCTGATCGGCTCCCCCGCCCTCGCAAGCCGCCGCTGGATCTGGGAGCAGTACGACCAACAGGTCGGCGGCGACACCGTCCAGCGCCCCGGCGGCGACGCGGCGGTGGTGCGGGTGCACGGCCCGAATCCTCACGAGAACTTCAAGGCGCTGGCGATCACCACCGACTGCACCCCGCGCTACTGCTACGCCGACCCGTACGAGGGCGGCAAGCAGGCGGTCGCCGAAGCCTACCGCAACCTGTCGGCGGTCGGCGCGACGCCGCTCGCGATCACCAATTGCCTAAACTTCGGCAACCCGCAGCGGCCCGAGATCATGGCCCAGATCGTCGGCTGTCTCGAGGGCATGGCCGACGCCTGCCGCGCGCTCGACTTCCCGATCGTGAGCGGCAACGTCAGCCTCTACAACGAGAGCAAGGCGACCGGCGGCGGCAGCGCGATCTTGCCGACTCCGGCGATCGGCGGCGTCGGGCTGCTGCCCGACTGGCGCAGGTCGGCGACGATCGGGGGTGCCCGGGACATGGAAGACGTTTGGCTGATCGGCGCTTCGCCCAGCCACCTCGGCCAATCGCTTTGGCTGGCCGAGATCGCCGGCCGCAAGGACGGACCGCCGCCGCCCGTCGACCTGACCCTCGAGCGCGCCCACGCCGAATTCGTGCGGGACATGATCCAGCGCGGCTTCGTCACCGCCGTCCACGATATCAGCGACGGCGGCATGGTTGTCGCGCTGGCCGAGATGGCGCTTGCCAGCGGCCTAGGGGTCGAACTCGATCGCCTGTTCCTGCGCGAGAACCCGGGACACACCGCCTTGCTGTTCGGCGAGGACCAGGGCCGCTACCTCGTCACCACCTCCAACTCCGACCCGCTCGCCCGCGCCATGGCCGCGGCGTGCATCCCCCATGCCCGCGTCGGTTCGATCGGCGGCGAGGCGATCGTGATCGGCGGCCGCAGCGTCCCGCTCACCGACTTCCGCGCCGCGCACGAGAGCTTCTTCCCCAGGCTGATGGGCGGCGAGCATCCGGTCGCCTGATGCATTGCAGCCAGCATCATCTGATGCTAGATTGTGTGCATGAGAACGACCATCACCATAGATGACGAACTCCTCGCAACGGCGATGGAGTACACAGGCGTTAAGGAGCGCGCGACCGTGATTCGGATGGCGCTTGAAAGTCTGGTGGCGCGGGAGGCAGGCCGGCGGCTTGCCCGCTTGGGCGGCTCCGATCCGGACGCCTGGGCAGCGCCGCGCCGTCGGCCGGAAGCTGCATGATCCTGGTCGACACGTCGATCTGGATTGACCACATCAACAAGGGCGCCAACGAGCAGCTGGGTTATCTTCTAGATGGGGAAGGCGTGCTCACGCACGAGCTGATCATCGGGGAAGTCGCTATGGGTCCGCTGAAGAACCGGCGTGCGCAGTTGCTGCTCCTCGACGATCTGCATCGCTTATTGCCGGCCAGCGACCATGAAGTTCGAACCCTGGTGGAAAGTGCCGGGCTTCATGGCACTGGGCTGAGTTATGTCGATGCTCATCTTCTGGCGGCCGTTCGCGCGTCATCCCCGCATGAACAGGTGCGGCTGTGGACCCGCGACAAGAAGCTCCGCGCGCAAGCGGAGCGGCTCAAGGTGGCTTACGAGGCCTGACTTTCAGCCCCGGGCTTGACCCGGGGTCCGCCTTGCTCTTGCGCTGCTTGCGGAAGCAGGCAGAGCGGGTTGAGGGTGACGGGGGTTCCGTGGCGACAACTTCAGCTGACCGTTACCTCACCCTGGACGCCGTTCGCGGGGTGGCGGTGATGGGCATCCTGCTGCTCAATGCGTTCGGCATGGCCATGCCCGACGCCGGCTACATCAACCCGCGCGCCTACGGCGGCGGCCGGCCGCTCGACGATGCGCTGTGGGCGGTCAACTTCGTCCTGTTCGAAGGCAAGATGCGCGGGCTGTTCTCCTTGCTGTTCGGGGCGAGCATGGCGCTGGTGGTGGACCGCGCCCGCGCGAACGGCGAGGACGGCGCGTCCGTGCACTACCGCCGCATGTTCTGGCTGCTGCTATTCGGGCTCGCCCACCACCTGCTCATCTGGGCGAACGACATCCTCTTCCATTATGCGGTGATCGGCGCCGTCGCTTTCCTGTTCCTGCGGCTGTCGAACCGCGCGCTGCTGCGCTGGGCGGCTGGCCTGCTGATCGGCAGCTGCGTGGTGCACGCGCTGATGGCCGCAGGCATGTACCTCGCCGCCCATGCCGGCACCGCGCCGGGCGCCACGGCCGAACAGCGGCAGAGCAAGGCCGGCGTGCTCGCCGCGGCGCCCGGTCCGGGAGGTCCGGACATCGCCCGGGACCTTGCCACCTACCGGAGCGACTATCAGACGATCGTCGGGAAGCGGCTGGAGGACGCGCCGACCAACCTCCTCTTCTTCCCCGGCTTCATGGGGCTGGAAACGCTCGGGCTGATGGTGCTTGGCGTGCTGCTGCTCCGTAATGGCTTCCTCACCGGCGCATGGCAGTCATCGGCGTACCGGCGGGCAGCGCGCTGGGGCTACCTGCTCGGCGTGCCGCCATCGGTGGCGCTCGCCGCCTGGCAATGGTCCAACGGCTTCCCGCGCCTCGACGTGTTCACAAGCTTCATCGCCTGGACCGAGCCGTTCCGTTATCCCATCGTCCTGGCCCATGCCGCAGTCGCGGTGCTCGCCTTTCGCCGCTTGTCAGCTACAGCGCTCGCGGCCCAGGTCGCCGCCGTGGGCCGCGCGGCCTTCACCAACTATCTCGGCACCAGCCTCGTCATGACCACGATCTTCTACGGCTACGGTCTCGGCCTCTACGGACGCGTCGGCCGCGCGGAAGTCTACCTGTTCATCTTCGGCGTCTGGGCGCTGATGCTGCTGTGGTCCAAGCCATGGCTCGACCGCTTTCGCTACGGCCCGCTCGAATGGCTGTGGCGCAGCCTGGCGCGCGGCAGCCCGCAGCCGATGCGCCGCGCGCCCGCCTAAGCTCGCCCGAAGCTCGTGTTACCCGCCCGGCGCCCGAACCCTCCGGCGCGCTGGCGGCTGAGCAACGGGTTGGTTGCCCGGTCGAACAGCTCCAGCGTGCGGCTCAGCAGACGCCGCAGTTCCACCACCTGCGGCACCAGTTCGTCGGGGAAGCGCCGAGTTTCCACGCACAGCCGCGCGGTAGTCTCGATCAGTTCGGCCAGGCCCGCCAGCGGTTCGGCCCCGAACTGCCGCGCTTCGCCCTTGATGGTGTGGGCGGGGATGACCAGCGCAACCGTGTTGCCCTCACGCATGGCCTGCTCGATTGCGGCGACCGACTTGGTCCCATCCTCGCGGAAGTAGCCGAGGATCTTGATGAAGCTCGGACCGAGTTCGGCGCGCGAGCGCTCGAAGTGCGCCCAGTCGACGATGTCGTGACCCTCGTCGCTCACTTGGCCTAGTCCCCGCTGGTCCACGCGTCGGCCGTAGCGCGAAAAGGGTAAAGGGGCGGTTAGCGCTGGTCGGCGTCGTGGAACGGGTTCTTGGGCGCGCGCATGGTCAGCCGGAGCGGCACCGGGCCCAGCCCGAGATCGCGGCGCATCGAGTTGAGCAGGTAGCGGCGGTAGCTTTCCGGCAGCTGGTCGACCCGCGTCCCGAACACCACGAAACTCGGCGGGCGGCTCTTCACCTGCGTGATGTAGCGCAGCTTGATCCGCTTGCCCCCCGGCGCCGGCGGCGGGTTGGCCTCGACCGCTTGGCTGAACCAGCGGTTGAGCTCGCCCGTGCCCACGCGCTTGCTCCAGCTGTCGCGCAGGTCGAAGGCGACCTGCAACAGCATGTCGATGCCCTTGCCGGTCACCGCCGAGACGGTCAGCATCGGCACGCCCTTGAGCTGCGACAGGCCCTCCTCCAGCGCCGCCTTGACCCCGTTGAACAGGCTGGACGCGTTCTCCGCCACGTCCCACTTGTTGAGCGCGATGAGCAGCGCGCGGCCTTCCTCGACCACCTGGTCGGCAATACGCAGGTCCTGCGCTTCCAGCCCGCGGGTGGCATCGAGCAGCAGCACCACCACCTCTGCCATGTCGATCGAGCGGCGGGTGTCCGCCGCCGACAACCGCTCCAGCTTGTCGTCGACCTTGGAGCGGCGGCGCAGGCCCGCGGTGTCGACAAGCCGCACCGGCCGCCCTTGCCATTCCCAGTCCAGGCTGATGCTGTCGCGGGTGATCCCGGCTTCGGGCCCGGTGATCATCCGCTCCTCGCCGAGCATCCGGTTGACCAGCGTGGACTTGCCGGCGTTCGGCCGCCCGACGATCGCCAGCTTGAGCGGACCGCCCTCCGCCGCCTCGTCCTCATCCTCGTCCGCGTCTTCCCGCTCGACGAACGGGCGCAGGCTCTCGAACAGGTCGACCACCCCCTCGCCGTGCTCGGCGGAGATGGCGATCGGCTCGCCGAAGCCGAACGCGAACGCCTCCATCCGCCCCGCCTCGCCGCCCCGCCCTTCCGCCTTGTTGGCGGCGACCACCACCGGCGTGTCCTCGGCGCGGAGCCAGCGGGCGATCTCCTCGTCCATCGGGGTGACGCCTTCGCGCGCGTCGATCAGGAACAGTGCGACATCCGCCTCCCGCACCGCCGCTTCCGTTTGGCGGCGCATGCGGCCGGGCAGGCTGGCGGGGTCCTCGTCCTCGAAGCCGGCGGTGTCCATCACCCGAAACTCAAGACCGAGCAGCTTGCCCTCGCCCTCACGCCGGTCGCGGGTCACGCCCGGCCGATCGTCGACCAGCGCGACACGCCTGCCGACCAGACGATTGAACAGGGTCGACTTGCCCACGTTGGGGCGTCCGACGATGGCGACGGTGGGGTGGGGCATGGGGGCGCTGTAGCCGCCTTCAGTGCTCCTGCGAAGGCAGGAGCCCAGTGTTCTTCAGCCAAATAGCCTTGGGTAGAGGTCCAGCCAGTCAGGGTTGTCCTGCTCAATCAGGCGAAGCTTCCAATCGCGTTTCCATTTCTTGATCTGTAGTTCGCGCCGACGAGCCTCTTGCAGATCGTCATGTGCTTCGAGCCAGACGAGCAACGTGCATCCGTGCTCCCTAGTGAATCCATCGATCAAGCGATTACGGTGCTGGTAGGCGCGCTGCACCAGGTTGCTGGTGGAGCCGACGTAAATGGTGCCGTTTACCCGGCTAGCCATGATGTAAACGAAGCCAGCCTTCATGCAGGCTTTGTACCCCTGCGAAGGCAGGGGCCAGTAACTTACCGGCGTGAAGAAGGCACTAGGCTCCTGCCTGCGCAGGAGCACAGCACGCAGGAGCCAGGATCACCGGAACCCGTGCAGGCGGCCGCGCTCGTCGAGGACGTAGAGGGCGCTGTTCGCCACCGCCATCGGCACGCTGACCGGCGCGCCGACATTGGTCTGGCTCTGGAAGGCGCCGTTGGTCGGATCGACGTTGATCAGCACGCCGTTGGAACCCGCGACCATCAGCCGGTCGCCGGCCAGGACCGGGCCGACATAGCTGATCGGCCCGCGCTTCGCCTTCTGGTTGAGAAAGGCCGGCAGCTGATAAATCCAGCGGATCTTGCCCGTGTTGCGGGCGATGGCGACCAGCTTGGCGTCGTCCGTCACCACATAGACCCAGTCGCCCGCGACCCAGGGCGTCTCGATCCCGGCGATGTTGAGCTCCCAGATGCGCTGGCCGCTGGTGAGGTCGAGCGCGACCATCCGGCCGCCCTGCCCGACCGCGAACACCTGGCTGTTGTCGATCACCGGGCTGGCGTCGATGTCGGACAGGGTCGCGACGCTGGTCGACACCGACGTCCGTGACAGCGCATCCTGCCAGACGACGCGCCCGTTCTCCGCGCGGTAGGCGTTGAGCTCGCCGCTGGAGAAGCCCGCCACCACCGTGCTTTGCGCGATCGCCGGGGCGCCGGTGCCAAACACGCCGGCGATCTCCAGGGCCGCCGGCTTCGACCAGCTGGTGGAACCGTCCGCCTGCTTCAACGAGAAGATCTGATTGTCCTGGCTCATCACGTACAGGCTGTCGCCCGCAATGGCCGGAGCGCCGCGCAAGGGGGCACCCAGCCGGACCTGCCAGGCGATGCCGCCGTTGGTGCCGTCCAGCGCCGCGACGAAGCCCAAGCCGTTGGTCGCGAACACCCGGCCGCCCGCGTAGGCCACGCCGCCGCCGTACAGCGACGCGCTGTTGCCCCGCTCCGTCCCGAACTGCGTCGCCCACAGCTGCCGTCCGCTCGCCGCGTCAAAGGCGCGAACGGTGGCGGCCGTGTCGACCGTGAAGACCTTGTTGTCCGCGACCACCGGCCCCGCGCCGAGCTTGGCTTGCGTAGTGCTGCCCTGCCCGATGCCGACGCTGAACGCGGTGCCGAGCGCATTGCCGAGCGCCAGATGGCCCATCGACTTGGCCGCGTTGCCGCCGGGCTGCGACCATTCAGCATTCGCCTGCGCCGGAGGGAGCGAGAAGGGCGCGGCGGCCGCGGCGGGATCGACGGCGATATCCGCATCGGCCGCAAGCACTGCGACGCGGTCGCCCAGGACCGGCGTCTTCGGCCGCGCGCGGTTGAACGGGTTGCATGCGCTAAGCAGCGCAGCAGCGATCAATACCCCGACAAGCTTGTGGTTCATGTCCGTCTTTCGGTCCTCTGGATTTGCTATGAGCCGGCGGGCAGCTGCGCGGTGGCGTCCACGCCCAGCGTTCCGGCGATCTGCACCGCGCGGGTGCGCAGCGAGGGCGGCAGGTCCCTGCGCGCCGCGATCGCCCCGAACAGCCGGCCCGCCTCCGGACGGCGGTTCCCCTTGAGCATCGCCATGGCGGTCAGCTCGGCCGCGCTGCCGAACCACGGGCTGTCCGCCACGGTCAACGGCTGCAGCCGGGCGATCACCTCTTCCGGCTTGAGGCTGTCGAACTCCAGCGCCGTGCCGCGCAGCAGCGCCGCGTCGCGCACCGCCTGCGGCTGGTCGCCGTCGGCCGCAACCTCGCGGTAAGCGGCCACCGCCTGCGCCCGATTGCCCTTCTGCAAGGCAAAGGCGGCGCCGGTCAGCCGTGCCAGGCCCGCATATTCGTCCGAGCCCTGCCGCTGGATCTGCGCGAGCCGCGGCTCCACCGTGCGGGTGTTACCCGCGCCGATGTCGTCGATCACCGCCGCCAGCGTCTCGCTCTGCCCCGCCGCCGCTGCCCGCTGCTGGCCGCGCCAGTAGAGCAGGCCCGCAACGGCCACGAGCAGCAGCAGCGCCGCGGCGATGACCCAAACCCCATAGCGGCGAAAGAACTCCTCCGCCTGGCTGCGCCGCAGGTTTTCGTCCACTTCGCGGATGAAGCTTTCGTTGGTTTCGCCGGGAGCCAGTGCCAAGAATCGCGCCTCGTGGGAATGAAAGGTCAGGTGCCGCGCCGGCCCGTCATGTCGGCGGCGACATGAACCGGAGCTTGGCCGGGAGCCTCTACAGGGCTTTCTTGCCGGCGCAAAGACTCACGCCGGTTTGGGACGGTAGGTCTGGTCGGCGGTCGGGAAGCGCCGCTCCCGCACTTCGGCGGCATAGGTCTCGACCGCCTGCCCGACCCGGGCCGCCAGATCGTCGTAGCGCTTCACGAACCTGGGCGTGCGCTCGAACAGCCCGAGCATGTCCTCGGTCACCAGCACCTGCCCGTCGCACTCGGCCGATGCACCGATACCGATCACAGGCACGGGCACGGCGCGGGTGATCTCGGTCGCGATATCCTCGAGCACGCCTTCCGCCACGAGAGCAAAGGCGCCGGCCTCCGCGACCGCCCGGGCGTCGGCCAGGATCTTGGCCGCTTCCGCTTCGCTCCGTCCCCGCGCGCCGTAGCCGCCCAGCGTGTTCACCGCCTGCGGCGTGAGGCCCACATGGCCGATCACCGGGATCCCGCGCTCGGCGAGGAAGCGGACGGTCGGCGCCATCGCCTCCCCGCCTTCCAGCTTCACCGCCGCGCAGCCGGTTTCCTTCATCACTCGCGCTGCGCTGGCGAACGCCTGTTCGGGCGAGCCCTCGTAGCTGCCAAACGGCATGTCGACCGCTACCAGCGCATGCCAGCTACCGCGCACCACCGCTGCGCCGTGCGCGCACATCATTTCCAGCGTTACCGGCACCGTCGATGGCAGGCCGTAGATCACCTGCCCCAGGCTGTCGCCGACCAGCAGGAGGTCGCAATGCGGGTCGAGCAGTTGCGCCATCCGCATGGTGTAGGCGGTCAGCATCACGATCGGCTGCTCGGTCCGCCCGTCCTGCTTGCGGCCCTTCAGCGACGGCACCGTCATCCGCTTGCCCGGCACCGGCGACGGCGTCGCCCGGCTGGTGGCCATGTCCAGGGTGAAGGTCGACATGCCGCTAGCGCAGCCAGCCGCGCAGGCGGCTGTGCCGGGCGAACCAGAAGATCGTCCAGGTCAGCGCCAGGATGATGAGGGGGATCAGCAACGCGTCGGACGACATGCCCTCGCGCAATCCCGGTACGATGAGGAAACCCGCGAACCAGATGGCCGTGCCGAGCAGCGACACCAGCAGTGCGGGCTCCGCGAGCTTGCGCCTGAGCAGCAGCAGCACTGCGCCGACCAGGCCGGGCCATACGGCAAGGCCGTAAGCGCCGGTCATCCACCACGGCTCCGCCATGAACAGCTGGCGCTGATCCAGTGGGAGGCTGGCGGGATCGGTGGCCACATGGCTGATGTAGGTCACCGCGCCCAGCGCCATGAACACCACCGCCGCGACCGCCGCCGGCTTGAACCATCGCGCCAGCGGCTGCGGCGCAAAGCGATCGTCGACGTCCAGCTTACCGCTCCCCTGATGCTTCCTCGTCGTCATAGCGCGTCCGCTTGGCCGTGGGAACGCCTCCGGGGTTGGAGGCTCGGTGAGTTCACGATCCTTGATGATTGCAGATCCAGTCGCTTCTTCGCGGCCAACTCCCGCCTTTCGGTTGAAGCATAACCTAGTTTAGCGCGCGAATACCCGTTGTCATTCAGCCTACCTTGCCG
>NZ_CADCWA010000055.1 GCF_902806285.1 uncultured Sphingomonas sp. | reverse complement strand
GCTAAGCCCCAGATAGGAAAGCGGTCGCCATGAACCAGCATGAACTCATTGCAGAAGTGTTCGAGCGCCAGGCCAAGCGCCGCGTCGAACGCAGGGCCTTTCTCAAGTTTGCCGGCATGTCGACGGCCGTCGCCGGAGCTGCGGCGGTCAGCGCCTGCGGCGGCGGCGGCGGCGACGGGGACGGCTTCGGGGTCGACAACAACGTCAACGTAGCGCCTCCGCAAACGGGACTGTCCGACGCCGACATCCTCAATTTCGCCCTCAACCTCGAGTATCTGGAAGCCCAGTTCTACAGCTTCGCCGTGACTGGAGCGGGTCTTCCGAACACGCTTCTCACGGGCACCGGCACGCAAGGCGCGGTGACCGGCGGGCGGGCGGTGGCCTTCACCGATCAGGTGGTCCGGCAGTATGCGAACGAGATCGCCGCCGACGAAAGGGCGCACGTCGCCTTTCTCCGCACGGCGCTGGGTTCGGCCGCGGTGGCGCAGCCAGCGATCAACATCAGCAGCGACGCCAACGGGCCATTCTCCGCTGCCGCTCGCGCTGCGGGCCTCGTCGGGGCGGGACAGTCCTTCGATCCATACGCCAGCGACGAGAACTTCCTGCTTGGCGCATACATCTTCGAGGACGTGGGGGTTACCGCCTACAAGGGTGCATCACCGCTTATCCAGAGCCCGACGTTCCTGTCGGCCGCAGCCGGTATCCTCGGGGCCGAAGCTTACCACGCCGGCCTCATCCGAACCGTGCTCTACGGCAAGGGCATCGCGATGCCGGCGCTGATAGATGCGACGGAAGCGATCTCGGACGCCCGCGATAGCCTCGATAATACGGCGGATGTCGATCAGGGTGTTCGCCGGATGGGTGATGCCTCGAACATCGTGCCCGCCGACGCTAATGGTCTGGCCTTCAGTCGATCGGCAGGCGATGTGCTCAACATCGTCTACCTGAACGCCGGCGCCGTTAATCAGGGAGGTTTCTTCCCCGCCGGTGTCAACGGGACAATCCGAGCAAGCACAGCGGGCTGACCGGGAGCCCGCAAGGGGCGCCAGTCCGCACAGAGGTGGTGATGAGCAAGGCAGGACGAAGGACAGGACGGTTCGTCGCACGGACGGCCGAATCCGCCACCGGAGCCTGCCTTGCAGTGCTGGCGATCCTCTGCGCGACGCCGGCATCGGCCGATGTCATCGAACTGGACGCAAACGGCACCGTGGTCGTTCGCGCCGCTGATCGACCATCGCCCGCAGACCCGGTCGCCGTTCCCGGGGCGACCGACGAAGTTCAGATCGCGCCGGAAGCGCTGACCCCGGTACTGGCGTCGATGGCGCCGCCGGCCTATGCTGCAGCCGTGGAACAGCTTGCCGCCGCCCATCACATTAGCCCCGTGCTGCTGGAAGCGCTGGTCTGGCAGGAAAGCCGGTGGCGCGCGGGCGCGCGTTCCACCGCGGGCGCGATCGGGCTTGCGCAACTGATGCCCGGCACCGCGCGGGACCTAGGCGTGAACCCGCAGGATCCCAACGCCAACCTCGCCGGCGGGGCGCGTTACCTGCGCCAACAGCTCGACCGCTTTGGCGGCGACGTGGAGCTTGCGCTTGCCGCCTACAACGCCGGACCCGGCCGAGTGCAGCGGGCCCGCGGCATCCCCCGGATCCGCGAAACCCAGGCCTATGTCCGGGCGATCGTCGATCGCCTGTCCGCCCCCTTCACATCGCAGGGAAAACGTCCATGACCCGTTCCTCGGCGCTGCTCGCCCTTGCACTCGCCGCAGTTGCTTCGCCCGCGTCAGCACAAGCCACCGACCCGCAGGGCTCGGGCCCGATCGTGTCGGCGCTCAGCTGGCTGCAGGGCACGCTGCTCGGCAACGTCGCCACCGCCGTGGCGGTGATCGCGGTGGCGATGGTCGGCTTCATGATGCTCACCGGCCGGATGAACTGGCGGTTCGGGGCGACGGTGATCATCGGCTGCTTCGTGCTGTTCGGGTCGACCGCGATCGTCTCGGGCATCCAAGCTACCGCGTCGGCGGCGAGGTAACAACGGTGGCGCGGCTCCACAACGATCCGGTGTTCCGGGCGCTGACCCGGCCGCAGATGTTCGGCGGGGTGACCTACAGCTACTTCGTCCTGAACGCCGCCATCACTACGGAAGCGTTTCTGATCACCCGCTCGTTCCTGGCCCTGCCGGTCGCCCTTGCCGTGCATGGCATCGGCTACCTCGCCTGCCTGCGCGAACCCCGGGTGTTCGACCTGTGGCTCACCAAGGTCAGCCGCTGCCCGCGCATCCGCAACTGGAAGCGGTGGGGTTGCAACAGCTACGCGCCATGACCGACAGCACCCCCTGGAAAGGCGCCGCCGGCTGGGCCAAGCGCGAGCACCGCGCCGGCGACCGACTGCCGTATCGCCGCCTGCTGGACGAGGGCACGGTGGAGCTGCGCGACGGCTCGCTGATGCGCTCGATCCACGTGCCCGGCATGGCGTTCGAGACCGCCGACGCCGACGAGCTCAACCACGCGCAGGGCGTGCGCGAGATGCTGCTGCGGAGCACGCTAGACGCGCGCTTCGTGCTCTATCGGCACATCATCCGCAGCCCGGTTTCGGTCGGCCTGTCGCCGGTCGAAGGACCCGGCTTCGCGCGGCGCATGGACGAGCTGTGGCGCGGCCGGCTGGGCAAGCGCCGGCTGTTCGTCAACGACCAGTTCCTGACGCTGGTCCGGCGTCCCGCGCGCGGCAAGACCGGCTGGCCCGAGCGGCTCGCGCGGCGGCTGGGCAAGTCCGGCAGCACCGAACACGACCCACGGACCCTGCGCGACCTGGATGCGGCGATGACCGCGCTGATCGCCGGGCTGCACGACTACGGCGCGCGTCCGCTGGGCGGCTACGACGGTCCCGGCGGCCGCTGCTCTGAGCCGCTGGAGTTGCTATCGGCCCTGTTCAACGGCGAGCTGCGTCCGGTGCTCGCGCCCGAGCCGGAGGTCGACCTCGGCCATCACCTGCCCTACTCGCGGGTCAGCTTCGGCCTGGATGCGATCGAGACGCGCGGGCCGACGCGGCGAACTTTCACCGGCACCCTGTCGCTCAAGGAATATCCCGCGACCACCCGCCCGGGCCTGATCGACGGACTGCTGCGCTTGCCGCATGCGATGGTGCTGACCGAAAGCTTCGCGCCTGCGGACCGGCAGATCGCCAAGGAGCGGATGGACCTGGCGATCCGCCGGCTGCGCGCCACGGACGAGGAAGCGACCACCGAGCGGCGCGAGATGCTCGGCGCCAAGGACGCGCTCGCCGCGGGCCAGGTCGGGTTCGGCGACCATCACTTGTCACTGTCCGTCCAGGTGCCGGACCTCGCCCAACTCGACGACGCCATGGCCGAAGCGGGCGCGGCGCTCGCCGACCTTGGGGCGGTCGCAGTGCGCGAGGACGTCAACCTCGAGCCGGCCTTCTGGGGCCAGTTCCCCGGTAACGAACAGTATGTCGTGCGGCGCGCGATGATCTCCAGCGCCAACGCCGCGGGCTTCCTGTCGCTGCACGGCTTCCCGCTCGGCCGCGCCGACGGCAACCAGTGGGGCGAGGCGACCGCCCTGTTCGAGACCACCAGCGCGACGCCCTACTATTTCAACTTTCACGAAGGCGACCTCGGCAACTTCACGGTGATCGGGCCGTCGGGCTCGGGCAAGACCGTGGTGCTGAACTTCCTCGCGGGCCAAGCGCAGCGGTTCGGCCCGCGCACGGTCGTGTTCGACAAGGATCGCGGCGCGGAGATCTTCGTCCGCGCGATGGAAGGGCATTACGCCCGCCTGTCCCCGGGCCAGCCGACCGGCTTCAACCCGCTGCGGCTGCCCGACACCGCCGCCAACCGCGCCTTTCTGCGCGACTGGGTGGGCACGCTGCTGGAGGTCGACGGTCCCGAGGAGCTGCGGGTCGTGGCGGAAGCGGTGGATGCCTGCTTCGAGCACGATCCCGCCTTCCGCCGCCTCCGCCACTTCCGCGAGCTGCTGGCCGGCAACCAGCGGCCGACGGAGGGCGACCTCGTTTCCCGGCTCGCGCCGTGGGTTGGGGCGGGCGAGAACGCCTGGCTGTTCGACAATCTGGAGGACGAGCTCGACCTCGAGCGCAAGCTCGTCGGCTTCGACATGACCGCGCTGCTCGACAGCCCGCGGCTGCGCGCGCCGACCATGCTCTATCTGTTCCACCGGATCGACGAGCGGCTGAACGGCGAGCCGGCGTTGATTCTGATCGACGAAGGCTGGAAGGCGCTCGACGATCCCGTGTTCACCGGGCGCATCCGCGACTGGATGAAGACGCTGCGCAAGCGCAACGCGCTGGTCGGGTTCGGCACCCAGTCGGCGCGCGACGCGCTGGAAAGCCGCATCAGCAGCGCCATCGTCGAACAGACCGCGACCGGCATCTTCATGCCCAACCCCAAGGCGCGGGCGGAGGATTATTGCGGCGGCTTCGGCCTGTCGGAGCATGAGCTGGAGCTGATCCGCAGCCTGCCCGTCCACAGCCGCTGCTTCCTGGTCCGGCACGCCAATCATTCGGTGGTAGTGCGGCTCGATCTCGGCGGGATGCCGGAGGTGCTGACCGTACTGTCGGGGCGCGAAGCGAGCGTTCGGCGCCTGGACGCGCTGCGAGCGATCCACGGCGACGATCCCGCGCGCTGGTACCCGATCCTGGTCGGCGCGCCCTGGCCGGGCAGCGACGAAAACGGCGCAGGGTTCCTGGAGGCCGCCGAGTGAGCAGCTGCCCGACCCTGTCGGTCGAAGGCCAAGCTGGTATCGCCGAAGCGCTGCGTGTCGTCGACTGCGTCAGCGCGGAAGGGACCGCGAAGGCGTTCGGCCGGCTGTTCGGCGCGGACGGCTCGCTGGTCAGCGCGCTGACACTGCTGCTTACCTTGTACATCGCGCTGCTCGCGGTGAACCTGCTGACCGGGCGTTCCAAGCTCGGCCTCAACATGCTGACGCCGCGCATGCTTGGCCTCGGCTTGGTGCTGACCTTTGCCACCAGCTGGGTCGCTTACCAGAGCGTCGTATGGACCCTTCTGACCGGCGCGCCCGATCAGGTCGCCTCCGTGGTGACGGGGCAGCAAGGCTCCGCGACCGCCGCCTTCGCGGGTCAGCTCGACAGCCTGTTCGCCGCCGTCGCCCAGGCGGCCGAAGCCGCCAAGGAACCGCTGCCGCTGACCCAGACCGGCATCACCCCGGCTCCGCCGCAGGCGGCGGGCTGGACCGCCGCCGACGTGCTGTGGATGGCGGCGATGCTGCTCCTGCTCGGAACGGTCGGGGTGCTGCTGGTCGCGCGTATCGCCTTGGCGGCGCTGCTGGCGCTCGGGCCGGTGTTCATCGTCATGGCCTTGTTCCGCGGAACCCACGGCCTGTTCGTCGGCTGGCTCAAGGGCGCGGTGATGTTCGCGCTGGTGCCGCTGTTCACCGTGCTGATCGGCGGCGCGGCGCTGGCGCTGCTCGCCCCGATCGTCGCGGCGCTGAACGCCGGGCCGGTCAGCATGCAGGCGGCGGTGACGATGTTCCTCGGCGCGGCCGTCTACGTTGCGCTGATGGTGATCGTCCTGAAGGTCAGTGGAGCCATGGTCGCAGGCTGGAGCATCGGCACGAGTGGACGCGCCGAGACTGCTGCTGCAGCCGCAGCAGCGGCGCCCGCCTCCCTTGTCACGAACAGCAGTCAGGTCACCGCGCAGGCGTCTGCTGCCCCGGCCGGCAGCGCCGCCGCGCCGGAGCCGCCGGTGTCCGACCGTGTCCGCGCCATCGTTGCGGGCACGCGTGTCCCCGCCAACGATGTGTCGGAGGGGCCGGTCCGCGACGTCCGGGTGACCGGGCTGAAGTCCGTGAGCGTAGGCACCAGCGATCTTCCGGCTTCCCCCGCCTCGGCGGTCGACCGCCGCGTGCAGGGAATCGGCACCCGTTTCCGCGCGCCGCCGCCCGCACCCAATGCCGGAAGGCTCAAGACATGAAGTACCTGGCGTTTCCGCTTGCCTTGCTGCTGTTCGCAGCGCCCGCTACTCCGGTCGCGGCCGCCGATACGCGGGTGCGGACGGTGCTGTTCAAGCCGGAAACGGTGGTGCGCTTCGTCGGAAGGCCGGGCTACCAGAGCGCGATCCGCTTCGGTCCCGACGAGCGGATCGAGAATGTCGCGGTGGGCGACAGCGTGTCCTGGCAGGTCACGCCCAACAAGCGCGGCGACCACCTGTTCGTGAAGCCGCTGACGGCCGGCGCGCGCAGCAACCTGATGGTGGTGACCGACAAGCGGACCTACCTGTTCGACCTCGAGACGGGGCGCGGGACGCAGCCGGTGTACGCGCTGAGCTTCGAATATCCGGACTACCCGGCTCCCGGTTCGATCCCGCCGCCGCCCGAGCCCGCCCCGGCGAGCACGAACGTGGCGCAGAGCGCGCCGCCGCCGCCCGCACCCCTGCCGCAACTCCACTTCGGCTGGACCGCGCGCGGGGCAAAGGCGTTGCGGCCGGCGCGCGTGTTCGACGACGGCAAGTCAACCTATCTGAGCTGGCCGGAAAAGGTCCCGCTGCCGGCGGTCCTGATCCCCGCGCCCGACGGCACGGAAAGCCCGTCCAACTACCGGATGGAACAGGGCTACATTATCGTCGAAGGTGTCGCGCCGCAGCTGATCCTCAGGCGCGGCAAGCACAGCGCGACGGTGACCTCTACTCCCCGGACCAACCGGCCGGTTCGCACCGCAGATACGAAAGAGCCGTAATGGACGCCGCCAAGTCGAGCTTCGCACCAACCGCTGACGACATCGTCAGCCCGGCTAATCGCCCGCACGGGACCTTGGTCCCCTACGATCCGCGGCGCGACATGGACGATGTTGCGCTGGTCGAGGCGAGCCGGATGGCTTACCCGGCGGTGGCGGCACGGTCCGCCGGCAAGGACAAGGCCGGGCTGGTCGCGGGAACCTCCGTCGCCGTGGTGCTCGGCCTGGCGACCTTCTGGGGCCTGAGCAGCGGGCGCGACGCTCAGCGCGCCGTCGCTCCCCCGCCTACGGCAGCAGTAGCCGAGACCCAGCAGGCCGTCCCGGTGATCCCGCCGCCGACGCCCGAGCAGCTGGCTGCCATGGACCCAAGCAGCGCAGCCGCACCGCAATCCTCTCTGGTGTTCAGCTCGCCCCCGCCGACCTACGCCCCGGTGGCGCTTCCCGGAACTCAGCCGGCCGCAGCGGCGGGCCCCACCGCCGCCGATCGCCTGCGCTCGCCGACCCTGCTTTACGACTCGTCCGGATCAGTAGCGGCGGACCCGTCGCCGGCGGCAGCGGAAGGAGCAGCTGCGGGCTCGCCGGTTCCAGCCAAGCCGGCGACCGGCCAGGACGAGTTCGCCGCCCGGGCCGATGCTTCGGCCTCGGAATCCGCCACCGCCACGCGCATGGTGGACCCGGCGAGCACGGTCAGCCAGGGAACCCTCATCCCCGCCGTGCTGGAGACCACCATCAACAGCGACCTCCCCGGCTTCGCGCGCGCCGTCGTCAGCCAGGACGTGCGCAGCTTCGACGGCAGCCGCGTCCTGATCCCGCGCTCGTCCCGGCTGATCGGCCAGTACCGCAGCGGCCTGGCGGCGGGCCAGACGCGGGTCTACGTGCTCTGGTCGCGCCTGATCCGGCCCGACGGCGTGTCGGTCGCGATCGCCTCGCCCGGGACCGACGAGGCCGGGACCAGCGGCCTGACCGGGGACGTGAAGGGCCACTTCTTCAAGCGCTTCGGCTCGGCAATGCTCCTGTCGGTGGTGGGCGCCGCAAGCGCGATCGGCACCGGGGGAGCGTCCTTGCTGCTGTCGGGCGGCGGCAGCGCCGCGGGCGTGGCGGCGCAGCAGAACGGGGCCATCCCGCCGACGGTGCGGGTGCAGCAGGGCCATCCGATCCGGGTCTTCACCGCGCGCGACCTCAACTTCTCGCAAGTGAGCACGGCGACCCGGCCGTGAACGCAGCCGGTCCGGCGCAGCCGCAGGGGCAAGTGCTCGACCTGGCGGAAACGGCCGGCGTTTACCTGTCGGCCTACCTTCGTCCGTTCCGTCCCTGGCTCGAGCGCGAGGACGTATCCGAGATCATCTTCAACCGGGCGGGCGAGTTGTGGATCGAGGAAGCCGGAGCGCTGCACCTCCAGCGGGCCGAAGCGCCGCAGGTCGACGACCTCCTCATCCGCCGCCTCGCCGAGCAGGTCGCCCGCGCAACGCACCAGGGCGTCAGCCGCGAGCGCCCGCTGCTCGCCGCGACGCTGCCCGACGGCGCCCGCGTCCAGTTCATCTCCCCGCCGGCGACGCGCAGCGGCTGGGCGATGGCGATCCGGCGTCACCGGCTGGTCGACCTGCCCTTGTCCGCTTATGCCTCCCGGGTCGGCATCGCCCAAGCCGACGCACCCAAGGTCGACCCGGACGAAAACCCGCTCGCCTACCTCCGGCAGGCCGTGGCCGACCGCCGGACCATCCTGGTCAGCGGCGGCACCTCGTCCGGCAAGACTACTTTCCTCAACGCCCTGCTGCGCGAAGTGCCGCCCGCCGAGCGCGTCATCCTGATCGAGGACACCCCCGAGATCCGCCTGCAGAGTCCCGCCGGACTTGGGCTGGTGGCGGTCAAGGGTGAGCTGGGCGAAGCGCGGGTGAGCACCGACGACCTGCTGCAAGCCTCCCTGCGCCTCCGCCCGGACCGCATCGTCCTGGGCGAACTGAGGGGCACCGAAGCCGTCAGCTTCCTGCGCGCGATCAACACCGGCCACCCGGGCTCGTTCAGCACCATTCACGCCAACAATTCGGGCGGTGCGCTGGAACAGCTCGGGCTGATGGTCATGCAGGCCGGCCTCGGCCTCACCCGCGCGGACACGCTGGCCTATGCGCGATCGGTGATCGACATCATCGTCCAGCTCGACCGGCGCGGCGGCCAGCGGGCGATCGCCGAAGTGCTCGACCTGCGGGCGCAAGCAAAGTCCGAGCTCTAAACGGGGGCCAGTCCGGCTGGCCCCCGCTATTTACCCGATCAGGCAGACTGCTGATCGGCCTTCTGGTTGAGACGGGCTTCCGCGAGGCGGGTGAGCCTGGCGTCCGTCGCCTTTTCCTCGTCAAGCGACTGCTGCAGGACACCCGCGCAATCCGGACGGCCCATCTCCTTGGCCCAGGCGATCAGCGTACCGTATTGCGCGATCTCATAATGCTCGACCATCTGTGCGGCGTGGGTCAGGCCGGCGTCGAGCACCTGCTTGTCGGCGATGTCGCCGGCAAGGCTGTTGCCGGCCTTGAGGATGCCGTCGATCGCCGGGCACGTAGCCTCCTTGGCTTCGGTGCCGTGCATGCGGAACACTTCTTGGAGGCGGGTGTATTGCGTGCGGGTTTCCCCAAGGTGCTGCTCGAACCCGGAGCGAAGCTCGGGCGAAGTCGCCTTGCCGATCATCACTTCGAGCTGCTCCGCAATCTGCCGCTCGGCGTAGTAGATCTGCTGAAGGACGCTGACGAACAGGTCGTCGAAGGTTTTGATGCTGTTAAAGAGAATGCCCATGGTGGGTTCCTTCCGGCTGGGTGAGAACACGCCCGCAATACCGCGGAACAATTTGGTAAACGGTCGGGGAGCCAAGGCGTTGCCATCGAACCGCAGCTGCAAGATTCGGCGGCATGAGTTCGGGCGCGGATGAACCCCGATGCGTCGGTGTTGCGGCTCAAGCCGAGAGAGCCGCTGCCGCTTTCCGCGCCTCGGGAAGCGCGAGCGCCAAGGTGCCGGCGGACAGCAAGGTCGCGACTTGGCACCAGCTGCACAGGGCTTGGTTTTCCTGCCACTCCTCCCGCGCCAGGCGCAAGCAGGTCACAAGGTCGTACGCCGCCTTGCCGGCAAGGGCGACCGGCAACGCCGGATTCTGCTCCGCCCGCTCCTTTCCGCCGGCGGCCGCCAGCGCGGCGGTAATGCCGTAGGTGATGATCATCATGAACGCGTCGGGGGTCTGCAGCCGCCGATAGGCATAATCGGACGCGTCGACCTTTTCCGCGTCGAACAGGTCGCCGGGCGCGATGTCCGGAAGCCGCCTGATCATGCCCGTCTGATAGGCGCCCACAATCGCACCGATCGCCAGACCGGCGTAAGACAACCCGATCGCCCATCGCCGGCGCGTAAGGTCCGGGCTGCGTCCCTCACGAAGCTCCCGGCTGAGCCGGTCCGGCGGTAGCGTCTGCGTTGCCATGCTGGTGTCCTCTTGACCTCAAACAGCGCGTGGGCAGTTCTCCGGTTCCTTTAGGCAGCGCTCCACGATCCGCCCGCCACGCGTAAATGCCCTTAAGGAAGCGCTAAACGTCGTAACCTGACGAGAAGATTGGCGTGCCCGCGCCGGATGAGAGCGGTAGCTATATCCTCGTTACAACCCCCGTCTAGCACGGGTGCTGAGGCGACCGAAAACCGTCGATCATTGTCGTTCGCCCATCGTCGCACTAGGACGCCTGAGTTGGTGTAAGTGCCAGCTTCGACCGCCGTGCTTACTCGTAAACAGGCGTGATTAGGCGAGCATCCCAGTCGATCGTGGTGGGCTGGGCGACCTCCAATATCCGGACCGAGCTCATCCAGCGCAATATTAATCCTGCCGCGGTGCTGGAGGCGGCCGGCTGCGGGTTCGACGACATCGTCGACGTGACCACCTTTCACACCGACCCCGAAGCGCAGTTTGAGCCGTTCATGGCCTACGTGGCGAGGTGGTCGGTGAGCCGCCTTACCCGAACTGGACAGCGGTCGGCGTAAATTGGCTGGCCGGGTTCGATTTCGAGATCAAGGTGATCGCGCGCATCCCGTGACGCGTGTCAGTTGAAGTTCTTCGCCTTGTGGCGGCACGCGCCTCCGTTCGGCGCCGCCGTCCTGAACCCACGGCGGCATGGATGCGGAGAGGTTCGTTCCGCCGGCGGTGTAGGTGTACATGTCGGCCGTGATCCGGAGGCCCTGCGCGCGCGGCTTCGACCTTGGCGATCACTTGGCCGAGCTTGTTCCAGATGGCTCGCCCGGCCTGCTTCAGGTGGTAGAACTCGGCCGGAGCGCCCGACCGCCGCGAGATGTCGATCAGCTCATCCGCGCTTTCCAGCAGGCGATCTCCTTCGGAGCGTATGTGGCTGATGTACATGCCGCCGCATCGCCCCGCCTCAGTCGCCAGGCTCACCAGCTCGTCCGTCTCGGCAAAGGAGGCGGGCGGATAGATCAGGGACGTGCCAACCCCCAAGGGCGCCTTCCTTCATCGCTTGGCGCACCAGCGCGCGCATGCGCCCGAGTTGCTGCGGGTCGAAGTCGACGTCCATCTCACCAAGCCCATGCTGGCGCACGCTGGTCGCACCGACGACGGAAGCAACGTTCGGCGCAATGCCCTTCCGTTCGGGAAAGCGGAGATAGTCGCCGAGCGTGGTCCACTGGATGGGATATTGATGTCGCCCTGGCGCTGAACGGGAGCTTCTTCATCTCGGCGCTGAGCGGCCCCACCGACCATCCTTCGCCCATCACCTCCAGGGTCACGCCCTGCCGAAGACCGCTCAGCAACAAAGCGGACAGTCTGACGCAGGCGGCCCTGCCCGGACAGGACAGGTGAGGTGAAGCAGTCGCCCGCCCATGTCACCGGGCCGACGCTCGCACGCCAGCTCAGAGGTCCGTGGTCAGGCTTATTTGGAAGCGGCGCGGCGGGTTGTAGTAGAAGCCCTCACCGAGGTTGCTGAACCCGTAGGGCTTGTTCACCGAGGGAACCTGTGCCCGCAATGTTGCAGGCTTGCCGAACAGGTCGAAGCGGTAGCGGGCGCCGGGCGCCAGTATGTAGCGCGCAGGGATGACCAGAGTGTTCGCCGCGTTCGCGTTCCTGTCCGACGAGCTCTCATAGGCGAGGTCGAGCGACAGTCCCTCCGCCCACGGCATTTCCCAGTTCACTGCGCCGGTGATGACGCGGCCGATCGACCCGACCGGCCGTCGCCCGATGAGACCGAGCTCCACCGCGTCGCCGCTGACCTCCGCGTCCAGGAACACGGCACCAAGCACGAGGCTGAGCCGCGGGGTGATCTGCCCGGCCAAGGACGCCTCGATGCCGCGGTTGCGGACTTCACCGAGCTGCCGGAACTCCCTGGACGGGTCGAGCGCGAAATAGGGCTTGCGAACGTCGAACACGCCTGCGACCAGGCTGAGGCTCTTGCTGAGCTTGAGCCGGAAGCCTGCGTCCTTCTGCTCCGTGATGATCGCCGGGGGCGCCTCGCCACGGTTGGTGGCGATCTCCGGCGCGACGGGGCTTTCCTCCAGGCCCTTGCTGTAGCCGGCGTAGAAGACGAGGCCAGGCCTCGCGAAGATGGAAAGCGCGCCATTGAACAGCCACGGGCTCGCCTTGGTCACTGGGAGGGCACCGGACGGGCGCACCACCTCCTTGCGATAAGACGTCCGCTGAATGCCCAGGCTGAGTTCGCCGACCCCGCGCCAGCGCCCTTCATAGCCCAGGCCGCCGGTGAACTGGCGCACCTCGTCGGTCGTCTGCGGCCCCTGCACGAAGTCCGGCTGCGGCACGTCGAGCGGCTCATCGATGGGCCCACGGCCGAAGTCGAACCGCCGGCTGCCGCCGACCCGCCGGTCGAGCATGCGGCCGCGCGTCATCAGGTGCACCAGGTGGAGGCGATCGCCCTCGATCAGCTGGCGGGTGAGGCGCAGCTCCCCTGAGATGGAGGCGACCCGGCGCCCCTCCTCCTGGATGACCTGGCGGTCCGCCTCGCCGTCACGCGAGGTGTTGAGATAGAGTATGTTGAAGTTGCGCGTCTGGCGCGACACCGAACGGAAGCCGCCGCCGCGCAGCGTCCAGTCGCCAGTGGTATAGGTGGCCAACACGCCGCTGTTCAAACCTTGCGACTTGTTCTGCGCCCATTCCGGCCCGAAGTAGCGGCGGCGCTCGATCTTCGGCGGGAGAAAGGCACCGGCCGTGAAGATGATCGGCTGGCCCTCGTCGCTGCTGGTGTCCAGCATGCTCGCGAACGGGGTGATCTCCAGCGCATCCGACGGACGCCAGCGCGCGACCGCGGCGGCGGTGATCAAGCGCCGGTGTCCGCCATAGTATAGCTCCTCGCGGTTCACCCCGACACCGCCGGCGATCCCAAGCGTGCCGGTGACCGGCACCTGCGCATCGACTTCCACCCGCGCCCCGCCGAAGGGTCCGATGCCGGCCACCGTGCTGGCCACGGCCTCTTTCCCCGGCAGCCGCAACGTGAAATCGGCGACGCCGGTCGGGGCTGGAAACGGGTAACCCTGCGCGGTCAGACCGACCCGGACATTGCTGCCGGAGACCAGCCGGCTGTTGAGGTCGGTCTGATAGTCGAAGTACAGGCCGTTGATGCGGACGTTCCCGGCCTGCACCGGGCTGAAGCCGCGGGCGCTTTGGGGGAAGTAGAGCCCTACGCGTTCGTTGCCGACGCTGGTGCCGAACGCGTCCTGCGCCGACGCAACGGCATTCTCGTTCGCACGCTGGGCGAGGGCCGGCGCGGCGGTGGCAAGTAGAACGGCGGTGACGCCGACGGACCGTAGCATGGTTGCTCCCTCGTACTGGTCCGTCCGGTGTGCCGGCTTGCCCGCTTTTCAGTAAGTGCCGAAGGTAGGCCCTCCGGGCCGTGACTTTCGGCATATGGTCAGCGGGCCAAGGTCATGACAGGAAGGAGATCATGGCAGCCCATCGCGGAACCCTGTGGCATTTGGTTGGGGCCTTGCTGGCAGCCCTGCTGCTTCACGCCACCGCAAGCGCGCAGCTTCCGCAGCCCGGCAAGAACGCGATTGCGGCGAGCCTCATCGCCGAGTCGTCCGCTGTCGCGCCCGGCGGAACGGTGACGCTGGCTTTGGTGATGAAGCCTGCAAAGGGCTGGCACGGCTATTGGAAGAACCCGGGCGACAGCGGGATCGAGACCCAGATCGCCTGGGATCTGCCGCACGGCCTGACTGCCGGACCGATCCAGTACCCGGTACCCGGCCGGCTGATCGTCGGCGGGCTGATGAATTATGTTTACGAGGGCGACTACGCCCAGCTGATCGACGTCCATGTGCCCGCCGATGTGGCGCCCGGCACTGCACTCCCGCTGCGCGCGAGGGTGGATTACCTCGCCTGCACCGACGAGGTCTGCGTACCTGAAACCGCCAAGGTGGCCGTCGGCCTGCGCGCCGGAGTTCCCGGCGGTCCGCAAGCCAGCAGCCCGACCTTCGACCGCTTCCGCCAGGCACTACCCAAGCCGCTGGGCAGCGAGGGACGATTCGAGCGCGCCGGCAACCGCTTCCGGCTGGCGGTTCCGCTCCCGGCGGCCGTGGAACCCGCCGAACCCTATTTCTTCCCCCTGACGGACGGCGCGCTGGCCTATGCCGCCGACCAGTCTTTCTCCCGTTCCGGGGACACGCTGATCGTCGAGACCGACGCGCCGTCCAATGCGGCCAGCCTCCCTGCGGTCGAAGGCGTGTTGAGGCTCAGCGACGGCAACGGTCTGTGGCTGACAGCGGTCCCCGGCCGCGTTCCCCCCGCCGGGGAGGCGTTAGGCACGGAGATACAGCAGAGTCCGGTTTCGCTTCCGGCGGTGCTGGCCGCTTTGCTGGGCGCGCTGGTCGGCGGGCTGCTGCTGAACGTCATGCCATGCGTCTTTCCCATCCTCAGCCTCAAGGCGCTGAGCCTGGCCAAGTCGGGCGGGGACGAGGGGACGGCGCGGCGGGAAGCGATCGCCTACACGTCCGGCGCCATGCTGATCTGTCTCGCGCTCGGAGCGGTTCTGCTCGGTCTGCGGGCGGGCGGCAGCGCGGCGGGCTGGGCGTTTCAGCTGCAGGACCCGCGGGTGATCCTGTTGCTGCTCTTGCTCGTGACCGCCATCGCGCTGAATCTCGCCGGCTTGTTCGAGCTTCCGGCCCTGGATGTGGGTGACAGGCTTGCCCGGCGAGGCGGACACCAAGGCGCTTTCTGGACCGGTGCGCTGGCCGCGTTCGTGGCGACGCCCTGCACCGGACCGTTCATGGGCGCGGCGCTCGGGGCCGCGCTGGTGCTGCCGACGGCTGCCGCCCTCGCCGTCTTCGCCGGCTTGGGCCTGGGGCTCGCGCTGCCGTTCCTGGCGCTCGGCTTCATCCCAGCGCTTCGGCGCCGCCTGCCCAGGCCCGGACCGTGGATGGCCCGCCTGCGGCGCATCCTGTCCATCCCGATGTTCCTGACCGCGCTGGGCCTCGCCTGGATCCTCGGCCGGCAGGCGGGGATCGACGGCATGGCGCTTGGCCTCGCCATCACGATGGTGGTTGCGCTCACCCTCTGGTGGATCGGTCACCGGCAGGGACAGCGGAGCGCGTGGCTGCCGCTCGCACCGGCGGCACTGGCTGTCGTTGCAGCCCTGATCCTGTTCCCCGCCGCAGCCAACGGGCCACCTACGAGCAGCGCCCAAACCGCTCTCGACTCCGAGCCATTCACCGAAGCCCGCCTCGCACAGCTGCAACAGGAAAGGCGGCCGATCTTCGTCTACTTCACCGCCGACTGGTGCATAACCTGCAAGGTCAATGAGAAGGGCGCGCTCGAACGCGCACAGGTCGCTGAAGCATTCGCCGCCAGGCAGGTGGCCGTGCTGGTCGGCGACTGGACGCGGGGCGACGCGGCAATCGGCCGCTTCCTCGAGAAGCACGGCCGCTCCGGCGTGCCGCTCTACCTTTACTACGCGCCGGGCAAGCCGGTCGAAACCCTGCCGCAGGTCCTCACCCCCTCGCGGCTCGTGTCAATGGTCAGCTGAAGAGGAGTATGGATGATGAAGCAGATGCTTACTGCGTTCGCGGCCGTGGCGGTCATCGCGGCACCGGTTGCAGCGGCACCGGTCGTCGGGCGGCCCGCGCCCAACTTCAAGCTGGCCGACGCCAACGGCAGGCCCGTCACGCTGTCCGACTTCCGCGGCAAGACGGTGGTGCTCGAATGGAGCAATCCGGAATGCCCGTTCGTGAAGAAGCATTACAGCAGCGGCAACATGCAAAAGGCGCAGGCCGCGGCCGCCAGGGACGGCGTCGTCTGGCTGACCATTAATAGCAGCGCTCCCGGCAAGCAGGGTCATGTGAACGGCGGGCAGGCGAAGTCCTTCGTGACGAAGGCGGGCGCCCGTCCGGCCGCTTACCTGCTCGATCCGCGCGGGGTCGTGGGCAAGGTCTACGACGCCAAGACGACGCCGCACATGTACATCGTCAACAAGGCGGGCACCCTGGTCTACGCGGGCGGGATCGACGACAAGCCCACACCCAATCCGGCAGATGTCGCCGGCGCGCGCAACCACGTGCTCGCCGCCTTGTCTGAGCTGAAGGCGGGCAAGGCCGTCTCTGTAGCGACGAGCCGTCCATATGGTTGCTCGGTCAAATATTCGGATAGCTGAATTGGGCCATCACCCGCGCTGCACCGCCGCTACGCCTGTCGTGCAGCGCGGGTCAGATTGAAGGTCTACGATGAAACGACGACCATTGCAGTTCGTGATGGCCTGGGCGCTTTCGGTAGTGACGCAGTCCGACCGATGGGTTCCTGTCGGCGGCAGCCACAACGAATACCAGGACCATCTTGATCAGGAGAGCCTGAAGCGAAGCGGGAACAAGGTGACGCTGTGGACGAGGCGCGACTTCGTTACGCAGCAACGAACAGCCTGGAACGAGATCGAAGTGGACTGCGCAAGGAAGTGGGATACCATCCTCGCCTACGTTCAGGACGACGCGGGAGTCATATCGCACAACGTCGTCCGGCCTCACCGGGGATCAACCGCAATCCCACCCAACTCGGTCGGGGAAAGGATCTACGATCTTGTTTGCCGCTGACCCGATGTTGCGGTCGCGTGCGGCACCTGAGCCAATTCGGACCATGACCTCTGGCCTATGGTCGAGCGGCGGGCGCTGTGGCAGAATCGCCGTCATGACAGGCAAGCTCCGGCTTCGGCATGATTGGACCTTTTGCGTCGCGGCGCTGGGCCTGTGGCTTGCCTATGGCTGGCCTGTTCTCACGCAATACTGGGTGGGCGGAACCATAAGGGGCCTTATGGTATCGCCGCTTTGGTTCGTTCCCTATGCGGTGATGGGAGTCGCAGTCCTCGCCGCGATGGTCCTGAAGCTGCCCGACAGGGTGCACTGGACCTTGCTCGGTGTACAACTCGCGGCCGTCGTGGCGATGACGATCATGGTTCCTTGGGCGGGGATGTCGTCCTTCCTCGTCGTGATCGCATGGCAGGTCGGGATGTCGACGGCGGCGGCCAAAGCAATGAGCTGGGTGGCCGTTCAGAACTTGGCGATCATCGGAACGCTCGCGCAAGCGCTGAACCCCGATCTGTGCTGGGTCCTAACCAAGTCCGCGGCGCTGCAGTTGCTGTTCGTCTTCACTGCCCAGGCGCTTCGCCGGGAAGCGGAAACTTCGCGCGCCCTGGCACAGACCAACCGCGAGCTCCGGTCCGCACAGACGATCATCGCCACCACCGTCCGCGGCGACGAGCGGCTGCGCATCTCGCGCGAGCTGCATGACGCTTGGGGGCATGAGCTGACCGCGCTCGGCCTTCAGCTCGAAATCGCCAGCAACGTGAGCGAGCCCGGGCGCGCGGCCGACCATGTTCTCCAGGCCAAGCAGCTCGCCCGCGACCTCCTCGCCAAGGTCCGCGATGTCGTCTCCACCCTGCGCGAGGCGGAGCGATGCGACCTGAGGCAAGCGCTTGGCGCCCTCGCGCGCAGCGTGCCCACCCCCACTATCCATGTCGAAGTTGCCCCCGACGTCCAGGTCAGCGCCGACCAGGCCCATGCGCTTCTGCGCTGCGCGCAGGAAGCCATCACCAACGCGGTCAAGCACGCGCGCGCGTCGAACCTGTGGCTTCGGGTGTCCGTCGAGCGCGACGGCATCCGCCTGGTCGCCCGCAATGACGGGGAAGCGCGGCCTGCCGCCGCGGCACCGGGGACCGGTCTCCGCGGCATGCGGGAGCGACTGGAGCATCTCGGCGGCCAGCTAGCCATCCGCGGCGACAACGGCCGCGACTTCACGATTGACGCCTGGTTGCCGGCCCGCACTCCGCACATCGCATGATCCGCGTCGTGATAGCCGACGACCAGATGCTGGTTCGGCAGGGTGTGCGGGGCCTGCTGGAGTTGGTGCCCGACATCGAGGTCGTGGGCGAAGCGAGCGACGGCGAGGAAGCGGTGGAGAAAGTCCCGGAGCTCAAGCCGGACGTGCTGCTGCTCGACATCCGGATGCCGCGGCTCAGCGGCATCGCTGTCCTGGATGCTTTGCGCGAGGCCGGCCAGCTGCCGCCAACCCTGGTGCTGACGACCTTCGATGATGGCGATGCCGCGATCGCGGCGATCAAGGCGGGCGCCAAGGGCCTGATGCTGAAGGACGTCTCGCTGGACGACCTCACGCAGGCGATCAGGGCGCTAGCCGAGAACCGCACCGCCTTTCAGCCCGCCATGACCGAAAGCCTGGTGGCGGCGCTTGGTCGATCTCGTCCCGCTTCCTCGGACAACTCCATCGCCGAGCCGCTGACCGGCCGCGAGAAGGAGGTGCTGCACCTGATCTGCGCCGGCTACAGCAACAAGGAGATCGCCGACCTGCTCGCCCTGGCGGAGGGAACGGTGAAGAACCACGTCTCCAACCTCCTCCTCAAGCTGGGCGCCCGCGACCGGACCCGGGCAGCGCTTATAGCTCTGCAGGAGGGGCATCTGGGCTAGTTGCTGTGGCGCCCATCTGCACGCGAGCAGGCTACGGCTTCGGGTGAGGCGCTACCGGCGAGCAAAGGTCGGCCAAGCGCTTGGGAAGAGCGTCCGTCATGTCACCGGAGCGCGCTCCGTAGCCCCAGCTGTTGGCGAGAACGGCGACCGTCAGGTCGCGCTCAGGGTAGATCATCAGCGCCGCCATGATGCCGGGATTGGCCCCGCTGATGGAAAGCCTCCGTTCGCTTCCCGCCGCAGACGCGAAGAACCCGAAGCTCATCGGCGACGGACCGCCGGCGAACTGGGGACGCCGGAACAGCATGTCATGTTCGCGCCGGCTCAGAAATCCCGGCCGCAACAACGCGCCTCCGAAGCGCACGAGGTCCTCGGCCGTGGAGCTCATGTTGCCGCCCGCCATGTTGTGCGAGTAGTCGCGGGCCGGCACCCCCGTCAGCGGAGTGCCCGCAGGAAGCTCGGCATATCCTTCCGGCGTCATGCGTGTGAGGTCGAAGGCGCTGTAGAGCTTCGTCAATTCCGGCACCGGGCGCCGCGCATCGTCGAACGAAGTGCGGGACAGGGCCAGCGGCCTGATGATCTGCCGCTCGACAGAGCGGGTGAAATTGGTCCCCGTGGCGCGCTCGACGGCCAGCCCCAGCAGATTGTAGCCATAGCTGGAATATTGATATTCGCTGCCGGCATTCGCCAGCAGTGGATCCGCGGCGAACAGCGGGAGAATCCGGGCCAAACGGTCGAAACGACGGGTGAAAAGGCCGTCTCGCTCGGGACCCCAGTGCCTGATCCCCGCGCGATGCGCGGCCAGCCGGCGCGGCGTGATCGTCAGCTCCGGCTTGACCGGGAACTCCGGCACATAGGTCTGGATCGGCGCATCCAGGTTCAGCCTGCCGGATGCGGCAGCCTGCAAGGTTGCAACCCCCGCAAAAGCCTTGGTGACGCTTGCGATGGGAAAACGCGTGGTCCGCGTCACGGGCAAGTTCCGGTCCCGGTCGGCCCAGCCTAGGTTGCCCGAGAAGACCAGGCGGCCGCTCAGATGAATGGCGCTCTGAACGCCCACATTGCTTTGCCGGTCGTGAACCTCTCTTACCGCGGCCAGGAGCTGATGGGTTGACGCGGCGCAGCGCGCGGCCGTCACACTTAGCGGCGCCGGGACGCCGCTGGCTCGCCGTTGCTGAGCCTGGGTAGGAGTTGAACACACCACCAGCGCGGTTGCGCAAGCGATGCTACGACCCGTTCTGTGGATGAATGAGACCACTTTCTTGACGCCTCCCTGTCTGGTGCCGTCTAATTACATGCCTGACACCTGATCCTCCTGCCGGAACGATGATGGAAACCTCCACTTTTCCTGATGAGTGACAGAAAGCCCGACCAAACGGCCGTTGCGGAGCCACGCCCGTCATTTCGTGTCGGTGATTGGCTCGTCGAGCCGCACTGGAACCGGATTTGCCGGGGCGGAGAGACCGTAAAGCTTGAGCCACGCGTCATGCGGCTGCTGGCAACGCTCGCCGCAGTGCCGGACCGGCCGCTGCAGCGTCAGGAACTGCTCGAGTCCGTCTGGCCGGACACGTTCGTGAACGAGGAAGCGCTCTCACGCGCCATTTCCCAGCTACGCAGAGCCTTTGGTGACGATGCCAAGGCTCCGCGCTACCTCCAAACAGTGCACAAAGGCGGCTATTGCCTGATCGCGCCCGTCCGCGACGCCGTCAATCAAGAGGCGTCTCCCGCTCCCCCCTCCCCGCCGTCGCTCCGCCGCTGGCTCCTGGCGGCTACGGCCCCACTGCTCCTGCTGTTCTGGCTGGGGGGACTGAGTCTTTATCGCGGCTTCGCGCCGTCGCCGCAGCCGGTCGCTCTGAGGTCGTTGGTGCCGCTCACGAGTGACCCAGGCAGGGAAATCGATCCTGCCGTCTCGCCGGACGGGAGCCGCGTAGCCTATCTTGCATCGAGCGAGACAGGCTACGACGTATTCGTGCGCGGCGTGGACGGCGGCGCGCCGCTTCGCCTCACCCGTGACTCGCTTGAGAAAGGTCACCTCACCTGGTCGCCGAACAGCGACCGCCTTGCGTTCGTGGCCGCGAACGCCCGGGACGTGAACGACACGGCCGCGATCTACGTCCTTCCACTAGCCGGCGGTGTCGCGAGGAAGCTGGTTGATCTACCCTCTTGGTCCTTCGGGCTCGACTGGAGTCCCGACGGCCGCACGCTTGCGTATTCGGACGCGGCACGGGGCGAGAAGCCGGGCATCATCCTTCTCGACATGCAAACTCGAGCGGCGCGGCCGATCGCCCGGAGCCCCGGCTCGGCCGGAGACGTGAAGCCGGTATTCTCGCCGGACGGCACGCGTCTTGCCTTCCTGCGCAACGATCCGCTGGAGCGGCAACAGGTCGTCGCTGTCGATCTCGGGAGCAATGGAGCAGGGGTATCGCTCTTGCCTTTGCCGCAGCAGCTGAGGGGCCTCGACTGGGCGCCCGACGGCGCATCTGTGATAGTCTCCGCAAGGTCGGGCCGCAGGTTCGGCCTCTGGCGGCTTGCATTGGCTGCCAACACCGCTCCTGAGCCGCTTCCCACCCGGGGAGGCGAGCTGTTCAACCCTTCCGTCTCTCGAGACGGACGCATCATCGTGGAGGAGGTAGAGCAGGACCGGGACGTGTGGTCCTCCGGCTTCGGTCAATCCGATCCGACGGCGCTGATCCGGTCCACCTCCGACGATTTCGAGCCGTCCTTTGGCCCTGGCGCTGCCGGCCTCGCCTTCGTCTCCGAACGCTCCGGCACCCCGGAGATATGGTTGCACTCTTCAGCGGGGGAGGCGCGCAAGCTGACAAATCTGTCAGGCCCCGACGTCCGACATATTGCCTGGTCGCCTGACGGCGCCAAGCTCGCCTTTGCCGCCGAGGCGAATGGCATCACGTCGATCTACGCGGCGCCAGTCCAGGGCGCCGAAACGGTCCGCCTCGCCGGCACAGGCGCAGGGGCAATTCCGGTCGGTTGGGCAGCCGGCGGCGATGCGCTTTTCCTTCTTTCCCCTACGACGGGCGGTTGGCGGCTAGAGGAATACAGGCTTCTCGAGGGCAGGACCCGGCCCGTTGACGTCCCCACCCTGCGCGTCGCCGCCGTAGTCAATGGGGGCGCATCGCTGTTCGCCGTCACTGCGGGCGAGAACAAGCTGCTTCACATCGTGCGCGGGAAAGGTGTCGTGCACCAGCTGCGTCTGCCGGCGATCGCCGGACTGGCGGCTTTGTTGACAGCACCTGGCACCGTCTACCTGGTCGAGGAAGCTCTGGGCACTGCCACTGTCCACCGCCTCGAACTAGGAACCGGCGCCACGACCATTGTCAGGCGCCTCGAGGATTTCGGCGGTGGCAGTTTAGCGCTTGCGCCTGATGGCCGCTCCCTCGCCTTTACCCGCTCCCGGGAGACCGCCAACGACCTGGCGTGGACCCGGCTCTGAGTTAAGGCTCTCCAGCTTCATTTCGGCTGCCGTCGCCTATAGCGCGAACGATGCCGTTCTTTGCTCTAGCGGGCGCCGACTCAAGCGGCAGACCTGGTTAGCTACCTTTGACTACCAGGAGATGGGTTTCAGCAAGGAGCCGAGAGCGGATAGCGCTTGTTGTACGGACGTCCGCTCCAAGGTCCGGCGGACTGCCTTTGAGCGTCCGCTCCTGGCGCTAAGCGGCCTGACGCTGTCTACGCAGGCCTACTCGCCTCCGCGCGCTCTCTTGCTTCCGGAGTGCTTACATCGCCGAGCAGAGAGCTAGGCAACG
>NZ_CADCWA010000054.1 GCF_902806285.1 uncultured Sphingomonas sp. | reverse complement strand
CGGGCGACCTCGCCCAGCAACAGGGCCGCCGCGCCTTCGGCCATGAGCCGCGGCACAGGGCCGGCGGCCGCCCTCCAGAGGTGCAGCACGAGCCCACGGAGCAGCGGGTGGTCGTGCGTGCGGAACATCGCCGCGTGCAGCGCCGCGCGGAGCCGGTCGGGCGTCACCGCCTCGTCCCATTCCCCGCCCGGAGCCGAGGCCGGAAGCGGCACGGCGAGGCTGAGCGTTTCGCAACCGCCGTAGGACCAAGCATGGGCGAGTGTGCCGTCGGTCACCGCCACTTGGCCGGGCCGGTAGCGCAGACTCCGGCGCTCGCCGCCCGGAAAGCGGGTGTCGGCCGGCACCGACCAGTCGTCCCGGTGGACCGGCGCGTGGACGAGGAGCGCGCCGGCGGGCTCGTAGCGCACCTCCCGCACCACCGAGCTGCGGACCCGGAACACGGACACGCCGCCGGGGAGCGCCGCGGGTTCCAGGTGGAAGTGGGAGCCGTCATCGGCCTGGACGCGCGCCACGCGCGCGTGGTGAACGCGCAACTCGGCGACACAGGAGCCCGGGAGAGGCGCGGACGCCCGGCGCGCCGGCTCAGGGACGCGGGGCTGCGGAGGCCTGCTCTTCATCAAGGCCGGAACAGAACGGGCATGGCGTCGCGGGCCCCCTCCACAATACGGCTCGGGATCCGTGCATTACCGCATCAAATCCCGTCGGTTGCAACCGCCGGTCCGAGCGTTCGGGGCGGGTCCGGGCGGCGGCGCAGGTGCCGCGCAGCCGCCGTTTCAGCGGCGGGACGGTGCGCGACTCGCACGGAATCGTGGCCCGGACGGCTGTGGGTTCACATGAGGAGCGGTGTGGCTCAACAACAAACAATGTCTAATACGTACAGTCAAAGAGGGCAGGACTACGCAAATACCAAAATAAAACCGGAAAATTTTTAGTTGTCGCTGATGGCTCAAGTAAGTAAAAATTCGTAATAGTTCAGGACGTTGTTTCTGCGCCTTCTCGAAAAGTTTGGGCATGTGGTGCCCAAACTTGAAGATGGTGTTCACAAGGCATCCCCTGAGATGTTCAAGAATTCTCCTGATTTCGCAAAGCTGCTCATTTCATTCAGGAAGACCTGTGCCGCCGAAGTTGATTACACGGCCTCCAATGGAACGAGAACTGGCCGGATCGCACGTGAGGTGATAAGAAAACCTTATGCCTTTAGACCTCGACGGCACGTTGTTGCGGGCCTTCGCCGAGACTGCCCGGCGGAGCGGAGTTCGCCGGGCTGCCGATGCGCTCGGCCGCACGCAGCCCGCGGTAAGCCAGCAGCTTCGACGGCTTGAGGATCTGGTAGGCCGTCCGCTTCTTGTGCGATCGTCCTCGGGTGTTTCGCTGACGCGCGAGGGCGAGCTCTTTCTGCCCTATGCTGAGCGGATTCTGGCGCTCGGGCGCGAGGCGCTTTCGCAGGTGCGCGATGCCGCTAAGCCGAAGGGTTACAGGGTAGGCGTCATCGAGGAGCTCGCGACTGAAGCTTACCTTCGTGCCGTGCTGGCGCGCGCTGACGCCCTGGAGCCAAAGGTTGCAATCTTGTTCGTCGTCGATAGCTGGCGCATCGCCAGTGAGGGCTTCGATCGTGGCGATCTCGACTTGGTGCTCAGTGGTCCGATTCCGCAGATCACACCGCGCCGTAGGGGTGCCGTGCGTCTCGCCTGGGCGCACTCCCCTGGGTTTGACGTCCAGCAGCGGCCGTTGCCGATCGCGCTTTCCGCCGCGCCATGTCCCTGGCGCGATGTCCTTCTGGACGTTCTCGGTCGCGCGGGCATCGTTTGGAGGACCGCGATAGAGGGAGGAGGTCTGGCAGCGATGTGGTCTGCTGTGAAAGCCGGAGCCGCGTTGGCCGCTGTGATCCCCGCGACGGCGCCGCCGGACCTATCAATCATCGAAGCTTCGTCAGCCGGGTTACCGGACGCGCCGACCATCGACATAGCTCTTCATCAACAGGCCAGTCCGGGACTGGACGAAGCGCTTGATTCCATCGCGTCCGCGCTCTGGGATGCGTTGCTGGAAGACGTTCTCTGGACTTGACTCGATCCCGTGAGGGGGAGGGGCGCAAAGATTTGAGCGGCATATGGTCAAGCCGGGCCGGGCCTGGCGGGGCATGCGGGAAGCGGCGCGCGAGTTCGAGCCGTCGGCGCGGCGACACGCGACCGGGTCCGGCAAGCGCGGGGGGGTGACGGCGGCCAGCGCACGACCGGGCCGACCCCGAGCCAGCGGGCGGGCCTGCCCGGTTGCGCCGCGAGGTGCGGCAGCGGCGCGGGGAGCGCGGCATACCGTCAAAGGAGACGGCTTGGTTCGCACGGGAGGCCGGCACGGTCCCCTCCGGATCTTCCGGTGGATGAGGAGGAACCAGGCCGACGTCCCGATGGCCGCTATGTCCCCGCCTACCGGGCGTCCCCGAGGCCGGCTTGCTCTGCTGGGAGGCTCGGGTGACGGCGCCGAACACCTTGGTGCATGGGTAAGCCGGTTCGGCGTCCTCGGGTAGGCTGGCGTGTGGGGCAGACCCTCGATCGTTGGGGAAGCCCACCATGGCGTTCAAGGCCAATGCCGACCGCCGGCACCGGGTTCCGGTGCGGCGGCACCGGGTCACCGGGTGGCGAACTGACTCGCCTACGAGGCCGGCCTGCGGGTGCGCGGGAGCCTGACGGTGTGGTCACGGCGGGAGGCGATCACCGCGTGGCGCACTGCGCTGCGCGGCGCACCGGCCGCGGCGGGCAGCCGCGCTACTCCGCGTTGGCGATCGCCACGGCCCTGAGGCTCCGGGCGGTGTTCCGCTTGGCGTTGCGCCGGACGGTAGACCTCGCCGCCTCCATCAGCGACCGGAGTGGCCATCGCCGCCGACGTCCTGAACCGCGCGCTCGATTCCGGACGCCCGTACCACGTCGGCACCGCCTGACCTCGGGCGAGGGCTGGACCCCGCTGCTCCAACCCCTGCACAACGCCGGCGCCCCACAGCACTGTTACAGCGCGTGGCCGTAACTCCGGCGTCCGCCGGGAGAATAACCAGCGGGACGACGCGGATGGCCAATGCCTGGGCGCCGCTGTCGCGGACTGCCACCCGCGCCGGGCTACCGGCCGGTAAGGAGGAACCATGACCACGGCGCATGAAGTCCTGATAGCCGCCATCCTCGGCCTCGCCGCCGCGGGCTGCGCCACCACCCCGGCGCGGCAGGGCAGCGCCCCGGGGTTGCCGATGCAGTTCGGCCAGCGGGTCCAGCTCGGCTCCATGATGGGCGACCGCGTCATCCGCGAGGTGATGATCAGCCAGGGCGGCGGCGGCCTCGCCGTCGCCTACGACGCCCCGGCCGGCCGTCCCGAGAGCAGGCGGGTGCTGCGCCTCGAGAACGTCAACGGCATGCTGGAAGTGCTCTACGACACCGCGATGCCGAGCCAAATGTCGCTCGGCGGCGGCGGCACCCCGCGCCTGGTCCAGGGC
The DNA here is from genome assembly GCF_902806285.1 of uncultured Sphingomonas sp. Classification (GTDB taxonomy): domain Bacteria; phylum Pseudomonadota; class Alphaproteobacteria; order Sphingomonadales; family Sphingomonadaceae; genus Sphingomicrobium. The sequence goes on along the minus strand of NZ_CADCWA010000054.1, from coordinate 700 downwards.
GGTGGCGGCATGTACAGCGTCCAATACGATCGCTGACGGAGCGAAAGCCGTGCCGTTGACCAGGCGGGCCCTGGGCGCCGGGGCGGCGCTCGGGGTCGTGGCCGGATGCTCGACGCTGCGGTCACCGGTCGCGGCCCTGGCCGGCGCATCGCCGCAGGAGCGTTGGGCGCAGGTGCTGCGGGACCGGGTAGACGACGGGGGGCGCGTGGACTTCGACGGCATCGCGCGCGACCCCGGACCGCTCGACGCCTACGTCGCCCACATCGCGGAAACGCCGCCGGATTCCATCGCGGACAGGAACGCGCGGCTGGCGTACCTGGTCAACTCCTACAACGCCTTGTCCATGTGGAGCGTGGTGCAGCAAGGCATCCCGGAGCGGCTGACCCTGCTGGGCCGCGCTGGCTTTTTCAAGCTCACGCGGGCCACGGTCGGCGGGCGCGCGATCTCGCTCTACGATTACGAGAACGACGTCATCCGCCCGTTCGGCGAGGAGCGGGTCCACTTCGCGCTGAACTGCATGGTCGTGTCGTGCCCGCGGCTGCCGCGCGTCCCCTTCACGGCCGCCGGGCTGGACCGCGAGCTGGGCGCGGCGGAGCGGCTGTTCTTTTCGGAGCCGCGCAACCTCGTCGTGGACGGCGCGCGGCGGGCCATGTGCGTTTCCGCGATCCTGGACTTCTACACGGAAGACTTCCTGGCCAAG
>NZ_CADCWA010000053.1 GCF_902806285.1 uncultured Sphingomonas sp. | reverse complement strand
CGGCTGCAGGCGGCCGGCGTCCAGGTCGAACGGCGGGAGTTCGCGGGCGCAACCCACGAGTTCTTCGGCGCCGACGCAGTGATCGCCGACGCCGCCGAGGCCCAGCAATATGCCGGAGGGCGGCTGCGTGCCTCCTTCTCTGGCGCCGGCATCTCACCTCAGTCCGGAACTACCCCTAATAACGACGTTCCTGCGCCGCCGCCGCCAAGTCCAACTCCGGAACGCGGATAGGAGCAATCCCTACGCCTTGATGGCCCGCGCGAGGCCGGAGAGTAGCGGCAGCGCGGCATGCCTTCCTTCGGTCGTGGGCAGGTCGATAACGTGGCCTCTGGCCTCTGGCCTCTAGGCCAGAAATTTTGCCAACAGATTGCTAGGTCGAACGTCCGCTTACGGGTACTATTGAGGTTGCCTCGAGCGTCCGGGATGGGCGCTGAGCTGAATGGCTGGACGTGGCCGGAAGCAGCCGGTCTGTTGTTGGGGCGAAGCAAGCTGAACCGGACGCCTGGGCTCGTTCGGCAGTTCAATCGTCTTTGCAACTCCCTGAGCCGTATCCGCGCAGGAACAGATCCACTGCCGACCGCACGCGGCGCTTAGCGGCGTTCGGGTCCGACTTGCCGGTGAACCGCCGTTCCATGTCGGCCAGGCCCTTGCACATGGCGGCGAGGTGCTCGGCCGCTTGCATCGGGTCCTCGAGGGCGAGGGTTCCGCGGTCCCGTTCCCGCGCCAGGAGGTCGGCCAGAGCGCGGTGCATACGGCGCGGGCCTGCTTCGAGGAAGCATTGTCCAAGCTCCGGTTCCCGCTCGATCTCGGCGGCGATTCGCTGCTCGAAGCGGATCATCTCAGGGCGGGACAGGAAAGCCACCATCGACTTGCCGAAGGCCAGCAGGCGTTCGCGAAGCGGACCCTGGTTTTGATCGAACAACAGCTGCCCGCGAATATTTTCGCATTCGTGTTCGACCGCAGCGGCGAACAAGCCGCGCTTGTCCTGAAAGTGGTTGTAAACCGTGACCTTCGACACGCCGGCCTCGGCCGCGATGGCCTCGATGCTCGCGGCCGCGTAACCGACGTCGAAGAAGGCCTTCTTGGCCGCAATCACGATCGCCTCGCGCTTAGCGAGGTCCGTGCTTCTTCCGCGTCTGCCTCGAGCCCGCACGCTTGACAATCTGAACGGTCCAGTTCATGTGAACGACGGCGTTCATTATGAACTCCAGCCGCTCAGCTGGCAAGGGCGTCGGCAACCCTGGCGAAGGCGCGTCATGATCTGGATCGCGATCCGAATGCTAACCGGCGACCGGCAGAAGTTCTACGGGCTGGTGTTCGGCATTGCCTTCTCGACGCTGCTGATCACCCAGCAGCTGACGATCTTCGTCAATCTGCTGAACCGCGGCGCCACCGCCGTCCACAACATCGCCACCGTCGATGTCTGGGTCATGGACCCCGTCAGCCGGACGCAAGACGTGGCCTTCCCGCTGCCGTCTACCGCGCTCGATCAGGTTCGCTCCGTGCCGGGCGTCGCCTGGGCGGTACCGCACCTGCGCGCGGGCGCTGCGGTCCGCACGCCCGACGGCGATCTTGAAGGCGTCACGGTGGTAGGCGTGGATGACACCACGCTGATCGGCCTGCCCCGCAAGCTGATCGCAGGCACGCGCGATGACCTGTCGGTGCCCAACAGCGTGTTCGTCGACGACGTCGGACGCACCCGCCTGTTCCCGGAAGACGTCGATCCGATCGGCGCCAGGCTGGAGCTCAACGATCAGCGCGCGGTGGTCCGCGGCATCGTCGACGTCGATCCCAGCTTCACCAGCCAGGTGGTGCTCTACACCCGCTACTCGAATGCGCTCAACTATGTCCCGGGTACCCGCAACCGGCTGAGCTTCGTGCTCGCCCGCGCCGCGGCGGGAGTCGCGCCCGAGGAGCTGGTCCGCCGGATCGAGACACAGACCGGGCTCAAAGCCCGCACCCGCGAGGACTTCGCCCAGGACGGCGTCACCTTCATCATCGAGAACACCGGCATCCCCATCAACTTCGGCATTACCGTTGCGCTCGGCTTCATCGTCGGCATTGCCATCGTCGGACTGACCTTCAGCCTGTTCATCCGCGACAACATCAAGCAGTTCGGCGCGCTGAAGGCGATCGGCGTGCACAACGGCAAGATCCGCGCGATGGTCGCGGCGCAGGCCGGCCTAGTCGGGCTGATCGGCTATGGCCTGGGCGTGCTGATGGCGACCCTGTTCATCAGCATCGGCGGCGCGACCAGCGTCGACTTCAAGGGCTTCTATACGCCCTGGCAGATCCCACTGCTGACCCTGTTGGCCGTGGCGCTGATCATCCTGGGCACCGGCTGGGTGGCGCTTCGCCGTGTGCTGAAGACCGAGCCGGCGGCGGTGTTCCGGTGAGCGGCTGCGCGGACGTTACCGATAACGGCGCGGCGATCAGCGTCACCGGCATCGCCCGCGACTTCGAGGCGGGCGGGCAGACGTTGCGGGTGCTGCACGGGATCGATCTTGACGTGCGGGCCGGGCAGCTCACCTATCTCGTGGGCGAGTCCGGATCAGGCAAGACGACCTTGATCTCGATCGTCGCCGGCATCCTCTACCCAACCGAAGGCTGCGTGCGGGTATTCGGCACCGACATCTACTCGCTGTCGGATCGCGCGCTGGTCGACTTCCGGCTGAACACGATCGGCTTCATCTTCCAGCAGTACAACCTCATCCCGACCATTGATGCCGCCTCCAACGCGGCGGTGCCGCTGATCGCGCAGGGCATGAACCGGAAGGAGGCGACCGAGCGCGGCCGGGCCATGCTGGAGCGACTCAACATCGGCGACCAGGCCGGCAAGCTGCCGAGCCAGATGTCGGGAGGACAGCAGCAGCGCGTCGCGATCGCCCGCGCATTGGTGCACGAACCCAAGCTGGTGGTGTGCGACGAGCCCACGGCCGCGCTGGACGCCAAGTCCGGGCGGCGGGTCATGGACCTGCTGCGCGAGGTGGCCGTCGCGAGCGATCGCTCCGTGATCATCGTCACCCACGACAACCGCATCTTCGACCTCGCCGACCGCATCCTCATCATGGAGGACGGCCGCATCACCCACGACGGCACCGACGTGCCCGCCAACGAGAGATAGCGCATGGCCTCCCTCCGCTCCCCCCCGAGCTTCTCGCGCAACATCCTGCCGATCGTCGCGGTGCTGGGCGTGATCGTCGCCGCTTTCCTGATCTGGCGCGGCCTGCCCGACCGACAGCTGGAAACGCCTGCGGAGACGCCCGCCCGCGCGACCGGCGCCCTGGCGAACGCGCCGCGGGTGGCCGGCGCCGGGGTGGTCGAGCCGTCGAGCGAGGTGATCGACATCGGTACGGCCCTGTCGGGGCTGGCTACGGCCGTGCTGGTCCGGCCTGGGGACTATGTCACGCGCGGGCAGCCGCTGTTCCGGGTCGACGAGCGTGCCATCCGTGCCCGCCTGAGTGAGGCCGAGGCCGCGATCCGCGAAGCCGGCGCCTCGATCAGCGAAGCCCGCGCCGCCGAGAGCACCGCCGCCCGGCAGTTGGCCCTTTACCGTCAGGTCGGCGATCCCGCCGCCGTCTCCCGGTCGGAGGTAATCGGCGCCGAAGGCGAGGTATCCGCCGCCCGCGAGCGCCGCCGCCTGGCCGAAGCACGGCTCGCCGCCGCCCGCGCCAGCCGCAACAGCACGAGCGTTGAGCTCAGCCGCCTGATGGTCGCCGCGCCCATTGCTGGCGAGATTCTGCGGGTCGATGTCCGGCCTGGCGAATATGTGCAGGCCGGCGCCCAAGGCGGCGCCAGCACCACGCCCTACATCCAAATGGGCGAGACCCGTCCGCTCCACGTCCGCATCGACATCGACGAGGACGAGGCCGCGCGCGTGGCCATCGGCGCGCCGGCGGTGGTCAGCCCGCGCGGCGCCGCCAACCGCCAGGTGCGCGCCACCTTCGTCCGGGCCGAGCCGCAGGTAGTGCCCAAACGTTCGCTCACCAACAGCGCGGCCGAGCGGGTGGACGTCCGAGTCCTCCAGCTGATCTACCAGCTGCCGCAAACCGATGGGCTGTTCCGGGTCGGCCAGCAAGTCGATGCCTTTATCGCCGCGCGGCCCGCGACAGCGCAGCGGCCCACGACGGCGCAGCGGCCGGCGGCGGCGCGATGATGCGGCCGGTCCTCACTGCGGTTGCAGCGCTGGCTTTGGTCTCCTGCGTAGCTGGTCCGGGCAAGCTGCCGAGCGCGGCCGAAGTCAGCCTGCCGCCCGCGTTCCGCTTCGCTCCCGACGCAGCCGTGCGCGGGAGCCTGGCCACGCTGATCCCTCTCGATGACCCAGCCTATCGGGGACTTGCGTCGGCCGCCTTTGCCGACGCTCCACAACTCGCTGCGGCTGTCGCCCGGATCGACGTCGCCCGAGCCCAGGCCGACCGGGCCCGCGCCGAGCGCCTGCCGGCGCTCGACGGCTCCCTATCCGCAGACCGTTCCCGCGCAAGCACCGCGCAGACTCCGATTCCACCTCTGCCCGGGATCGAGATCGACCGCACCCGGACGAGCTACGGAGCGAACCTCACCGCCCGGTGGGATGCCGACCTGTTCGGCGGCCTGCGCGCGCGGCAACGCGGGGCGTTGGCCCGGATCGACGCGGCGGATGCCGACGCCGTGGCGGTCCGCCTTGCCCTGTTTGCGGAGATCGCCGGCAACGTCAGCGATTGGCGGACGCTGACCGCGCGCGAGGACCGGCTGCGTCAGGACCTCGCCGCGGCTGAGCGGCTGACGGGCCTCGCACGGGTGCGGGAGCGTGCCGGGATCGCCGCAGGCATCGACCGGGTACAAGCTGAGAGCGTGGCGGCGAGCAGCCGCACGCGCCTCGAAGCCCTCGCCTCCGAACGCGCGCGCCTCCTGGGCCGGCTGGTCACCCTGACGGCCCGTCCGGCTGGCGAGGTTGAACGCCTGCTGCGCTTGCCTGCACCAGCGCCGGCCCTCGCGCCGCCGCCGCCAGCACTCCCCGCGACCCTGCTCAGCAACCGGCCCGATGTCCTGGCCACCGGCGCCCGGCTCCGTGCCGCGAACGCGGAGGTCGCCGCCGCTGCCTCCCAGCGCTTTCCGCGGCTCACCTTGTCGAGCGCGCTCGGCCTGCTCGCGCTCAGCGTCGGCGGGCTGTTCGACAGCGATGCCCTGACCGGCTCGCTCGGCGCGGATGTCGCCGGTCCCCTGCTCGACTTCGGCCGGGTCGGCGCCGACATCGACCAAGCTGAAGCAGAGACCCGCCGGGCCTTCGCCGATTACCGGGACGCGGTCTTTACCGCCCTCGGCGATGCAGAAGGTGGTTACGCCCTGATCGCTGCGGCGGACCGCGAGCTTGCCGCGGCGCTTGCCGAAGCCGCCGCAACCGACCGCGCCGCCAGCCTCGCCGAAACCCGCTTCCGGGCGGGTCTCAGCAGCTTTCTGGACGTGCTCGAAGCGCGACGCCTAGCAATTGCCGCCGGCGAACGGGCAGCCTCTGCCCGCGGCCGCGCGCAGCGGGCTCGCATAGCCCTCTGGCAGGCCCTCGGAGGCGAGCCCATCATCGCTAGGTGACGCGTTCCTCGCGACACACGGGTATCCACCACTCGGACGTGCGAGGTCGGCCGATTGCCTGACGATCGCACACCCTTGAACGTCCGCTTACGGGTGAAGGCGCAACAACCCTAACCGACCGGGACGGGCGCAAAGCGGACATTCGATCAGCGGCTAAATCAAAATTGACACACTACCAAACGCCATTACCATAAATTTGAACCGGGACGCGTCCGGTTCAGGCTTTGGTTCGTTGCTGCACGGCCAAGAATCGAGCCGGTAGAACGATGGTGTAACCTGTAACGAAACGCGCGAATGGCTCGCGCGCGGTTCGGCTGTTCAGGAGCGTTAATTATGGGAATGAAGAAATCGGGCGGTAAGTCGTCTTTTTCCAATGCCAATCCGCGCAGCGACGAGCGCGACAACAAGTTCAAGTTCGACATCTCCAAGGACGGATCGGTCTCGCGTGACCTTGGCGCAGGGCACGACCGGGTCGAGATCAAGGCCGACAAGGCCGTCACCAACATCCGCGTGACCTTCACCAGCGCCGATGTCGGCAACGCAAATCCACTCGATGGCAATAACGCCGTTAATGAGGATGGCGGGCTGGCGGTAAGGATCCAGGCCGAGGACGCCGCGGGCAATCTCATCGGCTCGGTCAGCCGGTTCGACGACGAAGGTATTACCTTTGAAACCAAGGGCGATGCCAAGTTCGACGTCCGCGACCTGCCAACCGGAACCCAGCGCGGCGACGGCTTCGACGTCGTCACGCTTGGCACGAGCGGCAACGACACGTTCGACGAGAGTGGCGAGAGCGAGGCTTATTACATCAACGCCGGCGGCGGCAATGACACCATCATCGGCGGCCTGTTGAACGACTTCCTGGTCGGCGGCGCGGGCAACGACCGCATCGAAGGTCGGCAAGGCGATGACAGCTTGCTCGGTGGCGGGGGCAGCGATGTGTTCGTCTTCAGCGGCACGAATAGAGAGTTTGGCCTCGACCGCATTCTCGACTTCACGACCGGGGTCGATAAGATCGATCTGTCGGCTTACGGAATCACGGCGGCCAATGTGACTAGCACTACGAGGCAGACGAGCACCTTCCTGCTCATCGACACCGACAAGGACGGCGTATCCGACCTCAATATCGTCATTGTTGGTGCGCCTGCCCCGGCGGAGTCCGACTTTATCTTTTAAAGATTGTCGGTTGATGATGGTGACGGCGTCCGCGGCTGATGGCTGCGGGCGCCGTTTCTTTGTGGCAGGATCCAGGCGAACCAGGGTGGGAGTGCGTCGTTGTTCGTTTCGTCCGCCGCGGCCTGAATACCGCGGTGACGCACGCCTGCATAAGGGCGTGCATTGGCATGCCTTCGAATAGCTCGGGGCGAGGCAGCTCAATTATTAGCTTGGCCGATGGGCGAACCACGAAGCGGAATGTCTGCTTTGGGTCGTAAGCGGACATTCGCTACTTAGCTGAGCGAGCGTCTGCTAAGCTCTCCTGGGCACTCGAGAGCCCCGGCCGCTCCCGGGCCAGCTCAAGCCGGTTTGCTCCTCCATGCCACAGGCCTCGCAGTGACGCAGGTGCACTTAGCCCTTACTGGTCGTGGCAAGTGCCGCCTGTTGGGTCATCAACTCTGCTGTTAGTCGAAGAACGGCGTTCCCGGCCTCGAGCGGGGGGACGCATTTCCTCAAGAAGGCGGCGGATGTCCAGTTCGGCCCGGCGTGACGGTTATCTCTTGAAAGGCTTGCCAGTGACCCGCTTGTTCCTTCTCGCTTCCACGGCTCTGCTCGCCGCGTGCGCCACCACCGAGCCCGAGTGAGCTGCCCCCTTCTGAGTGGTCCATCGACTATGACAGTCTGGACCAAGGAAGGGATGACGAATGCCTGCGAAGAAGCACAAGCCCGAGGAGATCATCGGGAAGCTGCGTGAGGTGGAGATTGTGCTGGGCCAGGGCGGCACGACCGCCGAGGCGTGCCGGCGGATCGCGGTCAGCGAGCAGACCTACTACCGCTGGCGCAAGGAGTATGGTGGCCTGAAGACGGATCAGGCGCGGCGGATGAAGGACCTGGAAAAGGAGAACGTCCGGCTGCGGCGTGCGATCTCGGATCTGACGCTCGACAAGCTGATCTTGCAGGAGGCGGCAAAGGGAAACTTCTGAGCCCTGCGCGGCGCCGGCGCTGCATCGACCAGGTTCGGGAGGTGCTGGACGTGTCCGAGCGGCGGGTGTGCCGCGTGCTCGGACAGCACCGGTCGACGCAACGCAAGATGCCATGCGGGGCAGACGACGAGCAGGCACTGACCGAGGACATCATTGCGCTGGCAAAGCAGTACGGTCGCTACGGCTATCGCCGGGTGACCGCGCTGCTGCATGCGGCCGGCTGGTCGGTGAACCATAAGCGGGTGGAGCGGATCTGGCGCCGCGAAGGGCTGAAGGTGCCGCAGAAGCAGCCAAAACGCGGGCGGCTATGGCTGAACGACGGCTCGTGCATCCGGCTGCGGCCGGAGTATCCGGGGCACGTCTGGGCCTATGACTTCGTCGAGGAACGCACCCACGACGGGCGCAAGTTCCGTATCCTCACCATCATCGACGAAGCCAGCCGGGAATGCCTGGCGCTGGTTGTCGCACGTCGGCTCCGCCACGAGGATGTGCTTACAGCGCTCGCCGAGCTGTTCATCGAGCGTGGTCCGCCAGCGCATATCAGGTCCGACAATGGCAGCGAGTTCATCGCGACCGCGGTCAGGGAATGGCTGGCGAAGATCGGCGTGAAGACGCTCTACATCGCGCCGGGCTCGCCATGGGAGAACGGCTACAACGAGAGATTCAACGGATCGCTTCGTGACGAGCTGCTCAACAGCGAGATCTTCTACAGCCTTGCAGAGGCCAAGGTCCTGATCGAGGCATGGCGCCGTCACTACAATACCGTCCGGCCGCACAGCAGCCTGGGCTATCGGCCACCGGCTCCGGAAGCGGCGACACCGCCATTGCCGGCCTCCGGCTCCGCTTCGCTCCACCTCCGACCGGCAATGGCGGCGGAGACGACAATGCACTAACTATCGACCCGGACCACCCAGTGGGGGCTTCTCACGGCGGTTAGGCCCACTCCGATGAACCCTGCGGCGGCCATGCAAGCAAGTTTCCGGCTGTCCATTGTCACCTCCCTGCGACGGGAATCAACTTCCCTCACAAGAGAGATCCCACTCCTTATCGTTGCTCGCACCTCGATTTCGTTGGTCAGGTTTAGCCTCTCCTGTGAGTTGATCCAACTTCCACGAAGCGGAACGCGGTATCGATGACTCGTCCCCGATCACGCTGAGCACCTACCGGCGTGACGTTCGGCGACAGGATCGCATACTCCATCGCGCTGCGGAGCCTTCGACCATCTCGGAAGGCTACTCGCTTACCCTCGAAGCGAGCGATAGAGGCGCTTCCAGGCCTGCTCACCAACTGGGAATGGATCAGGCCCGGGCTTTGCTCGTGTGGCTTTCACACGCGCTCCACGAGCACCGCAGCCGCTGCACATCAACCTTACTGACAGCGCCTCCAGTTGATTGTTCCAGCAGCGCAGCAGACAGTAACGGTTGAAGCGCTTGGCATCGATCACGCTGACCTTCTCACAGGTCCGACACTCCACCCGCAGGTTGGCCTTGTGCTTGATCAGATCGCTGAGGCTGTCGAGGCGAGTGTTGGCGGACACGCCCCTAGGGTAAGTAGGGTAGAACGTTTCTCGAACATCGGTGCTGCAAGATTGCTGTGGATGGTGTCACACCCGATCAGCTGAATGTCCGCTATGGGTAGAAATCGGATATGAGCCACAGAGTGTTAGCGCACGGTTTGCAGATGCGCACATAGGCCCACAGTGGCAGTCGCCACGAACACTGAGACGGAGGTGGGAACTTCGAAGACATGTCTCTGTCTCCACCCGTCTAGTCGCAGCGCCGCTCCTGGTGGCTATGGCGAGCAAACTACAGGAATCGCAAACTTGCTCGGTCACGTTCTCATCGCTTTGCTGATCATGCTGCTGGGCTGGGCGCTACTTCGCAATTGGACTGCCGGCGCCTTCGCGGCATCAGCGTGGGCCGTGTCCCGCGAAATCACCCAGGCCGAATATCGCTGGATCGAGCGGTTTGGCGAGGGCCTCCGCGCCAACATGCCCTGGTGGGGCGGCTTCGACCCGCGAATCTGGACCAAGCCCGATCCTTGGCTTGACTGGCTCGTGCCTATTCTGGTGACGATCCTCGTCAGCGCTTCGGCAACACACGCCGCGAACTCCGGCCGGGCCCGGCCCTGAGGTTCTGTCCAGCGACACTTCGCCGCTGAACTCAATGTCTGCCATGGGTCGAAGGCAGACATTCAGCGAATGTCCGGAATGGGTGGAAAGCGGACGTTAGTCGATTGCGCCGACCGTGCGGAATACCGCCCGAGCCAGCGTGCGAACGAGCAATGCCCCACCTCCGACTATCGGCGCGATCCAGATAATCTCAAAATCCCAGCCCCAACGAAGGCCAAGAAGGTGGTCAGCAGCCGTAGCGAGCCACATCAGGGCTGCAACCACCGCGATGACTGAGCAGATGATCGCGGTGCTTCGCACGTTGAAGCGAAGGAAGCGCTCAAGCGACATCCGTTGATCTTACATGCCGCTTCAGATGTCCGCTTTGGGTGGAAAGCGGACGTGAACACACAGCAGAATGCGCTAATCGTCTGTTAGCGTCAGGCGCGGATCAACAGCCGGATCCGGCCTTGCAGGTGCTGTTTTGGATGCGTTCGATCGCCTGCCGCTCCTCGAAGCGCTGATTGGCCCATTCCGCTGCGCTCATGCAGATCTTGCGGCCTCTGAAGCGGGTCCCCGGCACCTCCTCGTACCGGCATACCATCCGGTTCGCGTCCTTGGCATCGGCGGCGACCTTGGCAGCCCATTCGGCCTTGGTCATGCACATCTCGTACGGCTTGGCTCCACGTTCCGCCGAGACGACATGCTTGCAAATCTTCGCCGGAGCGGTTGCTGGCGAACCGGTGGTCGTGACCGGCGTGGCGCTCGCGGGAGAGGTCAACAGCATCGCAAGGGTGCCTGCAATCTTGAACATCGCGGACTCCTTAACAGTGTGAGTAGGCCGGTCCGAGCAAAGATTGCGCTTCTAGCTGGTGGATTGCAACCGCTCGCGGATCGCCAACCGAAATGCGAGCCGATGTCTGCAATGGGTCGAAAGCAGACATCCTCCGACCGGCCGGGTGAGCCGAGCGGTGGCTTTCCCACTTAAGCTGGGACACGATCCCGCGGCCTGGCGTTCTGTAGCGACAATCGCGCTTCTTGGAGTGACGCATGCTGATACAGGTGAACCGGGACAATCAGGTGGACGAGAGGGAAGCTCCGACGGAGCTGGTCGAGGGGATCGTGGAGAGGCGGCTCGGGCGTATCCTCGACAAGGTCAGCGCGGTGGAGGTGCATGTGGCGCACACTAAGCAGAGCCGGACCAACCAGCCGGAGATGCGCTGCTCGGTCGAGGTGCGGCCGCTCAACCTCCAACCGGTCGCGGCGTCGGCCGAAGGGGTGGGCACGGAGGCCGTCGTCCGCTCGGCCTGCGACAAGGTGCTGCACGCCTACGACAAGGTGATCGGCAAACAGACCGCCCGCACCGGCTCCTGACCGCGGGTTTATTTCGCGCCGGGCGGGCTAACCCCTTGCCAAGCCGACCGCCTTCTGATTCTGTATCGATATGGGGCGGGCGACACAGAAGAGCATGGGCTTGATCCGGCGCGCGGCGTTGCCGGCGCTGGCGCTGGTGATCATCGGGACCTTCGGCGGGCATGCGGTGGCCGGGCCGAACGGGCTGCTGGCGCTCGGCGGCTACCATCGCGACCTGGAGCAGCGGAAGGTCGAGCTGGCGCGGCTGGAGACGCAGCGCGATCAGCTGAAGCACCGCTCGGCCCTGCTCGATCCCAAGAAGGCGGACCCTGACCTGGCGGACGAGCTGGTGCGGCGCGACCTTGGCCTGGTTCGGCCGGACGAGGTGGTCGTTCCGCTGGAGGATTGAGGGTGTGCGTGCTTCGATACGCGGCTGCGCCGCTACTCAGCATGAGCGCCTTTCCTGATCCGCTCAACCTGAGTAGCAGCTGAGCAAAGCTCAGGTGCGTATCGAAGGGCTTAGAAGCATTGCCCTGACTCGGCCCGCGCTCATATAGGGCTTGCAACTTCCTAGCCCGAAAGGTTTCCCGTGGCGCGTTCCGCCAAAGCCCAGACCGCACCGGAGGCGGTGCCGCTCACCCCCAATCGCGAGCGTCCGCAGCAGCCTCAGCGTTACGGCGCGAGCAAGGAACAGCTGCTCGACCTGTACAAGCAGATGCTCCTGATCCGCCGCTTCGAGGAGCGCGCGGGGCAGCTGTACGGCCTGGGGCTGATCGGCGGTTTCTGCCACCTGTACATCGGGCAGGAGGCGGTGGCGGTGGGCCTGCAGTCGGCGATGACGGTCGGCAAGGACAGCGTGATCACCGGCTACCGCGACCACGGCCACATGCTGGCCTACGGCATCGACCCTAAGCTGATCATGGCCGAGCTGACGGGGCGGGCCGCCGGGATCAGCAAGGGCAAGGGCGGGTCCATGCACATGTTCTCGGTCGAGCACGGCTTCTATGGTGGCCATGGGATCGTCGGTGCGCAGGTCAGCCTAGGCACGGGCCTGGCGTTCAAGCACCAGTATAGCGGCGACGGCGGCGTGTGCCTCAGCTACTTCGGCGACGGCGCGGCCAACCAGGGGCAGGTCTACGAGAGCTTCAACATGGCGGAGCTGTGGAAGCTGCCGGTCATCTACGCGATCGAGAACAACCATTACGCCATGGGCACCAGCGTCGAGCGTTCGGCGTCCGAGCCCGACTTCTACAAGCGGGGCGAGAGCTTCCAGATTCCGGGCATCCAGGTGGACGGCATGGACGTGCTGGCGGTTCGCGGGGCGGCCGAGACGGCGCTGGAGTGGACGCGCTCGGGCAAGGGGCCGATCATCCTGGAGCTCAAGACCTACCGCTACCGCGGCCATTCGATGAGCGATCCGGCCAAGTACCGCACGCGCGAGGAAGTGCAGGACTATCGCGAGAACCGCGATCCGATCAGCCGGGCGGAGAAGGAGCTGCTCGGAATGGGCGTGGCTGAGGAGCAGCTCAAGGGAATAGACAAGGAGATCAAGGAGATCGTGGTGAACGCTGCGAAGTTCGCCGAAGACGCGCCGGAGCCCGATGCGGCCGAGCTCCACACCGAAGTGCTGGTGGAGCGCTACTGATGGGGGTCGAGCTCAAGATGCCGGCGCTGTCGCCGACCATGGAAGAGGGCACGCTCGCCAAGTGGCTGGTCAAGGAAGGTGACAGCGTGAAGTCGGGCGACATTCTGGCCGAGATCGAGACCGACAAGGCGACCATGGAGTTCGAGGCGGTCGACGAGGGCGTGATCGGTAAGATCCTGGTGCCGGAGGGCACGGATGGGGTGAAGGTCGGGACTGCCATCGCGATGCTGAACGGGGAAGGGGAGGTATCCAGTCCCTCTCCCTTAGCGGGAGAGGGACAGGCTGGCACAGCCAGCCAGGGAGAGGGGGCGACTGCAGCCTCCACGCCCCCTCCCCCCGCTCAGCCTTCGGCTGAGTCGCCCTCTCCCACGAGGGGAGAGGGGCAGGTACCGACCCCCTCCGACCAGCAGACTCAGGCCTCGCCGGTCGAGCTGCCGAAGCAGCAGCAGCAGCCTGAAACGGGCACGCAGCAGCTGGTCTCGGCCGCCGCGCAGACCCGCACCGACCCGGAAGTGTCTCCGGACACCGCCACGCAGAAGCTCGCCGTCCGCGAAGCGCTGCGCGACGCCATGGCGGAGGAGATGCGCCGCGATGAACGCGTGTTCGTGATCGGCGAGGAGGTCGCCCAATACCAGGGCGCCTACAAGGTGACGCAGGGGCTGCTCGACGAGTTCGGCCCGCGGCGCGTGGTCGACACGCCGATCACCGAGTACGGCTTCGCCGGCCTGGGCTCGGGCGCGGCGATGGGTGGTTTGAGGCCAATCGTCGAGTTCATGACCTTCAACTTCGCAATGCAGGCGATCGACCACATCATCAACTCGGCCGCCAAGACCAACTATATGTCGGGCGGGCAGATGCGCTGCCCGATCGTGTTCCGCGGCCCGAACGGCGCGGCGAGCCGGGTGGCGGCGCAACACAGCCAGAACTTCGGACCGTGGTACGCCAGCGTGCCCGGGCTGGTGGTCATCGCGCCCTATGACGCGGCGGACGCGAAGGGGCTGCTCAAGGCGGCGATCCGGTCGGAGGACGCGGTCGTATTCCTGGAGAACGAGCTGCTCTACGGGCAGCAGTTCGACGTCCCGCAGGTGGACGACTGGATGCTGCCGATCGGCAAGGCGCGGGTGATGCGGGAAGGCAAGGACGTCAGCATCGTCAGCTACTCCATCGGCGTCGGCTTGGCGCTGGAAGCTGCGGAGACACTGGCGGGCGAGGGGATCGCGGCGGAGGTGATCGACCTGCGCACGCTGCGCCCGCTCGATCGGCAGGCCGTGCTGACCAGCCTCGCCAAGACCAACCGGATGGTGGTGGTGGAGGAAGGCTGGCCGACCTGCTCCATTTCTTCGGAGATCATGGCGATCTGCATGGAGGAAGGCTTCGACGACCTCGACGCGCCGGTCATGCGGGTGACGGACGCGGACGTGCCGCTGCCTTATGCGGCCAACCTCGAGAAGCTGGCGCTGATCAAGGCCGAAGACGTAGTGAAGGCCGCCAAGGCAGTCTGCTATCGCTGACGCGCCGGGGCGCGACCGCGACCTCGTCCGGCTGCACTGGCCGGTGGAGCTGCGGTCCGCGTTCGATGCGCTGTTCGGGATCGACGATGCGATGGCGGAGGCGGCGCTTACGGCCAGCCAGCCGGCGCTCGGCGCGATCAAGCTGGCGTGGTGGCGGGAAGCGCTGGAGAAGCTCGACGCCGCGCCTCCGCCGCCCGAACCACGGCTGCGCGCGGCTGCGTCCGAGCTGCTGCCGCGCGGCCTCGGCGGGCGGCGGCTGGCCGAGCTCGAGGATGGCTGGCTGAGCTTGATCGACGGCACCGACGATCCGGCGAGGATCGAGGAACACGGCCGCGTCATGTTCGCCTTGGCCGGCGATCTGCTCGGGCGGACGGACCCGGGGCTGGCGATTGCCGGAGCAGGCTGGGCGCTGGCCGACATGGCGCGGCGAACGGGGGAGCCGCGGTATCTTCGTTCGCCGATGCGGCCCGCCCATATCGCCAGGCCACTGCGCCCGCTCACCATGCTGAGTGCGCTTGCCGCCCGGGACCGGCGCCGCCCCTGGCCGCCGGAGCCCGAAGCGACGCCGCAGCGCGCTTGGGCCATCCTGCGGCACCGGCTGACCGGAAAGCTGTAGGGCAGCATCCTTTGTTAAGGCTTTGGAGCCATCACGCGCTTCGCCGAATCCATGATCTTCTGGAGAGCTCCCATGTGGCGTTTCTTCGCCGGGGTTGCGGCGTGTTTCCTGATGATGACCGGTGCGTTTCTGCTGTGGCAGGGCAAGGCGCAGGAAGCGCCGCTGCCCGAGGCGCCCGCGGTCGCGGTGGCGGAGCAGCCGGCCGGGGCCGTGCTTCAAGCTCCACGTCCCAATCGGCGGCGGGCGCCGGAGGCCAGCCCCAAGTCGCGCGAGGAAAAGCGCTTCGGCCGCGCCGACAAGGACGACGACGGGCGGGTGACCCGCGAGGAGCTGTTCCAGCCGCGCCAGAAGGCGTTCGCCAAGCTCGACAAGAACGGCAACGGCACGCTGAGCTTCGACGAATGGGCGGTGCGCACGGTCGACAAGTTCGCGAATGCCGACAAGGATCGCTCCGGCTGGCTCGATGCGCCCGAGTTCGCGACCACCGCACCCAAGCCGGCCAAACCCAGGGCAAGCTGCGCCTGTGGCTGATCGCCCGCCCAGCGACCTGCTGCCGGTGAGCCGTTCGGCTCTTGCCCGGGGCGCCGGCTTCTCGTTATGAGCCGCGCATGGAGCTGAAGTCGCTCACCTACACCAGCTGGGCCCGCCCGCGCATCAGCGACGGCGACATCGAAGCGATCCTCCGGTCGTCCCATACCAACAACCCGCTCGAGGGCATCGGCGGGGTGCTGATCTTCAACGGTGGCGCCTTTATGCAGGTTCTGGAGGGTAGCGAGAAGGCGGTCGACGACATGGCCGAGCGCCTGCGGGCCGACAAGCGGCATTCGAACTTCTTCATCCGCGATGAACGGCTGATCAGCGAGCGGGCGTTCCCCGATTGGTCGATGGCCTACCTGCGGCTGAAGGACGACGAGTTCGTCGGCGAGGACCGGGTGCAGCGAGCATTGGCGCGTGCGGTGCCGGACGCCACGCGCAACATCATCAGGGCGCTGACCCAGTCGCTCCCCGTGGCGCGCTGATCAGGCGGGTTCGGGGACCGCTCGCTCCAGCCAGTCGGCGAAGGCGGCGCGGGCCCGGTCGGTGTACATCTTCTTGCGGTCGGCCTTGCGGGTGCGGCCGGGGATCGGCGGCATCAGGCCGAAATTGACGTTCATCGGCTGAAAGGTCGCGGCCTCCGCGCCGCCGGTGATGTGGCCCAGCAGCGCGCCCAGAGCGGTTTCAACTGGCGGAGCTCGCACCGTGCGGCCGTCCAGCTCGGCCGCCGTGAACAGTCCGGCCAGCAGCCCAACCGCCGTGCTTTCCACATAGCCCTCGCAGCCGGTGATCTGCCCGGCGAAACGGATGTTGGGCTTGGTCTTGAGGCGAAGCTGGCTGTCGAGCAGTTCGGGCGAGCGGATGAAGCTGTTGCGGTGGATGCCGCCCAGCCGAGCGAACTCGGCCTTCTCCAGGCCGGGGATGGTGCGGAAGATGCGGACCTGCTCGGCGTGCTTGAGCTTGGTCTGGAAGCCGACCATGTTCCACAGGGTGCCGAGCGCATTGTCCTGGCGCAGCTGAACGCAGGCGTAGGGCCAGCGGCCGGTGCGCGGGTCGTCAAGGCCGACGCCCTTCATCGGCCCGTAGCGGAGCGTGTCGACGCCGCGCTCGGCCATGACCTCGATCGGCATGCAGCCTTCGAAGTAGGGCGTGTCGCGCTCCCAATCCTTGAACTCGGTCTTCTCGCCGCCGTTCAGGGCGGCGACGAAGGCCTCGTACTGTGAGCGATCGAGTGGGCAGTTGATGTAGTCCTTGCCGCCCTTGTCCCATCTGGCCGCCATCCAGCAGACGCTCATGTCGATGCTGTCGCGGTGGACGATGGGGGCGATCGCGTCAAAGAAGGCGAGGGCGTCGCTGCCCGTCTCCGCGGCGATCGCCTCCGCAAGGCGGGAGCCGGTCAGCGGGCCGGTGGCGATGATCGCCGGGTGCTCGGGCAGGGCATCCACCCGTTCCCGCACCACCATGATGCGCGGGTGCGCTTCGATAGCCCGGGTGACCTCCGCGGCGAAACCGTCGCGGTCCACCGCCAGCGCCGATCCGGCCGGAACCCGGTGCGCGTCCGCGGCCCGCATGACTAGCGAACCGAGCCGCCGCAGCTCCTGATGCAAAAGGCCGACCGCGTTGTTCTCCGGGTCGTCCGAGCGGAAGCTGTTGGAGCAGACCATCTCGGCCAGCCGGTCGGTCTCATGCGCGGGCGTCGTATCGCCGCCGCCGCGCATCTCCGACAGGCGCACCCGCCAGCCGGCTTCGGCCAGCTGCCACGCCGCTTCCGAGCCGGCAAGCCCGCCGCCGACGATCTGGATGTCGTGGGTCATCGCGCCCCGAACCCGTTCACCATGGTGCGGGCCGTCTTGAACAGGATCAGCATGTCCAGCCAGGGACTGAAATATTTGACGTAGTAGAAGTCGTACTGGAGCTTGCGGTGCACCTCGCCGACCTCCGCGACATGGCCCTGGTTGGTCTGCGCCCAGCCGGAGATGCCCGGCTTCACCACATGGCGGTATCGGTAGAAGGGCAGCTCACCGACGTACCACAGCGACAGCACCTCGGCTTCGGGGCGCGGGCCGATCCAGCTCATCTCGGCGCGGAGGATGTTGAAAATCTGCGGCAGCTCGTCGATCCGGGTGCGCCGGAGCAGGGCGCCGACCCGGGTGACCCGGGGGTCCAGGTCGCCGGTCATCGCCGCGGCGCGCGCATCGGTCGGATGACGGGTGCCTACCCGCATGGTCCGGAATTTGAGCACGGTGAATTGGTGGCCGCGGTGCCCGATCCGGACCTGCCGGAAGAAGATCGGCCGGCCATCGTCGATGAGGATGGCGAGCGCGGCCACGATCATCACCGGCGCGGCGAGGGGCAGCAGGGCAAGGGCCACAATCCAGTCGATCAGGGTCTTGAGGTGAAAATAGCCGCGCGCCGGGACCAGCGAGCCGAAGCTGTTTTCCGACAGATGGTCGATCTCCACTCGCCCGGTCAGCGACTCGCGCAGCGGCTTGACCTGGTAGACGATGGTCCCGGCGAGCGCGGCGTCGGCCAGGAACCGTTCCCATTCGGCCGGCAGGTCGGCCGCGAAGTCCGCCACCAGCGCGTCGCAGCGGCTCAGATAGTCGAGGCGCGGCCCCGGCAGCCCGATCCAGCTGACCGTCTCGATCTCGCTCAGACGCTGGACGTCGCCGAACGGGACGACACCGATCCGCAGCCGGCTGCGCCGCTGCACCAGGAAGTAGAGGACGTAGAACCACAGCACATGGACGAAGAAGCCGAGCAGAAAGCCGAGGCGGTCGTAGGGGAGGCGGGCGAAGAAGAAGAAGGCCAGCACCACCCCGTGAGCAGCGGCGGCGGTGGGAAAGATGACATAGCTCGAGCGAATGCCCGGATAGGGCTCGATCGACAGCCGCATCCAGAAGGCGATGGCGACCGCCACCAGATTGGCCAGGAACGCGTTCCATGTCGCGGGCTCCGGCAGGGTGCTCGGCACGAAAAAGGCGCGGGCGAGGACGGGAACGCCGGCGCCGAGCAGCATCGCCCCAACCAGCTGGGTGCGGCGGCGGATCAGCCACGCGCGCCGGCCTCGGCTCCGGACCGGGTTAAGCTGCAACATAAGCGCTGCTTCTTAATGGAGTGCCCGCGCCCGGCAAGCATTTAGGCTTTCCGGCAGCACGGCCGGGGGTTCCACGCTGCAACCGCTTGTTCCGAGGAACGTTTGGCGGCAAGAATAGGGTTCGGGCAAGAACGGGGCAGCTGCTCCATCGTCGGGAGTGCCGAAGGTGATTTCAGCGCGTGTAGCAGTAGGCGTCGCTCTTCTGGCGTGGGGCGCCGCGGCCGGGGCCCAGAACTGGACCCCCGGCTCGGAGATCGTCGGGCAGACGGTGCAGGTCGACACCAACGGCGTGGTCAACAACATCACCTTCAATCCCGACGGATCGGCGATCATCACCACGCCTTCGGGCCGTGCGGTGCCCGCCAGCTGGACGGCGAGCGGCAACCAGCTCTGCCTGGCCGCGGGTGGCCCGGCCGAGTGCTTCCCCTACGCCCAGGCGTTCCAGGCCGGCCAGCCGGTCACGCTGACCAGCAGCTGCAACGCGACCTCGCGGTGGCTGGCGACCAACACCAACCAGCCCGCCTCTCAGCGCCCGGCCGGCGAGCGCGGCTAGGGCGTTTCGGAGCCCTCGTCGGCGGCCGTGACGTCGATGGGGGCGCCGAGCTTGCGGGCGATCCGCGCCACTTCCTCGTCGCTCGGCGGCTCGGGCAGCGCCTGGCCGGGGGCCAGCGCCTCGTCCGGGATGCCCGGGCCGGTTCCCGCGATCGTCTCGTTCACCGGCGCCTCGTTCGGGCCGGTGCTGATCTTCTCACGATCATCCATGGTGCATGCCTCCAATAGCCGTTTCAGCTTAAAGGCGGCTCATGCGAACGCGTTCCTCCGGCGCGACCAATTGATTGATTAGCGCGGGCGACCGCACCATATGCGCTGCCTACCGCGGCAAGCGTCCAGCGCCGCCTGAGGAGCCTTTCTTGACTTCCAAACTGCCCATCCTGCCGCTGCGCGACATCGTGGTTTTTCCGCACCGGATCGTTCCCCTGTTCGTGGGCCGCGAGAAGTCGGTTGCCGCGCTGGAAGCGGCGCTGGCCGCCGACAAGCAGATTTTCCTGGTTGCCCAGCTCGATCCGGCGGAGGACGATCCCGACCGGGACGCCCTCTACGACCTGGGCGTGGTGGCGACCGCCATGCAGATGCTGAAGCTGCCGGACGGCACGGTGCGCGTGCTGGTGGAAGGCGCCCGGCGGGCCCGGCTGCTGGGGCTGGAGGAGGCGGAAGGACAGCTTCTGGCCGAGTTCGACGAGGTCGAGGAGGAGCCGGCGGACGGGCCGGAGGTCCAGGCGCTGATGCGCTCGGTGGTCGACCAGTTCGAGAACTACGCCAAGCTCAACAAGCGGCTGCCGGCGGAGACCAGCATCCAGCTGTCGGAGATCGAGGACCCGTCGGCTCTGGCCGACGCGGTCGCTTCGAACCTGTCGGTCAAAGTGTCGGACAAGCAGGCGATCCTGGGCGAGCTCAACCCGCAGCGCCGGCTGGAGATGGTGTTCGCCTTCATGGAAGGCGAGCTGGGCGTGCTGCAGGTCGAGAAGAAGATCCGCAGCCGGGTCAAGCGCCAGATGGAGAAGACCCAGCGCGAATATTACCTCAACGAGCAGCTGAAGGCGATCCAGCGCGAGCTGGGCAACGACGACGGCGAGGGCGGGGACGAGCTGGCCGAGCTGGCTGCCAAGATCCGCAAGACCCGGCTCAGCAAGGAGGCCCGCGTTCGCGCGACCGCGGAGCTCAAGAAGCTCAAGGGCATGGCGCCGATGAGCGCGGAGGCGACGGTTGCCCGCAACTACCTCGACGTGCTGCTCGGCCTGCCGTGGGGCAAGAAGTCGAAGCTGAAGCGCGACATCGCCGAAGCGCAGCGTGTGCTCGACGATGACCATTATGGCCTGGAGAAGGTCAAGGACCGGATCGTCGAGTACCTCGCGGTGCAGGCTCGGACCAACCGACTGAAGGGTCCGATCCTGTGCCTGGTCGGGCCGCCGGGCGTCGGCAAGACTTCGCTCGGCCGCTCCATTGCCAAGGCGACCGGCCGCGAGTTCGCGCGGCAGTCGCTGGGCGGGGTGCGCGACGAGGCGGAGATCCGCGGCCACCGCCGGACCTACATCGGCTCGCTGCCGGGCAAGATCATTTCCAACCTCAAGAAGGCGGGCACCAGCAACCCGCTGTTCCTGCTCGACGAGATCGACAAGCTCGGCCAGGACTTCCGCGGCGATCCGGCGTCGGCCCTACTGGAGGTGCTCGACCCCGAGCAGAATGCCAAGTTCCAGGACCATTATCTGGAGCTCGATTACGACCTCAGCGACGTGATGTTCGTCACCACCGCCAACTCGCTCGACATGCCGCAGCCGCTGCTCGATCGGATGGAGATCATCCGGCTCGAAGGCTATACGGAGGACGAGAAGGTCGAGATCGCCCGCCGCCACCTCATCCCCAAGCAGATGGAAGCGCATGGCCTCAAGGCCGAAGAGCTGGTCTTCGCGGACGATGGCCTCCGGGCGGTGCTGCGCTACTACACCCGGGAGGCGGGCGTCCGCACGCTGGAGCGTGAGCTGGCCAAGGTGGCGCGCAAGGCGCTGCGGCAGATCCTCGAGGGCAAGATCGAGAGCGTCACGGTTACAGAAGCCAACCTACAGGACTTCCTGGGCGTGCGCCGCTATCGCTTCGGTGTCAGCGAGGAGGAGGACCAGATCGGCGCGGTGACCGGGCTGGCCTGGACTGAGGTCGGGGGCGAGCTGCTGACCATCGAAGCGGTGACCGTTCCCGGCAAGGGGCAGATCAAGACCACCGGCAAGCTCGGCGACGTCATGCAGGAGTCGATCCAGGCGGCAATGAGCTTCGTCAAGGCGCGCGCCCCGGCCTATGGCGTCAAGCCGTCGATCTTCGCGCGCAAGGACATCCACGTTCACTTGCCCGAAGGCGCGGTGCCGAAGGACGGTCCGTCCGCCGGTATCGGCATGGTCACCGCGATGATCTCCACCTTGACCGGCGTTGCGGTCCGGCGCGACGTGGCGATGACCGGGGAGGTGACCCTGCGCGGCCGGGTGCTGCCGATCGGCGGCCTCAAGGAAAAGCTGCTCGCGGCTTTGCGCGGCGGGATCACCACCGTGCTGATCCCGGAGGAGAATGAAAAGGACCTCGCCGAGCTGCCGGCGAACCTCAAGGAGCAGCTCCGGATCATCCCCGTTGCGCACGTCGACCAGGTGCTGGAGGTGGCCTTGTCCGACAAGCTCCAGTCCATCGAGTGGACGGACGCCGACGAGCATGCCGCCGAGCCGCCGCCGCACGCTCACGGCACAGCCGATCCCGGAGCCGGTCTGCGGCATTAGGCTGGACCCCCGGGTCAGCCGAAGTGTTAAGGCGGGCAGGCCCATTGGTGGGCGAACCAGTGGAGCAATCGAGCCGATGAACAAGCAGGAACTCATCACCCAGGTGGCGGACCGCGCGGGGCTGAACCGCACGGACGCGGCGCGCGCGGTGGAGACCATGCTGGAGGTGATCACCTCGACGTTGAAGCGCGGCGACGAGGTGCGGCTGGTGGGTTTCGGCAACTTCTCCGTCACTCGCCGCAAGGCCTCGGTCGGCCGCAACCCGCGTACCGGCGAGCCGCTGCAGATTGCGTCCAGCGCCAATCCGAAGTTCCGGCCGGGCAAGGTGCTGAAGGACGCCGTTCAGTAGCATCGGCGCGGTCATCCCGGCGAAGGGCTCCCATCAAAGTAGTACTTTGATGGGGCCCGAAGGCCGGGATTCCTGCCCCTTGGCGCGACCCTCAATGGCTTGGGATCCCGGCCTGCGCCGGGATGACGAGGAGGGTAGACAGGAACAAGCCGCCTCTTTATCCGCAGCATCCGCGGAGCATGGGCGCGTAGCTCAGTGGTAGAGCACACCCTTCACACGGGTGGGGTCGTAGGTTCAATCCCTACCGCGCCCACCATGCCCATCCTCAGACCTTGGCAGCGCGGTCCCGCAGGTCCGTCACGAGCGACGCGGGCGGCGGCTGCGCGTCCTTGAGGTTCGGGACTCCAGGCCAGCCGGAGTCCGGAAAGTCGCTGCCGCCATATGCGCGGGTGCCCTCGTAACGCGGCACCACGTGGAAGTGGACATGGGGGTCCACCATCATCAGCATGAGATAGTTGATCCGCTCGTAAGCGACGAGCTCTTTGAGGAGGCGCTCCGCCAGCGCGATCATCTCTCGCTGCTCGGCGAAGGCTTCCGGCGGCAGGTCGCCGTAGGCCAGCGCTTCGGACTTGGCGCAGAGCACTAGGCTGCCGAGCGTGACCTGGGCCGGGCGGACCAGCAGCGCCCAATGGTCGGTCTCGGCGATCGCCGTCTCCGGGTAGCCGAACTTGGTCAGGGTCGCGTGCGCCATCATGCCCTCGCTTGCGCTATTCTCCCATCAACCTTAAGGGACGCGCGCGCCCTGCCAAGGGTTCATGGCGATCGTAGCTCAGCTGGTTAGAGCATCGGTTTGTGGTACCGAGGGTCGCGGGTTCAAGTCCCGTCGGTCGCCCCATCTCTCCCGTTT
>NZ_CADCWA010000052.1 GCF_902806285.1 uncultured Sphingomonas sp. | reverse complement strand
CACCGGACGGGCCCGGACGCGGCGCGGCGAAGCGCCGATCTGCACGGAGTGGCGGCGAGGTGCGATCCGCGGCAGGTCGACGGCCCCGCGCGCCTCGGCCATGCGCACGATCTGGTCCGCCGCCGGGAGCTCGGGAGCTTCCGCCAGCAGGCCGAACAGGGGTTCCATCCCGACCTTGGGCGAGTCCTTGGCGGTATAGAGTTCGGCCCTGGCCGCGGCGGTCAGCGGCCCGCGCGGGAGAACCGCGATCCCGGCCTGGGCGGCGAGCCATTGCCGGTTGCGGATCGCGTCGAACACGCCGCGCCAGTCCTTCGGGATCGCAACCACGGGCGCTGGCGGGGGTGGCGGAGGTGCCGGTCGTGGCGATGGTGCAAGCACCGGGGCAGGTATCGGACTGCTTGGCGGCGGACGGTCGGGTGCCGGCGCGAGTGGATCTGCTGCCTGAGTTGCCGCCAGAAGAGTCGCCGCCAAGCCAAGAAAAACGCTCATGAAACCTCGTCACTCATCATCAGCAGAAGATCGCGCCAGGCATGCGCCTTGTCGGACGGACGTCCCAGCAGCTGGCGCGGGTGGAGCGTCGCCACCGCCGGAACGCCGTCGACGCGGTGGGTCCGCCCGCGCGCCTGAACCGCGGCTTGACCGAGCAGCGCGCGCGAAGGCCCGTCGCCCAGGAGGAGGATGCGCTTCGGCCGGACCAAGGCGATATGCTGCCGCATGGTCTCCGCGCAGCGCTCCAGGCCGGGCGCGTCGATGCGTTGCCCCGGTGCGGGGAAGCAGGCGAGCGACGCGACATAGGCCTGTTCCGGGGTGAGGCCGATCGCCGTCAGCATGCGGGTCGTCAACTGCCAGGCTTCCCCACCGATCGGCTTGCCCTCCGCGGCACAGTCGCGGCTCGGCAGGTCGCTGATCAGCATGACTTCGGCCTCGGCCGGGCCGTGGGGCAGGGCGCGGGCGGCTCCGGACTGGAAGAGGGGCAAGTCGCTGGCTTGCTTTAGCCAGCTGTGGAACGCTTGGAGGCTATCGGGCTTGGCCGCCCGCGCCGGCGAGGGCCCGACCATCCTCTCGGCTTCGCCTCCTCCCTCTCCCAGAGCGAAAGGCTTGGACGATTTCAACCAATCCCGCGGATGCTCGGCGATCGCGACATCGACGCCCGCGTCCAGCCACCAGCCGATCAGGCTGGCCGCCTCCGCAGACTTGAAGCGCCCGGACTCCCCACCCATAGGGCTTAGCATAGCGCCACCGGCCATTGACGCCACTGCCTTGTGAGGGGCAGGGCCTCAACGCCCTGGAGAAGTTGAAAGAAGTGTCCGTGAGCCAACGCGAGTCCATGGAATATGACGTTGTGATCGTCGGGGCGGGCCCGGCGGGGCTGTCGGCGGCGATCCGGCTCAAGCAGCTGGCGAACGAGGCCGGACGCGAGCTGTCGGTCTGCATCCTGGAGAAGGGTTCGGAGGTCGGCGCCCACATCCTGTCGGGTGCGGTGATCGACCCCAAGGCCTTGAACGAACTGCTGCCCGGCTGGCGGGAGGACGACAGCTGCCTCCTCAATCGCGTGCCGGTGACGTCGAACCAGCATTGGGTGCTGACGCCTAAGAAGAGCTTCAACCTGCCGCATCTGATGATGCCGAGCTTTCTCGACAACAAGGGCATGTTCACGGGCAGCCTGGCCAACCTGTGCCGCTGGCTGGCCGGCAAGGCCGAGGAACTCGGCGTCGAGATCTTTCCGGGCTTTCCTGCGGCCGAGGTGCTCTACAACGAGGACGGCTCCGTCAAAGGTGTCGCGACCGGCGACATGGGCATCGCCCGCGACGGCACGCACCGCCCCGATTACCAGCCCGGCATGGAGATCCATGCCCGCTACAGCTTCTTCGCGGAAGGTGCGCGGGGCAGCCTGACCAAGCAGCTCAAGCGCACCTTCGACCTCGAGAAGAACTGCCAGCCGCAGGTCTACGGCATCGGGATCAAGGAGCTGTGGGACATCGATCCGGCCAAGCATGTGCCGGGCACGGTGGTCCATACCCAGGGGTGGCCGCTCGACGATGCCTGGGGCGGCGGGTGGATCTACCACCAGGCCAACAACCAGGTATCGATCGGCTTCGTGGTGGCGCTCTCCTACAAGAACCCGCACCTGTCGCCCTTCGACGAGATGCAGCGATGGAAGCAGCACCCCGCGATCCGCCCATTGCTGGAGGGCGGCCGGCGCGTGTCCTACGGCGCGCGGGCGATCAACGAGGGCGGCTACCAGTCCATCCCGCAGCTGGCGTTCCCCGGCGGCGCGCTGATCGGCTGCTCGGCCGGCTTCGTGAACGTGCCCCGGATTAAGGGGACGCACACCGCCATGAAGAGCGGCATGCTGGCGGCGGAGGCGGCGTTCGAAGCGGTGGCCGCCGACCGGCGTGGCGATGTGCTGGCCGGTTACGAGCCTGCCGTTCGCGACGGCTGGATCGGCGACGAACTCAAGAAGGTCCGCAATGTCGAGCCGGCGGTGGCCAAGCTTGGCTCCACGATCGGCACGCTGGTCGCTGGCACGGACATGTGGATGCGGCAGCTGGGCATCGGCCTGCCCCTCACCATGAAGCACCATTCCGACCACACGACCTTGTGGCGCAAGGATATCGCTCCCCGGATCGACTATCCCAGGCCGGATGGCGTCATCAGCTTCGACAAACTCTCCTCCGTGTTCATCTCGAACACCAATCACGAGGAAGACCAGCCGGTCCACCTGACGCTCAAGGACCCGACGATCCCGACCGGGGTCAACCTGCCGGAATATGACGGACCGGAGCAGCGCTATTGCCCTGCTGGCGTGTACGAATATGTCGAGGAGAACGGCGCCCCGCGCTTGCAGATCAACGCGCAGAACTGCGTCCACTGCAAGACGTGCGACATCAAGGATCCTTGCCAGAACATCAACTGGGTGACTCCGGAGGGTGGCGGTGGCCCGAACTACCCGAACATGTAGCCTGGCGGCGGCGCTGGCGGCCGTTGCGGTCTGGACGACGCCAGCGGCGGCAAGCACCCGGCTGTCCTATCAGCCGAGCAGCGCGACCACCTTTGTCGGAGCTCGCGCGGCCGAGCTGTCGGGCGATCCGCGCCGGGCAGCGATGCTCTATGCCATGCTCGCGCAAAGCGATCCAACCAACGGCATGGTCGCCGACCGAGCGATCAGCCAAGCGATCTCCGCCGGTGACACTGCGCTCGCATTGCGCTTGGCCAGGGGGCGTCCGGCGGTCGCGCTGGGGCTCGATGCGCGGATGCTGCTGACCGCGGATCGGCTGGCGCGGGGCAAGACCGCCGATGCGCTGAGCCTGCTGCGCTCGGATTCGGACAGCGGGACATTGTCGTTCCTGGCCCCCGCGATTGAGGCCTGGGCGGCGGCGGAACGGCGCAACCCTGCGGCGCTGGAGCTGATTTCGCGAGTTCCCGCCGGCAGCATCGTCGCGCCCTACGTCACCGAACACCGCGCCCTGATCCTGTTGCGGCTCAAGCGTTCCGCCGACGCCAGTCCGCTGATCGAGCGAGCGCTGGCTCAAGCCGGGGGCCGCGAGAGCCGGCTGCGCTTGGCCTTTGCGGACGGGCTGTTCCGGGCCGGGGACAAGGCCGCCGCTGCCAAGCTGTTGTCCGGAAGCGACCCCGTCCTGGCTCGTGCCCGCGGCTTGATCGAGCGCAACAAGCGTCCTGGCGGGGGGATCGAGGACCCTGCAACGGCATTCGCCGAGTTGCTGAGCATCATTGCGCTCGACCTCAGCCGAGCGGACGCGCGCTCTTTGCCGATTGCGATGGTCCAGGTCGCGCGAGTGGCCGACCCGCAGCACCCGAACCTGCCGCTGTTGCTTGGGCTGCTGCTGGGCGAGAGCAAGCGGCAGGACGACGCGCTGGCCGTTCTGCGCAGGCTGCCCGGCGACAGCCTGTTCGCCGACGCAGCGCGCGATACCGAGGTGCGAATCCTCATCCGCGACGGCCGGCTAGATGAGGCGGTCGCGCGGGCGCAGGCTTTTGTCTCGCTGCCTGATGCGACGGCGGACGACTGGAGCCGCCTTGGGGATGTGCTCGACGAGTTGGAGCGCCATGGTCCGGCCGCTGAGGCGTTCGCGCGGGCCATCGCGCTGACCGAAGCGGGGCAGCCTGGGCCCAAGCCGTGGCAGTTGTACATGCTGCGCGGCGCCATGCTTGAGCGGGCGGACCGCTGGCCCGAAGCGAAGCAGGCGCTGGCCCGCGCTCGCGCCCTCGCACCTGACAATCCGTTGGTGCTCAACCTTCTCGGCTATGCCCA
>NZ_CADCWA010000051.1 GCF_902806285.1 uncultured Sphingomonas sp. | reverse complement strand
GACGCAACTCCTCATTCGCTGCTGCTCCCCTGGGCGGATGAAGGGTCCTGCGGAGTTCTCGCTTCTCTCCGGGGTCGGCGCAGCGGCCGCCGCCATGTTGGGATCAGGGGGGGTGGGCGGAGCCATCTAGGCCGCGCGGTCGGTGGTGCCGCCGCTCCAGTTTCCTCGGTCTCGCCCGTCCCGCCGTCCCCGCAGGGACCTCTCCCTCCCGCCGGGGAGGAACCGTGGATCTCTCCCGTGCCGCCGCGCAACCGCCAGTCAGGCGGCCTTGGACCAGCGGAAGTCCACCTCGTCGCGCCACATGCGATGCAGGATGATGACCTGCTAGACAATGTCGCAAAGTCGGCCTTCGGCTTCGTCTACACGATCACCCGGGCGGCGCTGAGGCGAGGCATGCCGGCGACCGGGGCCGGCGCGAAGCCCAAATCCCGATCCGGGCCGGCCATACCGGTCCGGGATGGGGGCCAAGATGGCCAAGCCGCGCACGGGACGCCGGCAGCTCGGTCTTGAGGTCGGCTTCGAGGTGGGACGGGGTGGCAGAGACGCTGTCGGGCGCGCCTACGAGCGCCTGCTGCCGTCGCTGGCCCGCTCGCTCGTCCCCACGACACGGGGGCCGTCGGGAGGAGCACGCCATGAGGAACCAGCACATGAAGGTCGTGCCGCCTCCAGCACCGCTGGAGGCGGCGATCTACGCCCGGGTTTCATCCGACCAGCAGGCCGAGCGCCACACCATCGATAGCCAACTCGGCGACCTGAAGGCGCGGGCGTCGGGGGACGGCCACCGCTTGCGCGACGACATGCTGTTCATCGACAACGGCCACAGCGGCGCCAGCCTGGTCCGCCCCGCCCTGGAGCGCCTGCGCGACGTCGCCAGCCTGTCGGGGCTCGACGTCGTCTACGTCCACGCCCCGGACCGCCTCGCCCGCAGCTACGCCCACCAAGTGCTGCTGCTCGAGGAGTTCGCCCGCGCCGGCACGCGTGTGGTGTTCCTCAACCGCGCGATCGGCGACAGCCCCGAGGACAACCTGCTGCTGCAGCTGCAAGGGATGTTCGCGGAGTACGAGCGGGCCAAGGTCTTGGAGCGCAGCCGCCGCGGCAAGCGGCACCGCGCCCGGACGGGCGGCGTCAGCGCCCTCTCGCGCGCGCCTTACGGCTACCGCTACGTCACGCGCGCGGCGGGCGGCGGCGGAGATGCGCGCTACGACGTCGACGAGGACGCGGCCGGCGTCGTCCGCCGGATCTTCGCTTGGGTCGGGCACGAGCGCCTGACGCTCGCCGCGGTGTGCCGGCGGCTGCGTGCGGACGCTGTCCCGAGCCCGTCGGGCAACGCGCACTGGAGCCGGGCCATGGTCCATACGATGCTGCTCAACCCGGCCTACGCCGGCCAGGCCATCTACGGCCGGAGACGGTGCGTCCCTTGGCAGGCGCCGCTGCATCCGCCGCGGGGGCACGACGGCTTGCCGCGGAAGCCTTTCCGGCAGGTCCCGGCGCCGCCCGAGCGGCACATCGTCGTGCCCGTGCCGGCGATCATCGACGAGGCGCTGTTCGCGGCCGCGGCGGAGCGGCTGGAGGAGCACAGGAAGCGCAACCGCGAGCGGCTCGCGGGCGTGCGCTACCTGCTGCGCGGCCTCCTCGTCTGCCGGAAGTGCGGCTACGGGTTCACCGGCCACCACCACCGCGGGCGCTGGCGCTACTACCGGTGCTGCGGCACCGACCGCAGCCGGTACCACGGCGAGCGCCGGTGCGACGCCCGGCTGGTGGCGGTCGAGCCGCTCGACGACGCCGTGTGGGCCGAGGTCCGCCGCTTGCTGGAGGACCCCGCGCGCGTGCTGGAGGAGTACCGGCGGCGCGTGGACGCGGCGCAGGCGGGCCCGCGCCGGCTCGAGCTCGACGCCGTCGGCCGCCGGCTGGCCACGGCCCGCGGCGCGACCGGGCGGCTCATCGACGGCTACGCCGAAGGGCTGATCGAGAAGGGCGAGTTCGAGCCGCGCATCGCTGAACTCCGGAGGCGCACGGCGAGGCTCGAAGCCGAGGCCGGCGCGCTGCAGGTCGCGGAGGAACAGGCACGCTCCCTCCAGCTCGTCATCGGCAAGCTCGATCTGTTCGCCGGCATGGTGCGGGACCGCCTGGAGGCGGTGGATTGGCCCACGCAGCGCGACATCATCTGCACGCTGGTCAAGCGGATCGAGGTCGATGACGACGTCGTCCGGGTGGTGTTCCGCGTCGACCCGGGCCCGCCAGGCCCGCCCGAGCCGAGGCGCGTTTTGCCACATTGTCCAACTCGTGGTCGTGCTGCACGCGATGTGGAAGTCCGGCACCGAGTTCCGCCGGAGCCCGCACGCCGCCGCCTCCTGCTGAGGGGCTGAGGCGGGGCGTCGGGCTCCGTCGGCGCGTCCCCGCCGGGACGCATGGCGCGGATCAGGCCGGCCCTTCGAATGCGCACGAGCGAGCGCGTGGACCACCTCGGCCGATCCACCATCGGACGCCAGCTTGGGGCGGCTCAGCACGCCGACCCCGGAGAGAACTTTGAGCCCGGCGCGGTCACGAAGGACGGGGCCAACACGCTTGACGCCCTCGATTAGAGAACTTCAAAGGGGGAGGATCAGGCTATGCACTCGTTGGATCAACCGGGATCGCCGGCCGCCTCGTCGGCCTTGAGCCGCACCTGCGCATACTTCAGCTTGCGCATAGCGCGCCTTACCACCGCTTAACAGTTGCTCAGGCTCCTCACGATCGACCTTCCTGCCCGAGTTCAACGTCGCTAAGCAGGACGCATCACTTCTTGGTTCGAACTTGGCGATGCACTGGCCTCGGCGGACGGCTTGGCCTATACGGAATTATGACATCCTGTCGCGGCGCGTCGCTGCCTAACCTCTCCCTCGCGCTCGGCTTTCAAATGGCCTCAGCAGCGCTCGCGCTTGCCGCAACTGTGGTTTGGCCGATTTTTCCAGCTTGGTGGCTCGGTGCTCTCGCGGGCGCAGTGTTGGCATCGCTGCTGGTTAAGCGGTGCACCGCGCCATGACTGGTTCCGCCGCACAGGCGCTGATCGCGCGGCTCCGGGCCCGGCAGGCACGCATCGGCGTGGTCGGCCTCGGCTATGCCGGCCTGCCGCTGGCGCTGCGCTTCGCCGAAACTGGCTTCGCGGTCAGCGGCTTCGATATCGATCCCGCGAAGGTCGATGCCATCGCCGCCGGCCGCAGCCCGGTGCACGGCATCACCGACGCCTGTGTCGCCGCTGCGCGTATCGCGGCGCACACCGATCCCGCGCCGGCGCGCGACTGCGACGCGCTGCTGGTCTGCGTGCCGACCCCCATCGGGCCGCACAAGGAGCCCGATCTCTCGGCGGTCGCTGACACGCTCGCCGCGCTCACGCCGCATCTCCATGCCGGGCAAGCGGTGGCGTTGGAAAGCACCACCTACCCCGGCACTACCGAAGAATTCGTACTCCCCGCGTTCCGTGCGGCCGGCCTGACTCCGGGTTTGGACGCCTTCGTGATTTACAGCCCCGAGCGCGAGGATCCTGGGAACCCGGACCACACCGTCTCGCGGGTGCCGAAGCTGATTGCCGGGCACACGCCGGACTGCCTGGCGGTGGCGGAGGCGCTCTACGAACCGGTCGCCGGCAGTCTCGTCCCGGTTTCTTCGCTGGCGGTGGCGGAACTGGCGAAGCTTTACGAGAACGTGTTCCGCGCGGTGAACATCGGCCTTGTCAATGAACTGAAGCGGCTGTGCCACGCGATGGACCTCGACGTGCACGAGGTGATCGACGCCGCCGCGACCAAGCCCTTCGGCTTCATGCCGTTCCGACCCGGCCCCGGCTTGGGTGGGCACTGCATCCCGGTGGATCCGTACTATCTCGCTTGGAAGGCGCGCGAGTTGGAGCTCTCGGCGGATTTCGTCGAGCTCGCCGGGCGGGTGAACGACGCCATGCCGGGCTACGTCGTCTCCCGCTTGCGCGACGCGCTGGACGTGCGCGGGCGCACGCTCCACGGGGCGCGGGTGCTGCTGCTCGGCCTCGCCTACAAGCCCGAGGTGCCGGACACGCGCGAGAGCCCGGCCGTCGAGATCTACCGCCTGCTTGCCGGGCGCGGCGCCGCGGTGGACTACCACGACCCGTTCGTGCCGCGCTTCCCGGCCACGCGGCGCATGGGCGGCTTGGCGCCAGCGGCGGAGAGCAAGCCGCTCGGCTCGGGGATGCTTGCGGAGTACGATGCGGTGGTGGTGGCGACACCGCACCGCGCGATCGACCTCGGCTTGGTCGCACGTCACGCGCGGCTCGTGGTGGACACCCGCGGCGTCCTGCGCGACCGATCGGCGGCGTCTGCATCGCACAGCGACACGAGCGGCGATGTCG
>NZ_CADCWA010000050.1 GCF_902806285.1 uncultured Sphingomonas sp. | reverse complement strand
CCGCCCGCGGGTCGGCACCGTGTGCATCGGCCAGGCGGCTTCGATGGGCAGCTTCCTGCTGGCGGCCGGCGAGCCGGGCATGCGGGTCGCGCTGACCAACAGCCGCATCATGGTGCACCAGCCCTCAGGCGGCGCGCAGGGCATGGCGTCGGACATCGAGATTCAGGCGCGCGAGATCCTGCGCATGCGCACGCGGCTGAACTCGCTCTATGCGAAGTACACCGGTCAGGATATCGAGGAGATCGAAAAGGCGATGGACCGCGACAAGTTCCTGGAAGCCGACGAGGCCAAGGCGTTCGGCCTTATCGACGAGGTGTTCGAGAAGCGCCCCGATGCGGCGGAGGGCGAGGGAAGCGGCGGTCCGACCGGCAGCGGCGGCGCTCCCGAATGACGACTCGCGCGGTTCCCCGAGCGCGGCAAAAGCCCGCGCCTTGAAGGACTTGCCCTTGCCGGGCTCCCGGCTCCCCTCCATATCCGAGGTAGATTCTTCGAGGGTGGAAACGCGTTTGAAACCTCGAGAGTTTGATAATGAAGGAAAGCGGGGTAGCATTGCCCCGGCTCCGGGCGGCTGCAACGGCCGCCACAGACAAGGACGAACATGACCAAGCTTTCCGGCGGCGACAGCAAGAGCACGCTCTACTGCTCCTTCTGCGGCAAGTCGCAGCATGAGGTCAGGAAGCTGATCGCCGGCCCGACCGTGTTCATCTGCGATGAATGCGTCGAGCTGTGCAACGACATTATCCGCGAGGAAAGCAAGTCGGCGCTGGTGAAGACCCGCGACGGCGTGCCGACGCCCGCGGAGATCTGCAAGGTGCTGGACGATTATGTGATCGGCCAGAGCCGGGCCAAGCGCGTCCTGTCGGTGGCGGTGCACAACCACTACAAGCGGCTGAACCACGGCGCCAAGACCGGCACGGAGGTCGAGCTCGCCAAGTCGAACATCCTGCTGATCGGCCCGACGGGCTGCGGCAAGACGCTGCTGGCGCAGACGCTGGCGCGGATCCTTGACGTACCCTTCACGATGGCCGACGCGACCACGCTGACCGAGGCGGGCTATGTCGGCGAGGACGTCGAGAACATCATCCTCAAGCTGCTGCAGGCCTCCGACTACAATGTCGAAAAGGCGCAGCGCGGGATCGTCTACATCGACGAGATCGACAAGATCAGCCGCAAGTCGGACAATCCCTCCATCACCCGCGACGTGTCGGGCGAAGGCGTGCAGCAGGCGCTGCTGAAGCTGATGGAGGGCACCACCGCCTCCGTTCCCCCGCAGGGCGGGCGCAAGCATCCGCAACAGGAGTTCCTGCAGGTCGACACGACCAACATCCTGTTCATCTGCGGCGGCGCCTTCGCGGGCCTCGACAAGATCATCGGCGACCGGCTGCAGGGCAAGTCGATCGGCTTCGGCGCCCATGTCGCGGCTCCGGAGGAGCGGCGCACGGGTGAGGTGCTCAAGAGCTGCGAGCCCGAGGATCTGCTCAAGTTCGGCCTGATCCCCGAGTTCATCGGCCGCTTGCCGGTGATCGCGACGCTGGAGGACCTGGACGAGGAAGCGCTGGTCAAGATCCTGGTCGAGCCCAAGAACGCGCTGGTGAAGCAGTACCAGAAGCTGTTCGACATGGAGGACGTCGAGCTCGGCTTCTCCGACGACGCGCTGCATTCGGTCGCCCGCAAGGCGATCGAGAGGAAGACCGGCGCGCGCGGACTGCGCTCGATTCTGGAGGGCATCCTGCTCGACACCATGTTCGACCTGCCGAGCATGGACGGGGTCGACGAGGTTCATGTCGACAAGGAGGTCGTCGCCGGCACCAAGGAGCCGGTGCGGGTGTACGCGGAGAAGGCGAAGCAGGGGGATGCGGCTTAGGCGGACGTGCCGGGCAGCTCCTCACCCGAAAGGGGGAGAATGTCAGCGCAGCAGCGCTGACGCAGGGGTGCGTGAAGCGACCTGTGCAGCGATCATGCGGACCACGCCATCGAGATTGCGCGAAACCTCCACCGCAGGGATGCGCATTGTGAGGACGCCCAGGCCGCGCAAGTAGCTATCGCGCCGCAGGTCCGAGTCATAGGTGAAGTCGTGCGTCCTACCATCCACCTCTACGCATAAGCGCGCCCAGGCACAGTAGAAGTCCAGTACGTACGGCCCTGCCGGGTACTGGCAGCGGAAGCGGGCGCCGGCCTTGTCGCCTTTGAGCGCCGACCATAGTAGACGTTCAGGCTTGGTCAGCTGCCGGCGCAGCTGACGTGCCCGGCTGATTGCTTTGGAAGTGCCCTTGATCCTCATCCGCACCCCTCCGCCGCCTTCGGCGGCTCTCCCCCTCGTCGGGGGAGGAGCGATCCGGCGAGACAGAGCTACCACAAAGCTCCTCCCCCGCTAGGGGGAGAATGTCAGCGCGAAGCGCTGACGCAGGGGTGCTGCACCAGGCTCAGGCAGGCTCCTTGACCCGCTCTTGCACCTTCTTCTCACCCGCGGCCACCACCCGCGCCAAGCCGCGCGAAATCTGCAGCGCGCCATTGAGCCGTGCACTCGGCGCCGCCCAGTCGCGGCTGACGAGGAGCTTGCTGTCGGGGCGCAGCTTGGCCGTGCCTTTCAGGCGGTCGACATAGCCGAGCAGGCCGGGAAGGTCGGGGAAGCCGCCCTCGGCAAAGGTCACCACCGCGCCGCGCGCGCCGGCGTCGAGCTTGGCGATGCGGGCGCGGCGGCAGTTGATCTTGGTCTCGACCACCTGCAGCAGGTTCTGTGTCTCGTCGGGCAGCGGGCCGAAGCGGTCGATCAGCTCGGCCGCGAACTCTTCGACACCGCGCGCGTCTTCCAGCTCGCCGAGGCGGCGGTAGAGGCCCATGCGGAGGTCGAGGTCGGGGACATAGTCCTCGGGGATCATGACCGGCGCCTCGACATTGATCTGCGGCGAGAACTCCTCCTCGCGCCGCTCCGTGCCACCGCTCTTCACGTCCATGATCGCCTCTTCCAGCATCGACTGGTAGAGCTCGAACCCGACCTCCTTGATGTGCCCGGACTGCTCGTCACCGAGCAGGTTGCCGGCGCCGCGAATGTCGAGGTCGTGGCTGGCGAGCTGGAAGCCCGCGCCGAGGCTATCGAGGTTGGCGAGCACCTGCAGCCGCTTCTCGGCGGTCTCGGTGATCTGCCGGTCGGGCGGGGTCGTCAGATAGGCGTAGGCGCGGGTCTTGGAGCGGCCGACGCGCCCGCGCAGCTGGTAGAGCTGGGCGAGGCCGAAGCGGTCGGCGCGGTGCACGATCAGCGTGTTGGCGCTCGGGATGTCGAGCCCGCTCTCGACGATGGTGGTCGACAGCAGCACGTCATATTTGCGGTCGTAAAAGGCGCTCATCCGCTCCTCGACCTCGGTCGGTGAGAGCTGGCCGTGGGCGGAGATGAACTTCACCTCCGGCACCTCCTCGCGCAGCCATTCCTCCATGTCGGGCAGGTCGGCGACGCGCGGCACGACGAAGTAGCTCTGCCCGCCGCGGTAATGCTCGCGGAGCAGCGCCTCGCGGACCACGATCGGGTCCCAGGGCGTGACGTAGGTGCGCGTTGCCAGCCGGTCGACCGGCGGCGTCTGGATCACCGACAGCTCGCGCAGGCCCGACATCGCCATCTGCAGCGTCCGCGGGATCGGCGTGGCGGTGAGCGTCAGCATGTGGACGTCGTGCTTGAGCGCCTTGAGCCGCTCCTTGTGGGTGACCCCGAAGCGCTGCTCCTCGTCGACGATGACCAGCCCGAGCTTCTTGAACTTGATGCCTTTCGCCAGGATCGCGTGGGTGCCGACGACGATGTCGACGTGACCGCTCTCCAGCCCGTCGCGGACTTGTCTGGCCTCGTTCGCGGGCACCAGGCGGGACAAGCGGCCGACCTCGATCGGGAAGCCCTTCATCCGCTCGACGAAACCAGTGTAATGCTGCCGGGCGAGCAGCGTGGTGGGGCAGACTACCGCCACCTGGTAGCCGGCCATCGCCGCCACGAATGCGGCCCGCAGCGCCACCTCCGTCTTGCCGAAGCCGACGTCGCCGCAGACCAGCCGGTCCATCGGCTTGCCCGCTTCCAGGTCTTCCAGCACGTCGCTGATCGCGCGCTGCTGGTCGTCGGTCTCTTCGTAGGGGAAGCGGTCGACCATGGCGGGGTAGGCGCTGTCGGGTTCGGCGACAACGCCGGCGCGGGTGGCGCGCAGCGCGGCGGTGGCAATGAGCTCGTTGGCGATCTCGCGGATGCGCTCCTTCATCCGCGCCTTGCGCCGCTGCCACGCCTCGCCGCCCAGCCGGTCGAGCACCACGCCTTCCTCGCCCGAGCCGTAGCGGGAAAGGACGTCGATGTTCTCGACCGGCACGTAGAGCTTGTTGCCACCGGCGTATTCCAGCGCGACGCAATCGTGGGGCGAGCGGCCGACCTGGACCTGGGTCAGGCCTTCGTAGCGCCCGATCCCGTGCTCCATGTGCACCACGAGGTCGCCGGGGGTGAGCGTCGCCAGCTCGGATAGGAAGGCATCGGCGCTCTTCTTGCGCTTGCGGCGGCGGACCAGGCGGTCGCCGAGCATGTCCTGCTCGGTGAGGACGGCGACTTCGGGCGTGGTGAAGCCGTGATCGAGGGGCAGCACCAGCAGGGTGGCGTCGCTGCTGCCACCAAGCGCGGCCTGCCAGCCATCCGCCAGCTTGAGGCTGGTGAGGCCATGATCCTTGAGCAGCCCGGCCAGCCGCTCGCGGGCGCCGCCGGTGTAGCTGGCGAGCACGACCTTGTGCTTGCTTTTCCGGAGCTTGCGGACGTGATCGACGACCGCTTCGTAGATGTTCTCGTTCTGCGCGCGCTCCGGCGCGAAGTCGCGGGCGGGGGTGACACCGAAGTCGATGATCCGCTCGCTGCCGGGCTCAGGAAAGGCCGAGGCGAGATGGACCGGGCGGTCCGCGAGCTCGGCTTCCCACTCCTTGCGGCCGAGGTAGAGCGCCTTGGGCTCGAGCGGGCGGTAGCTGCCGGGCTCCGCGACCATCGCCCGCTCGCGGTTGCCGTAATAGTCGTGGATCGACTCGTAGCGGCCCTCCACCGCGCCATCGACGCCGCCGTCGCGGAGGATGAGTTCGTTCTCGCCGAGGTGATCGGACAGTGTGCCGAGCCGCTCCTCGAACAGCGGCAGCCAGTGCTCCATGCCGGCGAGGCGGCGGCCGTCGCTGACCGCCTGGTAGACCGGATCGCCGGTCGCGGTGGCGCCGAACTGCTCGCGGTAGCGGGTGCGGAAGCGCTTGATGCTGTCCTCGTCGAGCAGCGCTTCGGACGCAGGCATCAGGGTGAACGCGTCCGCGGAGCCGGTGGTGCGCTGGTCGGCGGGATCGAAGGCGCGCATGGTCTCGATCTCGTCGCCGAAGAAGTCGAGGCGAATGGCGGTCTTCTGCCCGGCCGGGAACAGGTCGACCAGGCTGCCGCGCACCGCAAAGTCGCCGGCGTCGGCCACCGCGTCCGTCCGCTGGTAGCCGTTGGCGCTGAGCAGCTGGACCAGTTTGTCCCGTTCGATCCGCTCGCCGGGCGCGAGGCGGCGGGTGAGCTGGCGGATGCGGAAGGGGGTGAGGGTGCGCTGGGTGACGGCGTTGGCGGTGGCTATGAACAGCTGCGGTCCGTCCCGCTTGGCTTGCAGCGCTTGGAGGCCTGCGAGCCGCTCCGCCATGATCCGCAGCGACGGAGAGGCGCGGTCGTAGGGCAGGCAGTCCCAGGCGGGGAAGGTCACGACCTGCAACTCGGGCGCGAACACCGGCGCGGTGTCGGCCAGCGCGCGCATGGCGGCCTCGTCGGGCACGATCAGGACCGCGCGGGTGCCGGTGCCGTGGGCGGCGCGGGCGAGGTCGGCGGCGAGCCACGGCAGGAAGCCGGTCGGGGCGCCGGCCAGGGTAAGCGGTTCGGATGCGGACAGGATGCGGTTAAGATCGGCCACTCAGGTCACCGCGCGATGAGGAGGTAGTCGACTTGCTGCATCGCGTTCATCTGCTCGCCCGCAAAGCGCTCCGGCACCGGCTGGCTGCCGATCGCCCATGCCATGATGTCGACGTCCTGTTCCTCCAGCAGCGCGGTGAACCACGCGCGTTCGTCCGCGCTCCAGCTTGCGCCGTGCGCGTCGAAAAAGCCGCCGATCATCATGTCCGCCTCGCGCGTGCCGCGATGGTGCGCGCGCCAGTGCAGGCGCTTCAGTTCATCGTCTGAGTGCATGGTGGGCAGATAGGGAAACTTCTTCGGCATTGCGAGCATCTAGCTCCTCCCCCTTGGGGGAGGTGGCGCGAAGCGCCGGAGGGGTCGGCTCACCCCTCCGTCAGCGCTGACGCGCTGCCACCTCCCCCAAGGGGGAGGAGCTTGTTAGAGGACCGCATGCGCCCCGACCTGCTCAACCCGCTGTTCGCTGAGATCGAGGCGCTGAAAGGCGTCGGGCCGCAGCTCGCCAAGGCGCTGCACCGCCTCGGGCTGGTGCGGGTGGTGGACCTGCTGTTCCATCTGCCGACCGGCGCGATCGAGCGGGTGCGGGCGCCTCATGCCACCCCGGCGTTACTGGGGCGCAACGTGGTGTTGGAGGTCAAGCCCTTCGATGCGCGGCAGAGCAGCGGCCGCGGGCCGACTCGCATCTATGCCGCGGACGGGGACGGCAACGTCATCACGCTCGCCTTCTTCAACAATCCGGGCTGGGCCAAGAAGCAGCTGCCGCTCGGTGAGGCGAAGGTCGTCTCCGGCAAGCTCGAAGCCTACGGCGACCAATGGCAGATGGTGCATCCCGAGGTGCTGGGTACCGGCGAGGAGCTGCCGCTGCGCGAACCCGTCTATCCGCTCACCGAAGGGCTGACGAGCCGGCGCGTGCACGACCTGGTGGTGCAGGCACTGGAGCGCGCGCCGCAGCTGTCGGAGTGGATCGAGCCTTCCGTGCTGGGCCGCGAAGGATGGCGGCCGTGGCGCTCCGCTGTCGCCGAACTGCACTCTGACCCGGAGGCGGCGTCATCCCGCAAGCGGCTGGCGTACGACGAAGTGTTCGCCAACCAGCTCGCCCTGCAGCTGCTCCGACAGGTCAGCCGGCGCAAGCGCGGCGTGCCGCTGCAGGGCGACGGCCGACTGGCCGCTCGGCTGAACCTGCCGTACGACCTCACCGGAGCGCAGCGGCGGGTGGTCGAAGAGATCCGCGGCGACATGGCGCAGGCCGCGCCGATGCTGCGGCTGCTGCAGGGGGATGTGGGGTCGGGCAAGACGCTGGTGGCCCTGCTCGCCATGCTGAACGCGGTGGAAGCGGGAGCGCAGGCGGCGCTGCTCGCCCCGACCGAAATCCTTGCGCGGCAGCACCATGCAACCCTGCTCCGCCAGCTCGATCCGATCGGGGTGCGGGTGGCCATCCTCACCGGGCGCGAGAAGGGGCGGGCGCGGGACAGCGTGCTGATGGGGCTGGCCTCGGGCGAGATCGACATCCTGGTCGGCACCCACGCCATCTTCCAGGAGAAGGTCGGCTACCGCAACCTTGGCCTGGCGGTGATCGACGAGCAGCATCGCTTCGGCGTGTCGCAGCGGCTGCTGCTCTCGGCCAAGGCCGAGCGGCCGCCGCACCTCTTGGTGATGACCGCCACGCCGATCCCGCGCACGCTGACGCTGACGCAATATGGCGAGATGGACGTCAGCCGCATCGACGAGATGCCGCCCGGCCGCTCGCCGGTGGAGACGCGCGTGATCAGCGAGGAGCGGCTGGGCGAAATCATCGATGGGTTGGGCCGGCATGTCGATGCGGGTGGACAGGCTTATTGGGTGTGCCCGCTGGTGGAGGAAAGCGAAGGCACCGACGCCGCCGCGGCCGAGGAGCGCGCGGCGGTGCTACGCCAGCACTTCCCGGGCAAGGTCGGGCTGGTGCATGGGCGGATGAAGGGCCCGGACAAGGACGCCGTCATGGCGGCGTTTTCGGCGAACGAACTGGCGGTGCTGGTCGCCACCACGGTGATCGAGGTCGGGGTGGACGTGCCCAACGCGACGCTGATGATCGTGGAGGGGGCGGAGCGTTTCGGCCTGGCGCAGCTGCACCAGCTCCGCGGCCGGGTGGGGCGCGGCCAGGGCAAGTCCACCTGCCTGCTGATCCGCGGTCAGCAGCTGTCGGAGACCGGGCGCGCCAGGCTCGCCCTGATGCGGGAGACCAGCGACGGCTTCCGCATCGCGGAGGAGGACCTCAAGCTGCGCGGACCCGGCGAGATTCTGGGGACGCGGCAGAGCGGCGAGGCGGCGTTCCGGCTGGCCACGCCCGAGATGCTGGGCGAGCTGGTGCCGCTCGCTACGGACGATGCCCGCCTGCTGCTCGACCGCGACGGCGGGCTCGCGGGCGAGCGGGGGCAGGCGGCGCGGCTGTGCTTGTACCTGTTCGAGCGGGACCAGGCGGTGGATCTGCTGCGGAGTGGTTAGCTCCTCCCCCTTGGGGGAGAGGCGCGGATGCGCCGGAGGGGTGGGTGTGACCCCTCCGTCATGCTGCGCATGACATCTCCCCCAAGGGGGAGAAGCTAGTTCACCAACAAACCGTGCTTCTTCTTGCCAAGACTGACCTTCACCTCGCCCGCGACCGGGATGGTCAGAGCGGGATCGCTTACGACCTGATCGTTCACCCGCACCGCGCCTTCGGCGATCTTGCGCTTGGCCTCGCCGTTCGAGGCGGAGAAGCCGAGGCCGGTGAGCGCCGCGAGGATGCCGATCTCGCCGCCCACTTCCAGCCGCGGAAGGTCGGCGCCGGCGCCACCGGCCCTGAACGTCTGGCGGGCCGTGGCGGCAGCGGCTTCGGCCGCCTCGCGTCCGTGCAGCAAGGCCGTCGCCTCGCTCGCCAGCACCTCCTTGGCTGCGTTGATCTCGGCGCCCGGCAAGGCTTCGAGCCGCGCGACGTCCTCCAGCGGCAAGTCGGTGAACAGCCGCAGGAAGCGGCCGACGTCGCCGTCCGCCGTGTTCCGCCAGAACTGCCAATAGTCATAGGGGCTCAGCCGATACCCCTCGGGTCCGTCGGCGTTGAGCCACACGGCGCCGCTCTCCGTCTTGCCCATCTTGCGGCCGTCGGCGGTGGTGAGCAGCGGCGTTGTCACCCCGAACACCTCGGCGCCCGCTACCCGCCGGGTCAGCTCGATCCCGTTGACGATATTGCCCCACTGATCCGACCCGCCGAGCTGCAGCCGCACGCCTGCCCGGCGGTTGAGCTCGAGGAAGTCGTAGCCCTGGAGGATCATGTAGTTGAATTCGAGGAAGCTCAGCGACTGCTCGCGGTCGAGCCGCAGGCGCACGCTGTCGAAGCTCAGCATCCGGTTGACGGAGAAATGCTGCCCGATCTCGCGCAGGAAGGGGATGTACTCGAGCCGGTCGAGCCACTCCGCATTGTCGAGCAGGATGGCGTCGGTCGGGCCGTCGCCGAAGGTTAAGAAGCGCTCGAATACGCGCTTGATGCCGGCGATGTTGGCCGCGATCTGCTCGTCCCCGAGCAGCTTGCGGGCCTCGTCCTTGAAGCTCGGGTCGCCGATCTTGGACGTGCCGCCGCCCATCAGCACGACCGGCTTGTGCCCGGCCTGCTGCAGCCGCCGAAGCATCATGATCTGCACCAGGCTGCCGACGTGGAGGCTGGGGGCGGTCGCGTCGAAGCCGATGTAGCCGGGCACGATTTCCCGCTCCGCCAGCGCATCGAGCGCTGCGGCGTCCGTCACCTGGTGGATGTACCCGCGGTCTTCAAGCGTGCGGAGAAGGGTGGAACGGTACTGCGGCATATGGGCTGCCTTAGCTTCCTCGTCGTTCCCGCGGAAGCGGGGGCCGGATTCTCACGCGAAGGCGCGAAGGTGCGAAGGGGTATGCTCTTCTTCGTGCCTTCCTTCGCGCCTTCGCGCCTTCGCGTGAAACAAACCGGCTAGGCTCCCGCTTGCGCGCGGATGACATTAGGGGAGCCGCATGTCCGTCTTTCAACTTCAACCCCATCCAACCAGTCGTCCCACCGTCGAGAAGGTCGAAGTTCTGATCTGGCGCGACGAGGGCCAGTTCGATCTCGACGTGCGTCTTTTCGGAAGCCCGCTGCGGGCAAAGCTCCCGCCTTGGAATGAACCGCAACGCAGGGATCAACTGTGGCGCACCACTTGTTTCGAAGCGTTCATCCGGCCGCAGGGAGATGCAAGCTATTATGAACTGAACCTCGCGCCCGCCGGCCATTGGGCCGCGTACCGGTTCGACGACTATCGTTCGGGAATGCGCAACGCTGCTATCGACGCGCAGCCCGACCCTGATATCCTGTTCTACGATGGGATCTGGGTACAGGAAGCCGCCTTCGACTTCAGGGGCGAGCCGGAACTCGATCCTTCCAGGCCATGGCAGATCGGCCTTTCCGCGGTGATCGAAGAGGAAGATGGAACCAAGAGCTATTGGGCGCTTGCGCACGGGCATGGGCCACCCGACTTCCACAATCCCGCTTGCTTCGCTTATTGGCTCCCGCCATTCGCGCCGGAATGACCCTCTTCGGCATCGACCGCCTTCTTAGCCAGCCCGACCTCCGCCGCCCGCTCGAAGGCAAGCGCGTGGCCCTGCTCGCGCATCCGGCGTCCCTCACCCAGGACCTCACGCACAGCCTCGACGCACTGACGGCCGCCGGCCTGCGCCTGTCGGCCGCGTTCGGGCCGCAGCACGGGCTGAAGGGCGACAAGCAGGACAATATGAGGGAAACCGCGGACGAGGTGGACGCCCGTCTCGGGATCCCGGTGTTCAGCCTCTACGGCGAGGTGCGGCGGCCGTCGGGTCAGTCGATGTCGACATTCGACACGGTCCTCATCGACCTGCAGGACCTCGGCTGCCGCATCTACACCTTTGTGACCACCCTGCTGTACGTGCTCGAAGCCGCCGCGGAGCATGGCAAGAGCGTGTGGGTGCTCGACCGCCCGAACCCCGCCGGGCGGCCGGTCGAGGGCACGCTGCTGCAGCCCGGGTGGGAGAGCTTCGTCGGCGCGGGGCCGATGGTCATGCGCCACGGGCTGACCATGGGCGAGATGGGCCGCTGGTTCATCCGCCACTTCAACCTCGACGTGGACTACCGCTTGATCGAGATGGAGGGCTGGCGGCCGGACGAGGGGCCCGGCTTCGGCTGGCCCGAGGACCGGGTGTGGATCAACCCCAGCCCGAACGCCGCCAACCTCAACATGGCGCGGGCCTATGCCGGCACGGTCATGCTGGAAGGCGCGACGCTCAGCGAAGGACGGGGCACGACGCGGCCGCTGGAGCTGTTCGGCGCACCCGACATCGACGCGCGCGCGGTGCTGACCGAGATGGAGCGGCTAGCGCCCGAATGGCTGCAAGGCTGCAAGCTCCGCGAGGTCCACTTCGAGCCGACCTTCCACAAGCACGTCCACCAGCTCTGCGCCGGACTGATGATCCACGCGGAGGGCCGTTTCTACGATCACGCGGCGTTCCGGCCGTGGCGGCTGCAGGCGCTCGCCTTTAAGGCCATCCGCCGGCTCTACCCCGATTACCCCCTGTGGCGCGACTTCCCCTACGAATATGAGTTCGACAAGCTCGCCATCGACGTGATCAACGGTGGGCCAAGCTTGCGCGAATGGGTTGATGATGCGGCGGCGGAGCCGGGCGACCTGGAGGGGCTGGCTGGTGCGGATGAGGCGGAGTGGCGCGAGGAGGTCCGCGCGCTGCTCCTCTATCCCTAATCTACTCGAGAATACACTCCGACCTACCCTGACGTTCCGCGAACGTTCCGGCCGTGGCCCTTCGCACAGTACGGGAACGGGACAAGCTTGGACGGTCGCTTGCACAAGACCTGTTAATCACGCATCTTCTAACGCTCAGATAACGACTCGACGCGATGGCGAGCATGGCGGATCTGGATTTGAGTGCACGAATGCAGACACGCTGGTTTCGATTGAGACGATCCGGGCTGCGGACGATCTTGAGGCTATGCACCGGGCGTTGGACGAGCATTAATCCAAGTTGCGCTTTGGGGCACGGCCAGCGGCTTGCTGCCGAGAATGCAAAACGGTTTGTGGAAGCTGCCTGCTCACGCTTGAGCGGCGTCATGCAACAGAGCCGCTCGTCGGTAGCGGGCGGAGTGTCCCGCGACAAAAGGGGACCTGGAATGGGTGATATTACAAGGGAGCGCAGGCGGTACCCGCTTGCGCATGCAGCCGCATGGTATTTGATGTTCCCTTTTCTTGCCTTAGCGAGCCTGTTCGCTGCTGAGCAAGAAGAGAGTCCCGAGAACTAAGCGGATCGGAGGCGATCTGCCACCGTCGCAACCGCTATCATCGGAGCAGAAACGCGATCTTTG
Organism: uncultured Sphingomonas sp.; assembly: GCF_902806285.1. Classification (GTDB taxonomy): domain Bacteria; phylum Pseudomonadota; class Alphaproteobacteria; order Sphingomonadales; family Sphingomonadaceae; genus Sphingomicrobium. The sequence goes on along the minus strand of NZ_CADCWA010000050.1, from coordinate 11,607 downwards.
ATGTAGTGAGGCAAGAATGTCCTAACTGGCTTCGAATGGGTGGCGTTTGGCTCATTCATCAGCCTTGCGTTGACTGAGCCGGCACCGCCAGCAGGGCAATTTTCAACGAAACGGGGACCATGGGCCCGAGGAAATGACACACGGCCGCCCGCGCCGTCGTGCACCCGGAGGCCACAATGCTTCTGACTCCCGGAAGGCGGGATCGTACAAGGCCATCCTGACTTACGCAGACGGTCGGACCTTGGAGCACCCATTCCGGTCATTGTTGGAAGGCGAAGCTGTCCTCCCGGAGGAATGCCCGATGGTTGGCCACCCGAACCGCTGAGGACCGCATCCGCCCCTTATAGTCGGACCCGACAGCCGGTTGCTCGAAGGTCCGCTTGCCATCCATAGCGTCCATCAGAGAAACCTCCAACGATAGAACCTGCTGAGGGCATGAAGGGCCTAAGTTTCGCGCAACGCCTTTTGGCTCACTGCGCCGACAGACTTCGTTCAGGGCTGGGGAGCCGCTCGTCTCACTTCCTCCTGCTCAACTCCCGCATGGCGTCGTCCAAGCCTTCAAGCGTCAGCGGGTACATCCGCTCGTCCATCAACTGCCGAACCATCGTCGTGCTCGCCGAGTGCCCCCAGTAGGCCTCGGGCGTCGGGTTGATCCACGCCGCGCTCGGGTACGTATCCGTAAGCCGTTTCAGCCACACCGCGCCCGCTTCCTCGTTCATGTGCTCGATCGAGCCGCCGGGGTGGCTGATCTCGTAGGGGCTCATCGAGGCGTCGCCGACGATCACCAGTCTATGATCGTGACCGAATTTGTGGAGGATGTCCCAGGTCGGCGTGCGGTCGGTGAAGCGGCGGCGGTTTTCCTTCCAGACGCCTTCGTAGATGCAGTTGTGGAAGTAGAAATGCTCCAGCTGCTTGAACTCGGTGCGGCAAGCGGAGAACAGCTCCTCAGCCTGCCGGACGTGGCCGTCCATGGACCCGCCGTTGTCGAGGAAGAGCAGCAGCTTGACGGCATTGTGCCGCTCGGGGCGCATGTGGACGTCAAGCCAGCCCTTGCGCGCGGTGCCGTCGATCGTGGCGTCGAGGTCCAGCTCGTCGGCGGCGCCTTCGCGGGCGAAGCGGCGGAGGCGGCGGAGCGCGACCTTGATGTTGCGGGTGCCGAGCTCGCGCGTATCGTCGAGGTCGCGGAACTCGCGCTTCTCCCACACCTGGATCGCCCGGCCGTGGCGCCCCGGGCCGCCGATCCGCACGCCTTCGGGATTGTAGCCGCCGTGGCCGAAGGGCGAGGTGCCGCCCGTGCCGATCCATTTGGACCCGCCCTGGTGGCGCCCTTGCTGCTCCTCCAGCCGCCTCTTCAGCGTCTCCATGATCTCGTCCCAGCTGCCCAGCGACTTGATCTCCGCCATCTGCTCGGGCGTGAGATACTTCTCGGCGACCAGCTTCAGCCACTCTTCGGGGATTTCGGCGGCGGGGTCGTCAGGGTTCGGGATCAGGCCCTTGAACACCTCGCCGAATACGCGGTCGAACTTGTCCAGCTGGCTTTCGTCGTGAACGAAGACGGAGCGGGCAAGATAGTAGAACTGCTCCGGCTCCTGCCCGATCACCCCGGCGTCGAGCGCTTCCAGCAGCAGCAGATGCTCCTTGAGGCTGGCCGGGATGCCGCCGCGGCGGAGGGCTTCGACGAAGGAAATGAACATTCTTTCACCGTCGCCCCGGACTTGATCCGGGGTCCGCCTTTCTTCGTTTAGCCAAGAGAAGAAGGCGGATGCCGGGTCAAGCCCGGCATGACGGCTGCTTGGCTGGGCCCCGGCCTACGCCGGGGTACGCGGGGCGTAGTTAACGAAAGCGCAGGACATTGCTGCCAAACCGCTCGGGAGAGAAGGCGAGGGATTACCGAAGCATGGCGACTGCCGGATTGGACCAGAGCACCGAGAACGCGATCCGGACGGTGGCGCGCGACTGCGGGTCCTTGTCAATCGAATGCTCGGACGTGGCCGGCTACGTCGAGGACGTGTCCGCGCGCATTGGCGACCACCTCAAGACGTTGGATACGCTCGAAGAGGTGACGACGCGGCTCCTGGCCGATCAGGCGCGGGTGTCCGACAGCACGGACGAGGCGCGGCTGCTGTCGGAGCAGGCCAAGACCAAGCTGGACGCGGGGCGCGCGGCCATCGAGGACACCATCGCCGGCTTCAAGGGGCTGACCGAACTGGTGGTGCAGCTCGGCGAGCGGATGGCTGGCTTCGCCACCGCGATGAATCAGGTGCAGACCGTTTCCTCCACCATCGAGACGATCGCGCGAAAGACCAACATGCTGGCGCTGAACGCGACCATCGAAGCGGCGCGGGCCGGGGATGCCGGGCGCAGCTTCGCGGTGGTCGCCGCGGAGGTGAAGAAGCTGGCGCACGACACCCGCGCGGCGACCAGCCAGATCGCGCTCACCGTTGGCGAGCTCACCCGCGAGGCCGGCGCGGTAACGACGGAGATCAAGACCGGCGTCGAACGGAGCCGGGCGGCGCAGATCGGGTTCAGCCAGATCGGCGAAACGGTGCGCGAAGTCAGCGAAATCGTCGGCATGGTTGACCGCCAGACCGAGGGCATCGCCCACTCGACCAGCCTCATCCAGACCAGCGTCGACCGGGTCAAGGCGAGCCTGACCGAGTTTTCCACCGACGCCCGGGAGAATGGCGGCGCGCTGGTCAAGGCGCACGGACGGCTGACGTCGCTGGAGATGATGTCCAACGTCATGCTGAACACGCTGGCGAACTCCGGCGCGGAGATCGACGATACGCCGCTGCTGGCCGCTTCGCAGGATTATGCCCGGGAGATCGCCGCGATCGTGGAACAGGCGGTCGACCGGGGCGAGATCGGCATGGATGAGGTGTTCGATCGCCATTACCGCGAACGTCCGGGCAGCAATCCGCAGCAGTTCGACACCCGCTTCTGCGACTTCGCCGACCGGGCGGTCCGGCCGATCCTGGACCGGGTCGTGCGGAACGACGGCCGGGTGCTCGGCACGAGCATCGGCGACGTCAACGGCTATCTGCCCACCCACCTGTCCGAGCGGTCGCAGCCGCAGGGGAGCGATCCGGTGTGGAACGATGCCCACTGCCGCAATCGCCGAATCATGATCGACGACCAGACCCGCTACGCGCTGCGGAGCAACCAGCCGACGCTGATGACCTATCGCCTGAACCGCGGCAAGGAGAAGACGGCGGTCAAGAGCCTGTACATCCCCTTGTTCATCAAAGGCCAGCGCTGGGGCAATTTCGAGGTCGCCTACCGCGACGACTAGCCGTGGCCGCTAACTTTTGCGCCGGGCCATGAAGGCCAGCCGCTCGAACAGCATCACGTCCTGTTCGTTCTTGAGCAGCGCGCCGTGGAGCGGCGGGATGGCCTTGGTGGGATCGCGGTTCTGCAGCACGTCCAGCGGCATGTCCTCGTGCAGCAGCAGCTTCAGCCAATCCAGCAATTCGCTGGTGGAGGGCTTCTTCTTGAGCCCGGGCACGTCGCGCACGTCGTAGAACAGGTCCAGCGCCTTGCCGACCAGGATGCGCTGGATGCCTGGGAAGTGCACCTCGACAATCCGCTCCATGGTCGAACGGTCGGGAAAAGCGATGTAATGGAAGAAGCAGCGGCGCAGAAAGGCGTCGGGCAGCTCCTTTTCGTTGTTGGAGGTGATCACCACCACCGGACGCTCGGCGGCCGCCACCGTCTCGCCGGTCTCGTAGACGTGGAACTCCATGCGGTCGAGTTCCTGGAGCAGGTCGTTGGGGAACTCGATATCCGCCTTGTCGATCTCGTCGATCAGCAGCACCGGCAGCTGCGGCGAGGTGAACGCGTCCCACAGCTTGCCGCGGCGGATGTAGTTGGCGATGTCGTGCACCCGCGGGTCGCCGAGCTGGCCGTCGCGCAGGCGGGCCACCGCGTCATATTCGTAGAGGCCCTGGTGCGCCTTGGTGGTGCTCTTCACATGCCATTCGATCAGCGGGGCACCGAGCGCCCCAGCGATCTCGTGGGCGAGGACCGTCTTGCCGGTGCCGGGCTCGCCCTTGACCAGCAGGGGGCGGCGGAGGGTGACCGCGGCGTTGACCGCGACCTTGAGATCGTCCGTCGCGACGTAAGATGATGTGCCTTGGAAGCGCATGCCCCGCCCTAGAGCGAGCAGCGGCCGTTTAGAACCCCTGGCGCGCTTCCGAGCGGGTTTCCAGCAGGTCCCACAGCGCGCGGTGCTGGAGCAGCAGCTGCTCCGCGCCGAAGCGGATCGCCCGCTCGGTGCCGGGCGTATTCGCGGCCGTCTCCAGCACCGCCGCGATCGAAGCCTGGTCCGGCAGCGCGCCCGGCGGAACGTCGATCCCGACCCGCACCGCAGCCCGGTCGAGCAGCGGGCGGATGCTGCACCAGTCGCCCGTCAGCGCGGTCGCGGCCCCCAGCGCGCAGCCCGAGCGCTCGGAGCGGGCGAGGGTCTCAAGCGCATGGCGCTGCGCCAGCATCGCCGCTTCGGTCTGCGCATTGCCCGGCGTGGAGGGCAGCGGCCCGACCGCGGCGGTCAGGCGGAGGAGATACAAGCGCTCCCGCTCCCACGCGTCCGCCGCAGCCGCCAGCCAGCCGCGCACGGGCAGCGGCGAGCGCGCCACGGCCAAATCGACCAGCCCGGGGTGGCGGCCGTGCAGCCCGCACAGGAGGTGCACGGCATCGGCCAGGTCGCGCGGCTCGGCGACCGCGGGGACGGCGCCCAGGTCCTCGACCCACGGGTGGCAGGCGCTGCCCGCCGCCGCGAGCCGGGCGAGGTGCGCGTCGGCAACGGACGGGAGGGCCCGCTCCGCCAAGATGTTCGCCGCCATGCCCGCTCCTTTCACCTGTCGATCCGCCGACAGCATCGACCCGAAGCTCTAAGCGCCGGGCGTAAAGAGGGGGTTGATGCCCGGGTAAGCTTTCGTTTGGACAGGTTACGATCCGTGCCGCAGCGGGACGGGATCGAGCTGCCGAGCATAAGCTGGCGATGCATGCCATCGTCAGCTTATGTCGAAGAGCCGGCGAGATCCGGCCGGCCTGCGCCCGGAATGACGGGCGACAGGACCGACGTCGCGGGATTTATTCCCGTGACGGCTCCACCGGGGACGAGGGCCCGGCGCTCAGGCTCAACGCGGCCCCTGCATCCGCCGCTTCGCCGCATCCTCGCGCTTGATCCGCTCGCGCACGCCGCCTTCGACCTTGCCGGTCCCGCGCATCGGCTGATGGAGCGCCCCCGAACTCGCCGGGGCCGGCAGCCCTTCCGCCAGCTCCGAGCGCTGCACGTTGGCCGACACCCGCTCGACCAGGTCGGGGAACAAGCGGTGCGCGGTGACCGCCCCCTGCGCCTTCCACCCGACCGGCAGTTCCTCCTTGGGGTGCAGCGAGGTCCACACCAGCGCGTTCACCACGATCTCCGGATCGTCGATCAGCACCATGCGCGGCGTGCGCCCGCTGTAGTTGGCGGCGTGGCTCCAGATCGGCGTGTCGACCGCATAGGGCATGACGGTGGCGACCTTGACCCGGCGGCCGAGCCCGGCGTGGCGCAGCTCCTGGTTCAAGGACCGGCCCATGCTCAGCACCGCCGCCTTGGAGCCGGCATAGACCGTGTGATAGGCGAGCGGGATCTCGCTCTCCACCGAGCCCATGTTGACCACCGTCCCGAACCCCTGCGGTACAAAGCGCTTGAGCGCCGCGTGCGTGCCGTAGACCACGCCCTTGACGTTGGTGTCGATCAGCCGGGAATAGTCCTCCACCGGCACGTCCCAGAAGCGGCCAAGCGCCAGCACGCCCGCGATGTTCATCCATACGTCGATCCGCCCGAAGCGCCGGGTCGCGGCCTCCGCCAGCGCCTCCACCTGCTCGGGACGGCCCGCGTCGGTCGGCACCACCAGCGCCTGCCCGCCGCCGCGCCGGACCTCCGCGGCGACCTCCTCCAGCACCTCCGCCCGCCGCGCGGCGAGCACCACGTTGGCGCCGCCCCGGCCCAGGCGCACAGCCGTCCCGCGGCCGAATCCGCTCGAAGCGCCGACGACCACATAGGTCCGCCCGGCAAGCTGGCGGTTCTCGGCGGCGCTGAGCCGGTGCGAGCCGAGCGACGCGCAGGCGCTGGAAGTGAGAACCAGGAAGAGGGCGAGGAGTGCGCGTGCCAGCGGAGCCTGCATGGGAACCTCGTCTGCCCGGAAGTGAGGAGACTACGCCCCGCGCAAGCGCCTGTTCCACAACATGGATTTGGCCAAGAGCGGTGGGTGCGGAAGGAGGTTCGCGCGGAGGCGCGGAGGCGCGGAGGGAGTGGTCATGCTCAAGCATCGTACGCTGAAGGCGTCATCGACTTGCTCCACCGCATCCAACGGGACCGGCAGGGCTTATGAGGGCGGTTCACAATTAGCGTGCCTCCTCCGCGCCTCCGCGCGAACAGAAATCGGTCAGTCCCGAGGAGTGGAGCATCTAACCAGATAGGATAAATTTCTTGACTAGTAGGATTGCACCTGCTGCCTTTCCCGCCGGGAGGGTGCGGCATGGCGAGGAGCAAGGCTGGAGAAGGTGCGAGCGGCGCGGAGAAGCAGGCGGGAAGCATCGTTCGCAAGACGCGGTGGGCGCCCGCGCAACGGGTGCGGTGCCATTCGCATTGGTCGGAGGAGGCCGAGGATCGCTTCCTCGATAGCCTGGCGGCGAACTGCAACGTCGAGATGGCATGCCGGGAGGCGGGCGTGGCGCATACCACCGTCTACCGGCAGCGGCGCAAGCGCGCGGACTTCGCGCTCAAGTGGCAGGCGGCGCTGGAGCAGGGTTATGCGAGGTTGGAACTCGGGCTCGTCGAAGCGGCCAATCGTGCGCTGAGCGCGGAAGGTTTGCCGGCGGACAGCCCCGTGTCGCCGATGAGCGCGGAAACGGCGCTGAGGGTGCTGCAGCTGCACCGGGCAAGCGCGACCGGGCAGGGGAAGCGTTCGGGCTGGCAGGCTCCGCCTAGGCGGCTGGAGGAGGTGCAGGACAGCATTCTGCGACGGATTGAGTCCATTCAGCGCGCGCGCCACGCGAAGCTGTCGGCCGGCGGGCAGGAGAGCCGCGTTGAGCCGTGAAGCGCGGTTCTGGAAGTGGGTCGCGGCGCTGGAGCCGAGCGAACTGAAGTTGCTGGTTCGCGGCCTGCCGCCGGACGAAGCGGCAATCCTGGAAGGCGACTGGCGGACCTGGGCGCACGACGGGCAATGTGCCCCCGACGGCGACTGGCGCACCTGGGTGCTCATGGCCGGGCGCGGGTTCGGCAAGACGCTGGCGGGATCGCAGTGGATCGCCGGGCTGGTCGCGACCGGCGAGCCCCTCCGCATCGCGCTGGTCGGCGCGACGATCGACGAGGCGCGGCGGATCATGGTCGAGGGCAAGAGCGGGCTGCTGACGGTGGCGGCGCCGTGGGTGGCGGGCTGGCACCCGAGCCGGCGGCTGCTGCGCTTCACCACCGGCGCGGAGGCGACCCTGTTCTCCGGCGCTTCGCCCGAGGCGCTGCGCGGGCCCGAGCACCACCTCGCCTGGTGCGACGAGCTGGCCAAGTGGGAGAAGGCGGGCGAATGCTGGGACATGCTGCAGCTGGGGCTGCGGCTGGGCGAGCGGCCGCGCGCGCTGGTGACGACCACGCCGCGGCCCGGGCCGGTGCTGCGGCGGATCATGGAGGGGCCGGGGTGCGTGGCGACGGGTGGGAGGACGCATGCCAACCCGCACCTGCCCGCGGCGTTCGTGAAGGCGATCGAGGCGCAGTACGGGGGCACGCGGCTCGGGCGGCAGGAAGTGGATGGGGAGCTGTTCACCGACGCGCTGGGGGCGCTGTGGACGGTGGAGGGGCTAGAGCGGGCTAGAGTCGGCCTCAGTTCCGCTCGTCCCGAGCGAAGTCGAGGGGCGCTTGACGGGAGCTCCGGCTCCAACGCCCCTCGACTACAGCCCCGGATCAAGTCCGGGACTTCCGCTCGGGACGAGCGGGTGGGAGAGGCCGCTCGATTGGCCCGCATCGTCATCGGGGTGGACCCGCCCGCGGGCGGCGGCACTTGCGGGATCGTGGTCTGCGCGCTCGATCCGGAAGGCATCGGCCATGTGCTGGCCGACCACAGCGTCACCGGCCGCTCGCCCGAGGGCTGGGCGCGGGCGGTGGCCGATGCCGCGGCGGTGTGGCAGGCGGAGGCCGCGCGTCCGGAGCGGCGGGCGGGGCATCGAAGGCGGCACGGCCTTCTTCGGCGAGGCCTGCTTCCCGCAGCAGGCCGAAGCCGATGTCGGCATTCTGCTGCGTGATATTGCCGGACGTGCCGTGTGCGTCCCTGCCCTCTTCGAAGGTCGCAATCGCATCGATCAGCCGGTCGGACCCGGCGGCGCGCAGGATGCCGGCATAGTCGACCGGCGCGATCGGGAAGCGGTGCGAATAGTAGGCGGCGAAGAATTTGCCGCGCGTCCGGTCGAATTGCAGCGCGATCTCGCCGGCGGCGAGCACGTCGCCGTACGGCTTGCCGAGAAACGGCGCCATCACCTTGCCCTGCAGGGTTTCGTCGGTCGGCCTCCAGTCGATGTCGAACCAGCGGGCGTACGGACTGCCCTCGCCCCATTCGAGCACATGCTGCCACCACGGATTTTCCGGGCCGACGCCCATGTGGTTCGGCACGATGTCGAGGATCAGTCCCATGCCGGCTGCGCGGATGCGTGCGACAAAGCGGCGCAGCCCTTCCTCGCCGCCGAGCTCCGGGTTGATGCGGGTCGGGTCGACGATGTCGTAGCCGTGCGTCGATCCGCTGCGGGCGGTGAGGATGGGCGACGCATAGATGTGGCTGGCGCCGAGCGCGGCGTAGTACGGGACTGTCTCGGCCGCCTGGTCGAAATTGAAGTCTTTATGCAACTGCAGCCGGGCGGTTGCGCGCGGAATGGACATCAGGATTCCCCCTTAGAAGAACGTGTGCGGTTCATGATCGCAAGCCGCGCCGCCACCGCCGGATCGTCGAGCAGCGTGTCGACCGGCGGGCGAAGGCGCCGGCGCCAGTTCGGATGGGTATCGATGGTGCCCGGCAGGTTCGGCTGTTCCGGCAGGCCGAGCGCATCCTCTATCGGCAGGATCGCCAGCGGTGCGGAAGTAGCCGAGACGAAGGCGGCCGCTTCATCGAGCGGCGCCGTTCCTTCTCCGTGGCCAAGGGCATCTCCCTGCGCGCATCCGGCATCGCGCATGGCCCGCCACAGCATCGCGCGTTCGCCGGCCCTCTCCCGGCGCGCGTCGCTCTCGGTCTGTCCCGTCGGCAGCAATCCCAGTTTCCGGCGCCAGTCGATGTCGCGCTCCTGCCACCAGCCGGCCACGGTTGGCAAGTCGTGCGTGGTGGTGGTGGCGATCGCATGGCGCGGCCATTCGGCGGGACCGAGGAAGCGATGGCCGTCGCGCTGGAATATCAGCACCCGGATGCCAAGCAGTCCCGCCTGGGCAAGCAGGGTGTCGAAGCCGGGCGGCACCGTGCCGAGATCCTCGCCGATGACGATCGCCCGATGCCGCCACGACTCCAGCGCGATCAGGCGGAGCAGGTCCTGCAGCGGATACTGCAGATACGCGCCCTGTTCCGGCGATGCACCGTCCGGCACCAGCCACAGGCGGCTCAGGCCGAGCACATGGTCGATGCGGGCGCCCCCCGCATAGGCGAAGGTCGCGCGCAGCATTTCGATATAGGCGCCGAAGCCCCCGGCTTTCATCGCATGCGGCGAAAAAGCGCCGAGGCCCCAGCTCTGGCCGAGGGGATTGAGCATGTCCGGCGGCGCGCCGACCGACAGGCCGTTGATGATTTCGGCTTGCCGGCTCCAGGCCTGGCTGCCGCCGTTGTCGGCACCGACGGCGAGATCGGCGATCAGACCGACCGGCATGCCGGCTTCGCGCGCCGCTTGCTGCGCGCCGCCCAGTCCGCGCGCGGCCTGCCATTGGAGGAATTCATGGAAACCCACCGCGACAGCATTTTGCCGGGCAAACTCCTCGACCGCCGGGCTGCGCGGATCGCGCAACTCCGCGGGCCAGCTGCGCCAGTCGCCGTTTTCGCTGTTCGCAAGCCGCCACGCGTGCAGCGCCTCGAAGCACGCATGGTCGCGCAGCGCGCCGCCGCCCTGCGCGCGGAATGCGTCGAAATCGCGGCGGGCGTCCGGTCCGCCGTCGCTGCAAAACCGCTCATACAGCACGCGCAGCAGCGCCAGTTTCGACGACGCGGCATGCGGCCAGTCGATCAGCGGCTCCAATTCCATGCCGGCCATCCTGCCGCCGCCGTCGTCGCCCAGCAGCACCAGCGCCTCCGCCACCGCTTGCGGGCCGAGCACCGCCGCCGGATCGATATGCAGCGCATTCAGGAACAGCCGGCTGGACGGCCCGTAAGGGCTGAAGCGGTGCACGTCGGCGCTGAACATTGCATGGACCGGACTGATCGCCACCGCGCCGGCGCCATGGGCGGCGGCGGAGCGCACCAGCGTCGCCAGGCCGGCGAAGTCGCCGATGCCGCCGTCGCCGGAACGCCGCAGCGAGTACAGTTGCACGCCCAGTCCCCATAGTCGCGGATCCGGCATGACGTCCGGTGCGGCGGCCTGTCCGGCCAATGCATCCGCGATGCCGAAGCAGCTCGGCGGGGCGACCGCGAGCACGGTCTCCCTGTTGTCTACCTGCAGGCGGTGATAACCGTAACGATCGATTGCCGGCAGCGCGATGCCGTCGGTCTGGTATTCGGGAAACCGTCCATCCAGATGGCCGCCGTCTTCGAAGGCGATCCGGAAGGCCTTTCCCTTTAAATGCTGAAACGCCTCGATGCGCAGCGGCTGGCCGACGATGCCGGTAATCAGCGGCGGCAATTCGTTGCCATTCTGCAGCGCGAGCAGGCGCGCCTCGCTGTCGCGGCATTGCTCTTCGCTTGCGCCCGGAAAGCCGAGCGCATCGAGGATGGTGCGCAATGCATCCGGGCCGACCTGCATCGGCTTTCCGAAGGCGCTGATCCATTCATGCGAAAGTCCGGCCGCCTGCGCCAGTCTCAAAAGCGATGCGTCGTTCATGCTGAAGGCTCCAGGACGGCGATCATGGCGAAAGGCGGCAGCTTGTTGTCCGGCGCCGTGTCGTCCACGCCGTCGGTCTGGAACAGGATGGTGCCGCCCCGGCCGTCGGCCAGCCGCTCGTAAGCGATTCCTATCGGGGTATCGCCAAGGTTGACGGTAATCATCAGTACCTTGTCGTTCGCCAGTTGCCAGCGTGCCTTGACCGCTTTCGGTGCGAGGATTTCGGCGCCCAGCGCCTTCGCGCCGGCGAGGTAAGGAACGATGTGGGTCTGCCGGATGGTCAGTAGCGCCTTGACCCAATCCCGCCAGGTGGTGGCGCCGTCGCTATCCGGCCGTGGAATGGAATCGGCGAAGGTTTGCTCGGCGTTCGGGTCGGGGATGCGCTCGCGGGTCGCCGGATCGGAAAACGCGGAAAAACGGGCGAACTCCTGTCGCCGGCCTTCGCGCACCGCATCGGCAAGTTCCGGCGTCAGGTGGCTGGTGAAATAGAGGAACGGCTGCGTCGCGCCGTATTCCTCGCCCATGAACAGCATCGGAATCTGGGGCGACAGCAGCAGCAGCGCCATC
>NZ_CADCWA010000049.1 GCF_902806285.1 uncultured Sphingomonas sp. | reverse complement strand
GTGGGACTAGATCGTGGCGATCGGGCTGATGATGTTCGGCGTCTTCAGCCTGATCGAGGCGCGCTACCGCGTGATCCACGACGTTCCGGTGGAGGGCGCGGCACGGGCGGCGCGATCCAAGCTGCCCGTGTGAGCTAAGCGCCGGAAATCAGCGGAGAAGCTGGACAGCGCGCGCCCGTGAACATATATCGAACGTATGGCGCAGCTGGACACTCGCGAGAAGCTGGCAATCCTGGCGGATGCGGCCAAGTATGACGCCAGCTGCGCTTCCTCCGGCACGACCAAGCGCGACAGCCGCGACGGCAAGGGCCTGGGCTCGTCGGAAGGCATGGGCATCTGCCACGCCTATGCGCCCGACGGCCGCTGCATCTCGTTGCTCAAGATCCTGCTGACCAACAGCTGCATCTTCGATTGCCATTATTGCATCAACCGCAAGAGCTCCAACGTCCGCCGCGCCCGCTTCACGGCGCAGGAGGTCGTCAACCTCACGCTGGCCTTCTACAAGCGCAACTATATCGAGGGCCTGTTCCTCTCCTCCGGCATCATCCGCTCGTCCAACTACACGATGGAGCAGCTGGTGGAGGTCGCGCGCTCCCTGCGCGAGGACCACGACTTCCGCGGCTACATCCACCTCAAGACCATCCCCGACGCCGATCCCGAGCTGGTGCGGCAGGCCGGCCTCTACGCCGACCGCATGTCGATCAACGTCGAGCTGCCGACCGAGCCGGGGCTGAAGCGGCTCGCGCCCGAGAAAAGCGCCGCGCGGATCGAAGGCGCGATGGGTGACGTGAAAGGCGCGATCGAGGAAACCAAGGACGCCGGCAAGCGCTTCAAGTCCGCGCCCAGGTTTGCGCCGGCCGGCCAGTCCACCCAGATGATTGTGGGCGCCGATGCCGCGAGCGACGGCGACATCGTGCGCAAGGCGTCGACCCTCTACGACCGGTTCGCCTTGCGCCGCGTCTACTATTCCGCCTTCTCGCCCATCCCCGACGCCAGCGCCGTGCTGCCGCTGCAGCGGCCGCCCCTGATGCGCGAGCACCGGTTGTACCAGTCCGACTGGCTGATGCGCTTCTACGGCTTCAAACCGGCGGAGGTGGTGCAGGCCGCGGACGCCAACGGCATGCTGCCGCTCGACATCGACCCGAAGCTCGCCTGGGCGCTCAAGTTCCGCGAGCACTTTCCGGTGGACGTGAACCGCGCCCCGCGCGAGCAGTTGCTGCGCGTGCCCGGGCTCGGAACCAAGGCGGTCGACCGCATCCTCAAGTCGCGCCGCTTCCGCCGCTTCACCCTGGACGACGTCGCCCGGCTGACGGTCAGCGTCGCCAAGGTGCGCCCGTTCATCGTCACCGCCGACTGGCGGCCGACGCTGCTCACCGACCGGGCCGACCTGCCCACGCTGCTCAAGCCCAAGCAGAAGCAGCTCGAGCTGTTCGTGGCTTAGGCCGGCACGATCACAAAGGCGCGGTCGGTAACGATCGGGCTGGAGGTGAAGCGCAGCACGCCGTGCGCGGCATGGGCCCGCTGCTCTTCCGCGACCGTGCCCGCCGCCGTGTCCCAGCCGCGGATGCGGTACTTGCCGTCGGCAAGCCCGGGCAGCTCGACCACAGCCTCGACCGGCACCGCGTCGGTCCTGAGCCGCCCGTCCGAAGCCAGCGAGTCCCGGCGTAGAAGCCACAACAGCGCCTGCCGCTCGTCCCCGCAAGCGAAGCTGTGGAAGTGCCTGACCCTGACCTCCCCATTGAGGTTGCGCCGCCGGAACCGCGTCCACTCCACCAGCGGCAGGAGGTCCGCCATCGCCCGCTGCGCCCGCCGCATGCCCGCGGTCAGCACGTGCGGTTTGCGGTTAGGCCAGCGCATGCCGCCCCCCACCCCGCCTGAGGCCAGATGCGCCCAGGACAGATGGCGGAAATACTCGTCGTCGAACGGCTCGGGCAGCGTCTTCTTCTTGTCGATGAAGTTGTGGATCGGCCCATGTTCGGTATCGAGGAAGGGGCGTCCGTCGCCGATCTCGCCCAGGCACTCCGCGACGATCTCGCCCATCGCTAGCGCGGGCGCCACCGTGTCGCGGGGGCAGTCGATGGTGCCCTTGGCGTAGATGTGGATGGATGCGAAATCGAGGTCGGGGTGGCGGAACAGGGCCTCGCGCATCGCCGGCGCCTGCCCCGGCCGGAGCACCAGCTCGGGCCCGAACAGCGACACGGTTTGCGGGTGCGACCGGCCGTAGAGCTCCAGCTCCAGCCGGCGCACATGGGTCGACAGGTCGTGGATGAACTCGTTCCAATTATCGACGGAATCGCCGCCCTGCGCGGGATGGATCTCGTTCCACAGGTCCCAGGCGAACAGCGCGCCCGACCCGCCCCAGCGCCGGACGATGAACTCCAGCCGCCCCTTGATCAGGGCTCGCGTTTCTCCGCAGGTCAGGGCCTCGCTCATGTGGCGGAGCGGCCCGCCGTTGGCGGCGTTCCACGGCAGATGCTGCCAATGCCGCCACATCCAGAAGGTGTCCACCGGCGTCAGCAGGATACGCATTCCAATCCGCTCGCACATGGCGAACAGGTCGTCCCACAGCTGCACCATGGCGGGCACGAAGCGGCCCGCCGGCCGTTCGAAGTAGCGATGGCGGACCTGCGCATATTCGATCATCAGCCGGAGGCAGTTGACCCCATGCGCCTTCAGCCATGCAAGATGCGCTTCCACGCTCGCGAGGTCGCGGCGGCGGAACAGGCCGGCCAGCTCGAGCCAGCTGATCGCGTCGTTCTGGCCGATCGGAGTCCAGGGCGCGCCATGCTCGTCGGTGAAGTAAGGGGCATGCGCCGCGCGCCCGATCCACGGCAGTGGTCCGGTGCGAAGCGGGGTATCGACGGGGAAGAAATCGGCGGAACGCAGCAACATGGCGGCGGGCATCTAGAGGCGAGCCGGAGCACTTGCCAGTGGCCGCGGCGGCGCGGCGAAATATTCTCATGAGCAGCCGTAACGAACGCCCGGCCGGACTCGCCCAACCGGTGCGGATCACCCTCACCGCACCGGACGATTTCGACGGCTGGCGCGATGCGGCGCGCGACCTCGCCGAAGCGGACGTGGCGCCCGAACGCGTCGTCTGGACGGTGGAGGGTAGCGTCGGCGACCTGTTCGGCGGCGACGCGCCCCGGCCATCGGCCGCCCCCAGCTTCTCCGTCCCGCGGCCCTTCGTGGACCTCGCCAAGGCGGTCGTCTGCCATTCCGATCCGGAGCGTTTCGGCCTGCTCTATGCCATGCTGTGGAAGCTCAGGACCAACCGCGCAGCGATGGAGGACCGCGCCGATCCCTTGCTCGACCGGCTTGAGGGCCTCGCCAAGGAGGTCCGCCGCGACGCGCACAAGATGCACGCCTTCGTCCGCTTCCGCGAGGTGGAGGAGGACGACACAACACGTTTCGTAGCCTGGTTCGAGCCCGAGCATCACATCGTCCGGCGTGAGGCGGGCTTCTTCGTGCGCCGCTTCGCCAACATGCGCTGGTCGATCCTGACGCCCGAGCTCAGCATCCACTGGAACGGCGAGACGCTGGCCGAGGGCCCGGGCGCGACCCGGGCCGACGCGCCGGGCGGCGACCCGCTCGAGGAGACGTGGAAGACCTACTACGCGTCGGTCTTCAATCCCGCCCGGCTCAAGGTCAAAGCCATGACCAAGGAGATGCCGAAGAAATATTGGCGCAACATGCCGGAAAGCGCGTTGATCGCCCCGCTGATCGCCGGTGCGCGGGCCAGGGAGGTGGAGATGATCGATCGGTCGGCGGCAGATGAAGGCATGGCCAATGCGCTCGAAGCCGAGCGCCGGATCGAGCCCGGCGGCAACCTCCGCGCGGCGTGGGAAGCGCTGCTGGCTGAAGCGCGGCAGTGCACCCGCTGCGACCTCTACAAGACCGGCACGCAAACCGTGTTCGGCGAAGGTCCGCTCGACGCCGCTATCCTGTTCGTCGGCGAGCAGCCGGGCGACCAGGAGGACCTCGCCGGCCTCCCCTTCGTCGGCCCCGCCGGCCAGCTGTTCGACGCCTCGCTCCAGGCCGCCGGCATCGACCGCTCGCAGACCTACGTCACCAATGCCGTGAAGCACTTCAAGTTCGAGGCGCGGGGCAAGCGGCGCATCCACTCCAAGCCGGATGCCGGCGAGATCGAGGCGTGCCGCTGGTGGCAGGAGCAGGAGCGCGCGCTGATCAAGCCGCCGCTCACCGTCGCGCTCGGCGCCACCGCCGCCCGCTCGCTCACCGGCAAGACCGTCACCATCAGCCGCGCCCGCGAGGCTCCGCTGACCCTGGCCGACGGCAGCGAATGCTGGGTGACGGTGCACCCTTCCTTCCTCCTCCGCATCCCGGAAGAGGACCGCAAGGCGGCCGAGCGCGCCCGCTTCGTCGAGGACCTCCGCCGC
>NZ_CADCWA010000048.1 GCF_902806285.1 uncultured Sphingomonas sp. | reverse complement strand
CGACCCTGCCCCGCCACGCCCAGCAGGGCGCCGGCCCGCGCCCGGTCGAACAGCACGCCCAGGCTCGCGACGTAGCGCCCGGGCGCGATCGCCTCGCGCTCGACGATGATGGAGCTGACGAGGCCGTCCAGCGTCGAGTCCGGCAGGTTCGGCGCCTCGCTGATAGGGCGACGGTGGGTCTTGGCCCACAATGCCTTGAAGCCTTGGCGCTGGGCCAGGCGCCAGCCGTTGAACCGTGCTTGGGCCGCATCCTCGCCCGGCGTGTCGACCTTGATCCCGCCGATTTCCAGCGTGTTGGAGCTGTCCAGCGGCAGGATCCCGCGATCGCCGGACTCGAGCTGCGCCAGCACCGCTCCACCGGTCAGGGCGGACACGAGCAGCGCGGCGATGAACAGGCGAACCGGCCGGGTAAGCAGCATGGCCACGCCTTCTGCCGACTGTTGGATGGATTTCCAAGTGGCTTGTGGTCCTTCGATACGCCACTTCGCTTCGCTCAGTGGCTACTCAGGATGAGCGGTTCTCTTTTCCGCTCACGCTGAGTAGGGACTGATCCAGGGTCAGGCCCGTATCGAAGCGCAAGGAACAAATGGGGCTCACGTACGAACAGGCCGGGGTGAACATCGCCGCCGGCAATGCGCTGGTGAAGGCGATCGGGCCGCTGGCGAAGTCCACGCGGCGGCCGGGCGCGGATGCGGCGCTGGGCGGCTTCGGCGGGTTCTTCGACTTGCAGGCGGCGGGCTACGCCGACCCGTTGCTGGTCGCCGCCAACGACGGGGTGGGCACCAAGCTCAGGCTGGCGATCGACACGGGCAAGCATGCTGGAGTCGGCATCGACCTCGTCGCCATGTGCGCCAACGACCTGGTGGTGCAGGGCGCCGAGCCGCTGTTCTTCCTCGACTACTTCGCGACCGGCAAGCTCGACAACGCCGTGGCGGAGCAGGTGGTCGCCTCCATCGCCGAGGGCTGCCGGCAGGCCGGCTGCGCGCTGATCGGCGGGGAGACGGCGGAGATGCCCGGCATGTACGCGCCCAGCGATTACGACCTCGCCGGCTTCTGCGTCGGCGCGGTGGAGCGTGGGCAGGCGCTAACCGGGGCCGACATCGCGCCCGGCGACCTGCTGCTCGGGCTGGCCAGCTCGGGCGTGCACAGCAACGGCTTCAGCCTCGTCCGCAGGATCGTGGCGGATAATGGCTGGAAGCTCGACCGTCCCGCCCGCTTCGACCCCGAAGTGCTGCTCGGTGACGCGCTGCTGACGCCCACGCGCATCTACGTCCGCGCGCTGCTTCCGGAGGTGCGAGCCGGCCGGATCAAGGGCCTGGCGCACATCACCGGTGGCGGGCTGCTGGAGAACATCCCGCGCGTGCTGCCGGAGAGCACGCACGCGGTGGTTGACGCGGACTCGTGGGAGCTGCCGCAGCTGTTCGCCTGGCTGCAGGCCGGAGGCGGGATCGAGCCGGAGGAGCTGGCCCGCACCTTCAACTGCGGGATCGGCATGGTGGCGATCGTCGCGCCCGGGCAGGCCGAGGCGGTCACGGCCAACCTCCAGGCCGCGGGCGAGCGGGTGCATGCCATCGGTCGCATCGAAGCGGGCCCACGCGGCTGCACCGTCCGCGGCTCCGACGAGACCTGGAGCGCCCGCGGCGTATGGAGCGCGACTCACAATCATGGCTGAGCGCGCCCGCGTGGCGGTGCTGATCTCCGGCACCGGCAGCAACATGGCGGCGCTGATCTACGCCAGCCGGGCCGCCGATTGCCCTTACGAGATCGTGCTCGTCACCGGCGACAACCCCGATGCGCCCGGCCTGACGCTGGCCGCAGCCGAAGGCGTGCCCGTCGCGCGCCTGCCCCGCCCCACCAAGGACGGGCGCGCCGAGTTCTTCGCCACCCTCGACCGCACCCTGCGCGAGGCAGGGGCCGACACGGTCGCCTTGGCCGGCTTCATGCGCATCCTTCCCGCCGAGTTCGTCGAGCGCTGGTCGGGGCGGATGCTCAACATCCACCCCTCGCTCCTCCCCAAGTATCGCGGCCTCGACACCCACGCCCGCGCACTGGAGGCGGGCGACCCGCACGGCGGCTGCTCCGTCCACCTCGTGACGCCCGAGGTCGATGCGGGCGAGGTGCTCGGCCAGGTCGCGGTGGCGATCCTGCCCGGCGACACACCCGAGATCCTCGCCGCGCGGGTAAAGATTGCCGAGCACCAGCTCTACCCCCGCGTCCTCGCCGACTATGTCTCGCGCGCGTTCGACGCCGGCTGGATCGAGGCCCAGGTCGACGCCCTCGCCTCCCGCCTGCCCGAGGTCACCCGCAAGACCAGCCACGGCTCACCCGGTTGGGCCGTCGGGCCGGAGAAGACCGCCAAGCTGTTCGCGATCATCGCCGACCACCATCACGGCGAGGAGTCGGTCGGCCTGCTGGTCAAGGCCAGCGGCCCCGACGAGATGACCGGGCTGATCGAGGCCCAGCCCGACCTCTACTATTGGCCAAAATACTATGGCGCGAGCGGCTGGCTCGCCCTCAAGCTCAACCGCCGCGACGTCGACTGGGACCAGATCGCCGAGTGGCTGGAGCGCAGCTGGCGAGCCTGCGCACCGCCGCGGCTGACCAAGCTCATGCGGGCGGCGGAGGAGTTCTGAAGTAGCGTCCGCTTCCGACCCATTGCGGACATTGGCCGACAGCGCCAATCTCCATTGATGAGGTTGCTCTTCCTTAACGGGCTGGCGGCTCTGACAGGGTGTGACTATCGGTCGGGTCCGCTACCAGACAGTGCCGAAATCGCGCGGGTAGACGATGCGCTATCGAAAGTGCCATGCATCGGTAAGACGGATTTCTGGCAGCGCGAGTATCAGTATAGGACGACGCTACGCGATTTGCCCCCTTCGCTCTGGCGGCTCGATCGAAACAGCATCGATTTTCACCTTACAAAAGCGGGTGACTTCGCGAAAGCAGGTGTTCGCCTTAAACCACCTGACCCGCCCTTTCGCTGGATAATCGATGACACGCCTGCCGACCTAGCATGGGGCAGCTACCATCTGACGAGCGGACGGGTCCAAGTGGATTTTTGTGGCTCTAACTTCCCCGGATAAGACTGTCGCTGAGTGTCCGCTTCCCACCCGAAGCGGACATTCACTTCATCCTTGAACAATAGGATTTCGCCTGCTTATCTCGCCACGACGGTGCTGCCGGTCGGGCTCTTTCTCAGCGGCAATTACTGCGGAAGCGCTAGTTCCCGCGAACGCGATACGCCCGAAGGGAAAACAGGGCTCACCAGGGAAACTTCGGAAACTTCGGGCTCACGACAAGGGCCGCCAGATCGCTCCAGCGGCCTCCTAGTACCCCGGCGGACGCCGGGGTCCAGCGCTCAAGACTTCGCGCCACAATAGCGGCTGGACCCCGGCGTGCGCCGGGGTGCGGGTCAGCCAACAATCTCTTCCGGCTTAAAGAAGAAGTCGATCTCGATCCGGGCGTTCTCTTCGCTGTCTGAGCCGTGGACCGAATTGGCCTCGATCGACTCCGCCAGTTCCTTGCGGATGGTGCCGGGCTCGGCGTTCTCCGGGTTGGTCGCGCCCATGACGTCGCGGTTGCGCTGAACGGCGTTCTCGCCTTCGAGCACCTGCACCACCACCGGGCCGCTGGTCATGAAGGTGACCAGGTCGTTGAAGAACGGCCGCTCGCGGTGGACGCCGTAGAAGCCTTCGGCCTGCTCGCGCGACATCAGAATGCGCTTGGAGGCGACCACGCGCAGGCCCGCTTCCTCCAGCATCCTGGTGACTGCGCCGGTCAGGTTGCGGCGGGTGGCGTCGGGCTTGATGATCGAAAAGGTGCGCGTCGCGGCCATGACCGGGCGGTCTCCTGTTGCACGGGGTGAGTGGATTGCGCGGCGCCCTAGCGGCGGGCGGCGGCGAGGGCAAGGTTCACGCCTTCTGCACCCAGCGTCCGTCCTCCTGCGCCCAGTAGCGGCGCTCCACGCCCTCGCGGCCCGCCAGCAGCTTCCACGCCAGCCGCGCGCCTTCCAGCGTGGCTTCGTCGAACAGGTAAAAGGCGCGGTCGAACGCCAGCGCCGCCTCGCGCCACTCGCCATCGGCGATCGCCAGG
Source organism: uncultured Sphingomonas sp. (assembly GCF_902806285.1). Classification (GTDB taxonomy): domain Bacteria; phylum Pseudomonadota; class Alphaproteobacteria; order Sphingomonadales; family Sphingomonadaceae; genus Sphingomicrobium. The sequence continues at coordinate 313 of NZ_CADCWA010000048.1, read as the reverse complement.
TTGCGCGCGAGATTGGGGGCGTCGGGGGTGGTCGAGAGCAGGATCGGCTGCCGCGCATCGTCCGCCCCGCCGGCGAGCCCGTGCGGCAGGAAACTGGTCGGCCCCTCGTCCCACAACAGCCGGTCGAGCCGCGCGAGCTGCGCCTCGTCGGACGCGACGATCAGGAGGCGTTGATCGTCGGCGAGCAGGCGCTCGGCGAGACGGGCGATCACGCTTTCGGCTGGCGTTCCGCCAAGTTGGTAAAAGTCGACGCGCAACGCGGTTTAATTCTCCGCCGTCGCCTCGACGAACCGGTCGAGCAATCGCACCCCAA
>NZ_CADCWA010000047.1 GCF_902806285.1 uncultured Sphingomonas sp. | reverse complement strand
GGAGGGCGCGCAAGGCTTCGGTCCATCCCTGGTAGAGGATGCGGCGCCAGGCGGCACGGGTCTCAGGCTGGATCAGCGCGTCGTTGGCGGCGGCACGGGCCGAGAAGACGTCGCGGTCCTCCGGCAGCACGTTCCAGTCGCCAGCGAGGACCATGGCGCGTTCTTCCTTCAAGAGCTCGGCGGCGTGCTGGCGGAGCCGCTCCATCCAGGCGAGCTTGTAGCTGAACTTGTAGGTCCCGACCGGATTGCCGTTGGGGAGGTAGAGGCTGGCGACGACCAGGCCGTCGCCTGCCCCGGCCCCCGATCCGGGGACCTCCGCTTCGATGTAGCGGCTGTGGGTGTCGTCGGGATCGCCGGGGAGACCGACGCGGCGGAGGTGGGGGGTGCTGCCGCGGGCGAGGATCGCGACGCCGTTGAAGCCCTTCTGCCCGTGCCACACCGCACCGTAGCCGGCCGCCTCGATGTCGGCGACCGGCAGCGCCTCGTCGGCGCATTTCAGCTCCTGCAGGCAGGCGATCTCGGGCTGTTCGCGCTCCAGCCATTCGAGCAGGCGGGGCAAGCGGGCGCGGATGCCATTGATGTTGAAGGTGGCGAGTTTCATGGCGCGGACCTAGCGGCAGCTGCTGATGGCGTCATCCCGGCAGGGAAGGTGAAAGCAAGCTGATGATCCGTATTTGCAACGCGAAGGCGCGAAGAAAGAAGCCAAGGCGCGAAGGTTTGTTGAGGCGCTTCGCGCCCTTCTTGCCTCCTTCGCGTCTTCGCGTTCAAGTAAGCTAAACGCTGAAGCTCGAACCGCAGCCGCAGCCGCTCGCGGCGTTGGGATTTTGGACCTTGAAGGCGGCGCCGCCGAGGTCTTCGACGAAGTCGACTGCGGAGCCTCCGACCAATTCCAGGCTCATCGGGTCGACCACCAGCTTGACGCCGTCGGTTTCCGCGATCGTGTCGTCGGTCTCGACCGCTTCCGCGAGCGCGAATTTGTAGGTGAAGCCGGCGCACCCGCCGCCGTCGACCGACAGGCGCAGCATCGGTGGTCTGCCCTGGCGCTGGGCGATCGCGGCGACGCGCTTCGCGGCGCTGTTGGTCAGGGTGACAGTCACTCCCATGAGGTAGGGCTCGTCAGGCTCGTCGGCAAGTTGAGCTGCCGTAGCGAGACGAAGTTCTGACCCCTCTGTCATGCTGCGCATGACATCTCCCCCAAGGGGGAGAAGCTGGACCTTACTTCTTGCCGCCAGTGGGTCCACCCAGCGCGACCTGGTCCATCGCCGCGCCGGTGCCGCGGCTGCGGATGGCGAGGAGATAGTCGGTCGACTTCATGAACGGAATCGGGTTCACCGCGCGGCCGTCGATCCGCACTTCATAGTGGAGGTGGGAGCCCGTGGACCGGCCGGTCGAACCCATGCGGGCGATCATGTCGCCGCGCTTCACATGCTGGCCCGGGCGGACCAGGATCTGCGACAGGTGTCCGTAGCGGGTCTCGATCCCGCGGCCGTGGCTGAGCTTGACGAGGTTGCCGTAGCCGCCGCTGTTCCAGGCGGCATCGGTGACGTGGCCGTCGGCGGTGGCGTAGATCGGGGTGCCGACCGGGCCGGCGAGGTCGATGCCGGCGTGCATCGCGGCGCTGCCCTTGAAGGGATCGGAGCGGACCCCAAAGCTGGAGGTGAAGGCGGCGGTCCTGACCGGCTTGTCGGAGGGAACCGCAATGACGCTGTCCTGCAGCTGGTCGAGCTTCTTCCAGCTGTTGAACAGGGCCTTGAAGGTCGGGTCGGCGGCCTTGACCGGTTCGTACGGGCCGCCCACGCCTTCCACGCCGACACGGGCTGGGGTGAGGCCGAGCTTCTTCAGCTCCTCCGCGGTCAGCTGGTAGCGCGCTTCCAGCGCCTGGGCGACCATTGCCGCCTGCTTGACCTGCGCCGCTTCGAGTTGGCCGAGGGGACCGCCGGCAGCCAGCGCCGCGCTCTTGGCAGCGGCCGACAGCAGCGCGGGATCGACCCGTTCGCCGACCAGCATCGCTTCGATCACGGCCTGACGTTGTTCGATCAGGCGGGCACGCTGTTCAAGGTTGCCGGCCGGAGCAGCCAGGACCCGAGTCACGGCGATCGGCTTGCCGGCCGCGAGCCGCGCGGTGGCATAAGCGCACCAGCCCACCAGCAGCAGCAAAGCCACAAGAAAGATTGCCTGAACCGGCGCCGACAGGCGAACGCGGCGCAGCCTGGCGCCGTCATGCAGGAAAAGGTCGCGGCTGCGGAGCAGCCCGTTCGGTGCGATCAATGCGTAAGCCATCCCGGTCTTCGCTCCCAATATCGCCGAACGGGCGGAATCGCGTAGCTGCGACACCGTCTGTTGGCCCTATTTCAGGAGCTCCCCAGCCCCCGCCTGCGCAGCCGCCTTGCCCAAGCGACCGTGCTGACTGAGAGGAGAGAACCGGGTCTGGTTAATGAATTCAACCTTTCCGGGGGCTTGGCGGGATGAGTTGCGAGGGAGAAGCGGTGAGTTGAGCCAAGTCGTGCTGCTTTCTCGCAATTGCCCGGTGTGAACGGCGGAACTTTCCGGGTGATTTTGCGTGCCGGGCCGGATTCGCGGCTTGCCGAGCGGCGCCCAGTCTCTACAAGCGGCGGCGGGCCACGCCGTCCCACCGCGGCGCGCGCTCTCTGGGAGGAGAGTACCATGATTGGCAAGCCTGAGCTGCGCCCGGCGCGGCCGTATTTCTCGTCCGGACCCTGCGCCAAGCCGCCGGGCTGGTCCCCCGACAAATTGCAGCTGGATAGCCTGGGCCGTTCGCATCGGTCCAAGCTGGGGAAAGCGCGATTGGGGTACTGCATCGAGCTGATGCGCGAGCTGCTGGAACTGCCCGACACCCACCGGATCGGGATCGTGCCGGGCTCCGATACGGGCGCGTTCGAGCTGGCGATGTGGACCATGCTGGGCGCGCGGCCGGTGACCTGTCTGGCCTGGGAGAGCTTCGGCGAGGGCTGGGTGACCGACGCGGTCAAGCAGCTGAAGCTTGAGCCGCGAGTGCTGCGGGCGGCCTATGGCGAGCTGCCGGACCTGGCGCAGGTCGACTGGAGCCACGACGTGCTGTTCACCTGGAACGGCACGACCTCGGGCGTGCGGGTGCCCGATGGCGAGTGGATCGCGGCGGACCGCGAGGGGCTGAGCTTCGCCGACGCGACCAGCGCGGTGTTCGCCTACGATCTGCGGTGGGACAGGATCGATGCCGCGACCTTCTCCTGGCAGAAGGTGCTGGGCGGCGAGGGCGCGCACGGGGTGCTGATCCTGGGCCCGCGGGCGGTCGAGCGACTGGAGAGCTTCACGCCCGAGCGGCCGCTGCCCAAGCTGTTCCGCTTGGTGAGCGGCGGCAAGCTCAACGAGGGCGTGTTCAAGGGCGAGACGATCAACACGCCGTCCATGCTGGCGGTGGAGGATGCGATCTTCGCGCTGGAATGGGGGCGGTCGGTCGGTGGGCTTCAAGGGCTGATCGCGCGGTCGCAGGCGAATGCGGCGGCGCTGGACCGGATCGTCGCGGAGCGGGACTGGCTCGGGCACCTGGCGGCCGACCCGGCGAGCCGGTCGACCACCAGCGTGTGCCTGACGCTGGACGGTGCCGACGAGGGGCGGATCAAGCGGATGGCGGGGTTGCTGGAGCGGGAGGGCGCGGCTTACGATATCGCGGGCTACCGCGACGCGCCGCCGGGGCTGCGCATCTGGTGCGGGGCGACGGTCGATGCGGCCGATGTTGAGGCGCTCGGGCCGTGGCTCGACTGGGCCTGGGCGGAGAGCGCCTGAGCTGTTCCCCGGCGAACGCCGGGGTCCAGCCGCCCATGACTTGCTCGCGATCTTGAAACCGCTGAGCCCCGGTGTTCGCCGGGGTACGAGGAATAACGATGACCCAACCCAAAGTGCTGATTTCCGACAAGATGGACCCACGCGCCGCCGCGATCTTTCGTGAGCGAGGGATCGACGTGGACGAGAAGCCGGGACTGAGCCCCGACGAGCTGCGCGCGATCATCGGCGAGTATGACGGGCTGGCGATTCGGTCGGCGACCAAGGTGACGCTCAAGCTGTTGGAGGCGGCGGAGCGACTGAAGGTGGTGGGCCGTGCGGGGATCGGGGTCGACAATGTCGACTTGCCCGCAGCGACCGCTCGCGGCTTGGTGGTGATGAACACGCCGTTCGGCAACTCCATCACCACCGCCGAACATGCCATCGCCCTGATGTTCGCGCTCGCCCGGCAGCTGCCCGAGGCCGACGCCTCGACCCAGGCGGGCAAGTGGGAGAAGAACCGCTTCATGGGGGTGGAGCTGACCGGCAAGACGCTGGGCCTGATCGGCGCTGGCAACATCGGTTCGATCGTCGCCAGCCGGGCGCTGGGGCTGCGGATGAAGGTAGTGGCCTACGACCCGTTCCTGACGGCGGAGCGCGCGGTCGAGCTGGGGGTGGAGAAGGTCGAGCTGGACGAGATGCTGGCGCGCGCCGACTTCATCACCCTGCACACGCCGCTGACCGACCAGACGCGGGGCATCCTGTCGCGCGAGAACCTGGCCAGGACCAAGCGCGGCGTCCGCATCATCAACTGCGCGCGCGGCGGACTGATCGACGAGGCGGCGCTCAAGGAGGCGCTGGACAGCGGCCATGTCGCGGGCGCGGCGCTGGACGTGTTCGAGACGGAGCCGGCGACGGCCTCGCCGCTGTTCGGGACACCCGGGTTCGTCTCCACGCCGCATCTGGGGGCGTCGACCAACGAGGCGCAGGTCAACGTCGCGATTCAGGTCGCGGAGCAGATGAGTGATTTTCTGCTGCTCGGCGGCGTCACCAACGCGATCAACATGCCGTCGCTGTCGGCGGAGGAGGCACCGCGGCTGAAGCCGTACATGGCGCTGGCGGAGAAGCTCGGGCGGCTGGTCGGGCAGGTGCTGGGCGAGGAGGTGCGCGCGGTGGCGGTGGAGGTCGAAGGCGCGGCGGCGGAGCTGAACGGGAAGCCGATCACGGGCGCGGTGCTGGCGGGGCTGATGGGCACCTACAGCCAGACGGTGAACATGGTGAACGCGCCGTTTCTGGCCAAGGAACGCGGGCTGGACGTGCGCGAAGTGCGGCACGATCGCGAAGGCGACTACCACACGCTGGTGCGGGTGACCGCAGGCACCGCCGCGGGCGAGCAGGCGGTCGCGGGCACCCTGTTCGGCAACCGCGCACCGCGGCTGGTCGAGGTCTTCGGGGTGGCGGTGGAAGCGGAGCTGGCCGGCGACATGCTCTACATTGTCAACGACGACCGGCCGGGCTTCATCGGGCGGCTGGGGAGCACGCTGGGCGACGCCGGGATCAACATCGCGACCTTCAACCTCGGGCGCAGGGCGGCAGGCGGCGAGGCGGTGGCGCTGGTGGCGGTGGACAGCCCGGTATCGGCGCCAGTGCTGGCGGAGCTTCATGCCCTCCCCGGCGTTCGCGAGGTGGTTCCGCTGAGGTTTGACCGATGATCGACGAGCTGATCGAGTTCGAGGACTTCCTCAAGGTCGACATCCGGGTCGGCACGATCGTCGCGGCCGAGCCCTTCCCGCAAGCGCGCAAGCCCGCGATCAAGCTGCGGATCGACTTCGGGCCCGAATTCGGAGTGCGACGGAGTTCGGCGCAGATCACCGTGCACTACTCGCCCGAGGAGCTGGTGGGTAAGCAGGTCGCGGCGGTGGTGAACTTCCAGCCGCGGCAGATCGGGCCGTTCATCAGCGAGGTGCTGACGTTGGGCTTCAGTGATGCGGACGCCGCGGTGGTGCTGGTCTCGCCCGAACGGCCGGTGCCGAACGGGTCGCGGCTGCACTAGAGCGGCAGGCCCCGCGCAGGGAGGGCCGACACCGCGAGCACGACGGCGCCGAGCAGGCCGCGGGACACTCCGGTAGTGGGGCTGGCTGGACGGGTCACCCCCTTGCCAATAGGAGCCCCCGCTGAATCGCCATTGAGCGAGCCGTTCAGGAAGGAACAAGGGTGGGCAACGTCACCGTCGTGGGCGCGCAGTGGGGCGACGAGGGCAAGGGCAAGATCGTCGACTGGCTGGCGAGCCGGGCGGACACGGTGGTGCGCTTCCAGGGCGGGCACAATGCCGGCCACACGCTGGTCGTCGGCGGCGCGACCTACAAGCTGTCGCTGCTGCCGAGCGGGATCGTTCGGGGGACGCCGTCGATCATCGGCAACGGGGTGGTGCTCGACCCTTGGGCGCTGCGCGACGAGGTCGAGCGCATCCGCGGCCAGGGTGTGGCTGTCACGCCTGACGTGCTGCGCATTGCCGAGACCTGCCCGCTGATCCTGCCGATCCACCGCGACCTCGACGCGCTGCGCGAGGATGCGAGCGGGGCGGGCAAGATCGGCACCACGCGGCGCGGGATCGGTCCGGCGTACGAGGACAAGGTCGGGCGGCGCGCGATCCGGGTATGCGATCTGGCGCACCTGGGCGAACTCGACCCGCTGCTCGACCGGCTCTGTGCGCACCATGACCATCTGCGCGCGGGCTTCGGCTGCCCGCCGGTCGATCGCGATCGGTTGAAGGCGGACCTCAGCAAGATCGCCGAGTTCGTGCTGCAATTCGCGCGGCCGGTGTGGGTCGACCTCGACGAGGCGCGGCGCGCGGGCAAGCGCATCCTGTTCGAAGGCGCGCAGGGCGTGCTGCTGGACGTCGACCACGGGACCTACCCGTTCGTCACCTCCTCCAACACCGTTGCGGGGACCACTGGGAGCGGCAGCGGCACCGGGCCGGGCGCGGCGGGGTTCGTGCTGGGGATCGTCAAGGCCTACACGACGCGGGTGGGCTCCGGCCCCTTCCCGACCGAGCTGCACGATGGCGTCGGCCAGCGCCTCGGCGAGCGCGGCCGCGAGTTCGGCACGGTGACCGGCCGGCAGCGGCGCTGCGGCTGGTTCGACGCGGTGCTGGTGCGCCAGGCGGTGGCGGTGAGCGGGATCACGGGCGTGGCGCTGACCAAGATCGACGTGCTCGACGGGCTGGAGCGGGTGAAGGTGTGCACCGGCTACCGGATCGACGGGCGCGAGTTCGACTATCTGCCCCCGCACGCCGCTGACCAGGCGCGGGTCGAGCCGGTGTACGAGGAGATGGACGGCTGGGCCGAGAGCACCGCCGGTGCGCGGAGCTGGGCGGAGCTTCCGGCGCAGGCGATCAAATACATTCGCCGGGTGGAGGAGCTGATCCGCTGCCCGGTGGCGCTGGTTTCGACCAGTCCGGAGCGGGACGATACTATCCTGGTGCGCGATCCATTCGGGGGTTGATCGTCACTCCCGCGAAGGCGGGAGTCCATCTGGTGAGCTGACGACTCGAGTTGACACCTCGGGCTCTAACCCGAGGTCCAGAGCCAAGTCTCGCCAACCCGGGTTTGCTTCCTCGATCAAACGTACCTTCCAAGCGCGCAGCCAGATCTTGATCTGCTTTTCCCGCCGGATCGCAGCTTCCATCGTCTCGTGCTGTTCGAACCACAGCAGTCGCTTGACGCCGTAAGTTCGGGTGAAGCCTCGATGGTAGTCAGCGCGGTGCTTCCAAACGCGGGTAAGTAGGTCGCTGGTCACGCCGGTATATAGCGTCCCATTTTTGTGGCTGGCGAGGATGTATACAGCAGGCTGGAAGACGTCGCGCATGTCAGGCGTGCACCAGATGGATGCCCGCCTTCGCGGGCATGACGCTCACACCGTTGCGATGTCCGGCGCGTCCTCGGCTTTCATGCCGACGACATTGTAGCCCGCGTCCACATGGTGGATCTCACCGGTGACGCCACTCGCCAGCTCCGAAAGCAGGTACAGCCCCGCCCCGCCGACATCCTCGATGGTGACGTTGCGGCGGAGCGGCGAGTTATACTCGTTCCATTTCATGATGTAGCGGAAATCGCCGATGCCGCTGGCGGCGAGGGTCTTGATCGGGCCGGCGCTGATTGCGTTTACCCGCACCCCGTCGGGGCCGAGGTCCATCGCCAGATACTTCACCGACGCCTCCAGCGCGGCCTTGGCGACGCCCATGACATTATAATGAGGGATGACCTTTTCGGCGCCGTAGTAGGTGAGGGTCAGCACCGATCCGCCCGGCTGCATCATCTTCGCGGCGCGCTGAGTCACGGCGACGAAGCTGTAGACCGAGACGTTCATGGTCTGGAGGAAGTTGTCGAGGCTGGTGTCGACGAACTTGCCGCGGAGCTCGTTCTTGTCGGAGAAGCCGATCGCGTGGACCAGGAAGTCGAGCCCGCCCCAGCGTTCCTGGAGCTCAGCGAAGGTGCGGTCGAGCGCAGCCATATCCGACACGTCGCAGTCGATCAGCGTGTCCGAGCCGAGCTGCTCGGCCAGCGGACGGACGCGCTTTTCCAGCGCCTCGCCCTGATAGGAAAAGGCCAGCTCCGCCCCTGCAGCCCCAAGCTTCTGGGCGATGCCCCAGGCCAGCGAGCGATCGTTGGCGAGGCCCATGATCAGCCCGCGTTTGCCCCCCATCAGACCGGTCATACCGCCACCCCTCCCCCTTCTTCCTTGCGGACTTCCTCGCCCGGCTCGGCCTCCTCGACCTCGACCTGGTCGCTGAACGGGCCCGAATAGACCTCGCCCTCTAGCGCCTTGGGCTCGACTTCCGCCAGTGCCGCGTTGAGTTCAGCGCCAGTGGTGACGCCCAGCCCGACGATGAAGAAGAACAGCAGCGCGATCATCACGCCCGCCAGGCTGCCGTATGTCAGGTTGTAGCCGCCGGCGAGGCTGATCGCCTCGGGCAGCAGCTCGGCGGTGAGGAGCCACCAGACGGTGATCAGCAGTGCGCCGGGCCACTTGCGGCAGGTCTTCCTGCGGTAGCGCGAGGGAGTGAGGACGACGATGATGGCGTAGATTGTGCCGTAAAGAGCGGCGGCGGGGACGAGGCGGGCGAGCTGGAGCGTGCCGGCGAAATCCTCGAACTGGGGGAACTGCCGGGCGATCACCGCTTCCATCGAGGACATCAACACAGACGCCGCGAAAGCGACCATCAGCAGCACCACCGCGCCGAGAATAAAGGCGACGGAGACGAGGCGATACTCCCAAAACGGCGCGTTGTACTTGACCCCATAGGCCCGCCGCAGGATGTCGCGGATGGTTTCGGTGAAGCTGGTCGCGGTCCACAGGCCGACGATCGCGCCGAACCACAGCAGCGGTCCGGTGCGGGCGGTAAGCACCTCCGCGATCGGCGCCCGCAGGACATCCGCGACATCCGGAGGAACCTGGGCGAGGATGGTCGCAACCGTTCGGGCGGCGTCCTCGCCCCGGCCGAACAGCTGCGCCAGCGCCGCCGCCGTGATGAAGAAAGGGAACATCGACAGCAGCGACAGGTAGGCGAGGTTGCCGGCGTGGATGAAGCCGTCGTTGTATACGCCGACCGCCACGCGCTTGACGATCTCGAACGGTCGCGTTCCCGGCTTGACGCGGTTGACGACATGCTCGCCGAAGCGGGCCTTGAGGAGGGCCAGCCGCTTGCGCCGCTCCTCCGGGGAATGAGGGGAGGTTTCCTGCATGAGGCGGGTCTAGACGCCCAGGCTTGCCCGGGGATTGCCGCCGCCGTTCCACTCCGCCGCGAACCGCTCCAGCGCCCCGTCGTTCGCCGGCAGGTCCACGCTCAACGTCACCAGCTGATCGCCGCGCGCGCCGCTCTTGTCCGAAAAGCCGCGGCCCTTGATGCGCAGCACCTTGCCGGAGGTGGAGCCCTTGGGCACGGTCAGCATCACCGGTCCGTCGGGGGTCGGCACCTTGACCTTGGCGCCGAGCACCGCCTCCTTGAGGGTGACCGGCAGGGTCAGCCGCACGTCCTGGCCGTCGCGCACAAAGAAGCGGTGCGGCTCGATCGCGACCGTGACGATCGCGTCGCCATTGCCGCCGGGCCCGGACTCGCCCTTGCCGGCGAGCCGGATGCGGGTGCCTTCCTCCACGCCTTTGGGCAGCTGGAGGTCGATGGTCTTGCCCCCAAGAGTCACGCGCTGGGAGGCCAGCGTCGCTGCTTCGGTGAACGGCACGCGGAGGCGGTAGACGATGTCCGCGCCCTTGGGCGGCGGAGCCTGGCGGCGGCCGAACCCTCCGCCGCCGCGGCCGCGGGAGCCGCCGAACAGGCCTTCGAAGATGTCGGACAGGTCGGCCGTTTCCGCGCCGCTGCCGCCGCCACCCGGAAAGCCGCCGGGGAAACCTTCAAACCCCGCGCCCGGCCCGTTCTGCCGAGCGCCGCCGTAGCCGCCGGCTCCGCCGCCGAACGGCATCTTGGGATTGCCCTCCTCATCGAGCTCGCCGCGGTCGTAGCGGGCGCGCTTGTCCTTGTCGGACAGGAGGTCGTAGGCGGCCGTCACCTGAGCGAAGCGCTCGGCGGCCTTGGGATTGTCCTGGTTGCGGTCGGGATGAAGCTGCTTGGCAAGGCTGCGATAGGCCTTCTTGATCTCGGCCTCGCTTGCCCCGCGCTTGACCCCGAGCCGTGCGTATAAGTCCATGGCTCCGCGTCATGCCGTGAAGATTGCCGAAGCGCTAGTTGGGATCGGTGCCTTGCCGGGACAAGACAGCCCGTGAAGTTGCCGCATCCGCCTGACGGGCTTAAGTCCGCGGCCATGGCCGAAGACCCGTTTGCCCTGTTCGACTCCTGGTTCGCCGAAGCTCGGGAGAGCGAGCCCAACGATCCCGGCGCGATGGCCATTGCCACCGCCACCGCGGACGGGCGGCCGTCGGCCCGCATGGTGCTGTTGCGCAAAGCGGGGCCCGCGGGCTTCGGCTTCTTCACCAATCTCGACAGCCGCAAGGGCGGGGAGATCGCGGCCAACCCCCACGGCGCACTGTGCATCCATTGGAAGTCGCTGCGCCGGCAGGTGCGGGCGGAAGGGCGGCTGGAGCAGGTCGGCGATGCGGAGGCCGACGAGTATTTCGCCGGCCGGGCACGGCCGAGCCGGATCGGCTCCTGGGCGTCGGACCAGTCGCGCCCGCTCGAAAGCCGCGAGCTGTTCCTCGAGCGATACGCCGAGGTGGAGGCGCGGTTCGAAGGCCGGGACGTGCCCCGTCCGCCGCGCTGGTCCGGCTTCCGCCTGGTGCCCGACGTTATCGAGTTCTGGGCCGACCGCGAGCACCGCCTCCACGAGCGGCGGCTGTTCACCCGCCTTCCGGAGGGCGGCTGGAACGAAGGGCTGCTCTACCCATGAGGGTGACGGGCGAGGACCGGGCCCGGCTGACGGCCCGTGCGGCGCTCGCCAGCGTGGTCATGGCGGCTGCCCTGCTCGTCGCCAAGGCTTGGGGCGCGATCGTCACCGACTCGACCGCCATGCTGGGCAGCCTGGCGGATACTGCACTCGATCTGGTCGCCAGCCTGGTGACGCTGGCGGGCGTACGGATCGCGGCGCTGCCCGCCGACCAGGACCACCGTTTCGGTCACGGCAAGGCGGAGGCGCTGGTGGCGCTGGGGCAGGTGGTGCTGATCGCCGCCTCCGCGCTGGTGATCGGCTGGCGCGCGATCGACCGCCTGTTAAACGGCGCTCCGACCGCCAATCCCGAGCTCGGCATCGCCATCAGCATCGCGGCGATAGCGGCGACGCTGCTGCTGCTGTCCTATCAGAAGCGCGTGATCGCCCGCACCGGCTCGGTCGCGATCCGGACGGACAACCTCCATTACCGGTCGGACCTGCTGCTGAACGCCGCAGTGATCGCCGCGCTGGTGCTGGACGGGCTGTTGCGCATCCGCGGTGCCGACGCTGCGTTCGGGATCGCCATCGCCGCCTTCCTGCTGTGGGGCGCCTGGCGAGCGGCGGGCGACTCGGTCAACCAGCTGATGGACCGTGAATGGCCGGCGGAGAAGCGGGCGGCGTTCCTGGCCGCCTGCGCCGACTATCCCGAACTCAAAGGCATCCACGACGTCCGCACCCGCTCCAGCGGCGCGCACGACTTCATCCAATTTCATTGCTGGGTTCCGGCCCAATGGTCGGTCAAGCAAGCGCACGACCGCATGGACCTGGTGGAGGAAGCGCTGCAGCGGCGCTTTCCGGGCACCGAGATCTTCCTCCACCTGGATCCCGAGGGCCACATCGACCGCGAGACCCTGCTGCCCAGCGCGCTGACCGAGCGACGCCCATGATCCTGCCCTTCTTCCAGGTGGACGCGTTCGCCGAGGCTCCGCTCGGCGGCAACCCGGCCGCGGTGATGCCCCTCGAGGAGTGGCTCCCGGACGCACAGCTGCAGGCGATCGCGGCGGAGAACAACCTCAGCGAGACCGCCTTCACCGTGCCCGACGCGACGGGCAAGGCCGACTACCGGCTGCGCTGGTTCACCCCGACGGTGGAGGTCGACATGTGCGGCCATGCGACGCTCGCAGCGGGGCATGTGCTGCTGACCGGCGACCGGGTACGGTTCGCGACGCGGTCGGGCGTGCTGGCGGTGGAGCGGCAAGGCGACCTCCTTCAGCTCGACCTGCCCGCCTCGGAGGTGACGGCGGGCGAAGCGCCCGAAACCTTGGCGGCGCTCGGCGTCACCGGCGAGGTGCACCGCGGGCGCGGCGGCAACGGCGCGGTGATCGTCTCGCTCCCCGATGAAGCGGCGGTGCGCGCCGTGCGCCCCGACTTCGCGGCGCTGCGCGGGATCAACAGCCTGGTGATGGTCACCGCGCCGGGCGAGCGCCACGCGGTCGCCAGCCGGGTATTCGCCGCTTATCACGGCATCGACGAAGACCCGGTCACCGGTTCGGCTCATGCCGCGCTGGTCCCGCTGTGGGCCGCGCGGCTGGGTCGGACCCGCTTCACCGCCGCCCAGGTGAGCCGCCGCGGCGGCCTGCTGCAATGCGAGCTGCGCGGCGAGCGCGTCCTGCTGGGCGGGCGGTGCTGGACGGTGATCGAGGGGAGTTTTCAGTTGTGAGTGCTAGCTACTCCCCTTGGGGGAGATGTCATGCGCAGCATGACGGAGGGGTCCGGCACCTGCCCTTCCAGCACTTACCCCTCCGGCGCTGCGCGCCTCTCCCCCGAGGGGGGAGTTGCTAGTTTGCGCCCAACCGCTGCTCCAATGCGTCCAGGATCGGCAGCTGGCTCGGCAGCATCAGCTCCCGCGCCTGCCCCAGCGTCATCCACCGGGCCTCGGCCACCTCCGGGAAGCGCTCGCGCCGGCCGCTGCGGGGCGGCCATTCCATCTCGAACTCGTTGCTGCACAGGGTAGCCGGATCGAAGTCGCCCTCGACCGCGAATGCTTTCACGACCTTGCCGCCGGCCTGGCGCACGGTACACAGGGGCGAGGGCACCGTTGCCAGCGCCAATCCCACCTCCTCCTCGAACTCGCGCAGCGCGGCCTCGGGCGGCGCCTCGCCCGGCTCGACGGCGCCCTTGGGGATCATCCACGCGCCCGCGTCCTTGCGCGCCCAGAACGGTCCTCCCGGCCTGACCAGCAGCACCTCCGGCTCTTCACGCACCCGGAACAGCAGGATGCCCGCGCTGACCGGCGGCGGCATCAGGCCGCCAGCGCAGCTTCGGCCGGAACCGTTCCGTCTATGGAGCCGCCGCCCAGCAGCCGCTCGCCGTCGTAGATCACCGCCGACTGGCCAGGGGCCACTCCATACTCGGGCCGGAGGAAGCGAAGTCGCTCGCCGTCCAGCACCGCGGGCACCGGCGGGGCGAGCGAGCGGACCTTGACCGATACGTGCCGCTGGTCCTCGCCGATCCAGTTGAGCTGCTCGACCCGCGCCTCGGCCACTGCCAGCGCGCGGCGGGGCCCGACCACCAGCCGCCGCTGCTCGGGGTCGATCCGCACGACAAAGAGCGGCTCCGCCTGGCCGCCGACCGTCAGCCCGCGGCGCTGGCCGACGGTGAAATGGACCACGCCCGGGTGCTCGCCGATGACCCGCCCGCTCAAGTCGACGATCTCACCCGGCGCGGCGGTCTCCGGCCGGAGCCGCTTGACCAGGCCGGCATAGTCGCCGTCGGGGACGAAGCAGATGTCCTGGCTGTCCGGCTTGGCGGCGACGAGGAGCCCCGCTCCTTCCGCCAGCTCGCGCACCGTCGCCTTAGGCAGGTCGCCCAGGGGGAAGCGGAGGAAGTCGAGTTGCTCGGCGGTGGTGCCGTAAAGGAAATAGCTCTGGTCGCGGCGCGGATCGGCGCCCTTGTGCAACTCTGCGCGCGCGTCGTTCACCACCCGGCGGACGTAATGTCCCGTGGCGAGACAATCGGCGCCGAGCTCGCGGGCGAAGTCGACGAGGTCGGTGAACTTCACGCCCTGGTTGCACAGCGAACAGGGCACCGGCGTGCGGCCGCGGGCGTAATCGTCGGCGAAGCGGTCGATCACTTGCCTCCGAAAACGGGACTCGTAATCAAGCACATAGTGCGGGATGCCGAGCCGGTCGCACACCGTGCGTGCGTCGTAGATGTCCTGTCCCGCACAGCAGGCGCCCGAACGTTTGGCCGCCTCGCCATGATCGTACAGCTGGAGCGTGACGCCGATCACCTCTGCGCCGGTGCGCGCGGCCGCCAAGGCCACGACCGAGCTGTCGACGCCGCCGGACATGGCAACGACGATCCGGGCCTCCGAAAGGGGGCGGGACAGGCCGAAATCGATAAGCATAAACCGAGTCTTTACCCGAAATTCACCACTCGGCGCTAGGCCGATGCCGGGGCAGGAGGATTGTTCGGATGGCGAGAGCAGGTGGCAACCGGCGAGCCTGGTCGAGGCGAGACCTTTGGTCTCCCATGCGGGGGTGGCCGGTGCGGCGGCGGGCGCGGCGCTGATTGCCTGCTTGCGAGCGAGTGGCCAGCGGGGTGGCGCGGTTCAGCGGCGCGTTCGCGGAGCGCCCCGGGGCCAAGGTTAAGGAAAGAGAAGAACGAGTGAGGCTTCTGTTTACCAGTGCGTTTCAGCTTTCTTTCAATGGGCGGGGGTTAAGCCGCTCGGACCAACACGCGTCCAATTCGGTCTGAGGAAGCCATGCTCGAGAACCAGAAATTTCGTGCTCACCAGGTGATCGGCCCCCTTGGGGAACCGCTCACGCTGGACTCGCTCCCGCCGCCAGGTACCACCCGTTGGGTCGTCCGCCGCAAGGCGGAAGTGGTGGCGGCGGTGGCCGGCGGCCTTCTCACCGTTGACGAGGCCTGCGGACGCTACAGCCTCAGCCTGGAAGAATTCGCCAGCTGGCAGCGTGCGGTCGACCGCAGCGGCATGCCGGGGCTGCGCGTCACCCGCATCCAGCACTATCGCGACGTCTACGAACGCCAGCAGCGGTATTGATCCAACGCGATCATTACGGAAACGAATCTGAACAGAAGCGTTCCTCAAGCGGAACAAGATGCGTGGCGACGCGTCTTTGTGCCGCAAGGTCCCTCGCATGTGAATGCGGGTGGCAAGAACAGGAGGGAACGCATGCTTACCTGGATTCTGATCATCATCGTCGGCGGCATTCTAGGTTGGCTCGCCAGCATCGTAATGCGCACGGACGCGCAACAGGGCATCCTGCTCAACGTCGTCGTCGGGATCGTCGGCGCGATCCTCGGCGGGCTGATCTTCCCCCGTCTGTTTGGCATCGGCGGGTCGATCACCAGCGGCGATTTCTCGCTGCCCAACCTGCTGGTCTCGCTGCTGGGTGCGATCATTCTGCTGGCAATCGTGAACATGTTCCGTCGCGGCCGAGTTCGGTAACGAACCGAACACCGGCTTTCGGTTAGTGCAAGGCCGCGCGCTCAGGCGTGCGGCCTTGTTGTATTGGAGAGATCCAGATGTTCACTTGGGCGGGGCTGGTGGTTCTCAGCGCACTTCTGGGCTGGGTCGCGAGCGTTGTCTGGCGCGCGGCGACCGGCCGCGAAATCCTCCTGAGCATCGGTGCGGGCGTGGTGGGAGGAGTGCTTGGCGGATTGCTCCTGGCGCCGCAGCTCGGCGGCGGCTCGATCGCCAGCGGGGGCGCTTTCTCGCTGCCGAACCTGCTGATCTCGCTGCTGGGGGCGATCCTCCTGCTGACGATCGTCCACCTGCTGCGCCGAGTAGGCGTGCGCTCACGCTAAGCGCGGCGCCGCCGTTATTGCAGCTCGAAACTCATCTGCACGGCGACCTGCAGCTGCTGTTCGCCCGGAACGATGTCCGTCCGGGCCGCCGAAGCCTCCTGCGCAACCGCGCCGCGGCCGTACGGTATCGGCGGCGGCACCTGGTAGCCGCCGCCCTCGCTGACGGAGAGCAGCCGCACCACCCGCATCCCCAGTGAGCGCGCGTAGAGCTCGGCGCGGGCCCGGCCGGCCGCCAGCGCCCGCGTCCGCGCCTCGTCCAGCGCGGCTTCCGGCTTGTCGATCGTCAGGCTGGGTCCGCTGATCTGGTTGGCGCCTTCCGCCACCAGCGCGTCCAGGATCCGGCCCGAGTTGCGGATGTCGCGAAAGCGCACGTTGACCGTGTTGGTCGCCTGGTAGCCGGACAGCCGCGGCGGCTGGCGCTCGGCATAGACATAGTCCGGGTTGAGGTTGACGCTGCTGGTTTGGATGTCCCGCTCGGTCATGCCGGCGCGCTTCAAGGCGGCGCGGACGCGCTCCATGCGCGCGGCGTTCTCAGCGATGGCCGCGGTCGCGGTGACGGCACGGGTGACCACGCCGGCCGAGATGACCGCGACGTCCGGAACCCGGGTGACCTCGCCGGTGGCGCTGATGTCGAGCCGGGTGCCTGCCGCCGGCTGCGCGGGAGCCGGCTGCGCAGCGGTGCCGGAAGGCAGCGCAGCGCTCGCCAGGGCAAGCGCCCCCAGAAAGGATTTCGTCATGTCGCTCCTTCTCCGTTCATCCGGCGGCCGCAGGCTGCACCGCCGCCCGTGGCGCGAAGCTGAACGGCTCGCTCAGGTCCGGCGGCGGCCAGCCACCAGCCGGTAGATGAACAGGAGTATGAAGGCTCCAACGATCGCCGCCAGGAACCCGGCGCCCTGATCCTCCGGGCCGTACCAGCCCAGCGCCCGCCCGATAAAGCCCGCCAGCATGGCGCCCGCGATGCCCAGCAGAACCGTGATGATGCAGCCGCCCGGATCGCGCCCCGGCATCAGCAGCTTGGCGATGCCTCCGGCCAGCAGGCCGATCACCAGCCACCCGATTACCCCATAGTCTGCCAGCATATTTCCGCTCCGATGTTGCAGCACGAGGAGATCGCACCGACCTACGACAATACGCGCAACTGGCGTCTGCGGTAGCAAGGTGGCGTTTGGTCGAAAAGCGATTGTCGACCGGCGACCGTTAAGGTCCCTGTTGCCTCGGGTGAGTTATTGACGTAATACAGCCTTCCACGCCCCCCGGGGCGTCGGGGGGACAGGACGAAAGACAGTGAACATGAACCGGGAAGCGCGCCTCGAGGCTTCGGACACGCTGGTGGTGGTGGACCGTTCGGCCCGCCGCCGCCGCAATCTGATCATCGGCGCGTTGCTTGCAGTTGCGGCGGCCCTGCTCCTCGCCTTCTACTTCATGGGCCGGGGCGCGCCGGACGCAGCGCCGGCGTCTGCAGCCGGGGGTGAGCTGGGCAATTCGGTTCCGGCAGTCACCGTCATCGTGCCCGGTCGCGAACTTGTGCAACGGACGATCTCCACGACAGGCTCGCTCGCGGCTCGCCGGGACTTGCCAGTCGGCGTGCCCGGCGAGGGAGGCCAGATCAGAAGGGTGCTGGTAGAGCCGGGCCAGTGGGTCCGCGCCGGTCAGACCTTGGCGGTGATCGACCGCTCCGTCCAGTCGCAGGAAGCCGCGCAACAGGCCGCCAGCATCCAGGTCGCGCGGGCCGACCTGCGCATTGCACAGGCCAATGTCGACCGGGCGCAGCAGCTCGTCAACCGCGGCTTTGTGTCGCGCGCCAACCTAGATCAGCTGATCGCCACGCGCGATGCGGCGGCTGCCAGGGTCCGCGTAGCGCAGGCCCAGCTCAACGGCACTCGCGCCCGCATCGGCCGCCTCGACATCCGCGCGCCTGCCGCCGGGCTGGTGCTTGCCCGGGACGTTGAAGCTGGCCAAGTGGTCGGGGCGGGGTCCGCGGCCTTGTTCCGGATCGCGCAAGGCGGCGAGATGGAACTGGTCGCGCGTCTACCGCAATCGGATCTTGCGCAGGTGCGGGTGGGAGTTCCTGCAACGATCACGCCCATCGGCTCCGAACAGCGCTTCCAGGGTTCCGTCTGGCAAGTCTCTCCGATCATCGATCCGCAGACGCGCCAGGGGGATGCGCGCATCTCCATCCCGTACAATCGCGAGCTGAGGCCGGGCGGCTTCGCCTCGGCCGACATCGTCGCCGGGGCGGTCACCGCTCCCCTGCTGCCGGAAAGCGCGGTGCAAAGCGACGATCGCGGCAACTACGTGTACATCCTCAATAACAAGAACGAGGTCGTGCGCCGGGATGTGAAGATCGGGGAGGTGTCCGACCAGGGCGTAACGGTTGTTGCGGGCCTTACCGGCAACGAACTCATCGTCGAGTCGGCGGGCGCCTTCCTCAACCCGGGACAAAAGGTGCGGCCGGAACGACGCAAGTCGTAACGAGCTGACCAACGCGTCGATCGAAAGTCTATCGCCATGAGCCTTCGCAACATCTCCGCCTGGTCGATCCGCAATCCGGTACCGCCCATTGTGCTGTTCGTTGCGCTGCTCCTCGCGGGGCTTGTGACTTTCATGCAGATGGAGGTGCAGGGCGATCCCGACATCGATTTCCCGGTGGTAGTGGTCAACATCTCGCAGCCGGGCGCGGCGCCGAGCGAGCTGGAAAATCAAGTCACGCAGAAGGTTGAGGCGGCCGTTCGATCGGTCAACGGGATCGAGGAGCTGAGCTCCAGCATCACCGAGGGCAGTTCGACCACTGAGGTTCAGTTGGCGATCGGGACACCCATCGACCGCGCGATGGATGATGTACGGGATGCAATCCAGCGCATCCGCAGCGACTTGCCGGAAGGGATCTTGGAACCCCAGGTGATGCGCTTCGACACGACGGAGCAGCCGATCGCCTCCTTCTCGGCCGTGACAACCGACATGAGTGTGGAGCGCCTCAGCTGGTACGTCGACAATACGGTTGCGCGCGAACTGCTGTCGGTATCCGGGTTGGCGGCGGTAGAGCGCACCGGCGGCGTAGATCGCGAGATCCGTGTCATCCTCGATCCCGCCCGTCTGCAGGCCTTCGGGGTCACGGCCGCGCAGTTAAATGCGCAGCTTCGCGCCAATAACCTCAACACCGCGGGCGGCCGGGCCGAGATCGCCGGTCGCGAGCAGTCGTTGCGTGTGCTCGGCAACGCCCCGTCCGCGTTCCAGCTCGGCAGGACCCAGATCAACATCGGCGGGGGCCGCACCGTCCAGCTATCCAATCTGGCGGACGTCCGCGACAGCTACGCCGAGCAGCGATCGTTCGCCACGCAGGACGGGCGCCAGGTGATCAGCTTCACGATCCAGCGCGCCAAAGGCTATTCCGATCTCAGCGTGTATCAGGGCGCACTCGAGCGCCTGCGCGAACTCGAGAAGCGAAACCCCGGCGTCAAGTTCGAGCTGCTCACGACCACCGCAACGCAGGTCGAGGGGGATTACCATCGCTCGATGACAACGCTGTGGGAGGGTGCCCTGCTAGCGGTGATCGTGGTCTTCATCTTCCTGCGCGACTGGCGGGCCACGCTTATCGCGGCGATCGCTATTCCGCTGTCCGCGGTTCCTGCCTTCTTCTTCATGGATCTCCTGGGTTTCACGCTGAACTTCATGACGCTGTTGGCGCTGAGTCTCGTGGCAGGCGTGCTGGTCGATGACGCGATCGTGGAGATCGAGAACATCGTTCGACACATGCGCATGGGCAAGAACGCTTATCAGGCGTCGATCGAGGCGGCAGACGAGATCGGGCTGGCGGTGGTCGCCACCACCTTGTCGATCGTCGCGGTGTTCCTGCCCGTTGGCTTCATGCCGGGCGTGGCTGGCGAGTATTTCCGCAACTTCGGATTTACCGTGGTAGCATCAGTGCTGATCAGCCTTGCCGTCGCACGACTGATTACGCCCATGATGGCCGCCTACTTCCTCAAGGCCGAAGGACATCGGTCGCACGGCGAGGGCTGGCTGATGGACCGCTACATGGGGACGCTTCGGTGGAGCCTGAAGCACCGCTGGGTGACGGTGCTTGGAGGCTTTATTGCCCTGGCGATCACCGCCGCACTTTTCGTTGCGCTTCCAAAGTCCTTCTTTCCCGAGCGGGACGAGGATGAGATCACGTTCAACGTCGGCCTCGCGCCCGGAACGACATTGAGCCAGAGTGCGCAAGTCGCCGAGCGGGTGCGCACAATCCTGCAGGAACAGCCCGAAGTCCGCTCGGTCTATTCGCGCGTCCGGGTGGGCGGCGCGACGGTGCAGGCCATGCTGCGGGAGGATCGAGAGAGAACCAGCCTCCAATTGCAGCGAGCAATCAACCCGATCCTCGCGAACATCCCGGACTCTCGTGTCTTCTTCCGTTCGCAGAGCGGCGGCTTCCGCGACGTCACGATCAATCTTGGCGGCGAGGATCCCGAACAGCTGAAGCAAGTGGCCAACAAACTTGCGGAAGAGATGCAGAGCATACCGGAGCTGGTTGCACCGCGGGTCGGCGGACAGACCCAGCGGCCTGAGATCACCCTTCGGCCGCGGCCCGACCTGGCCGCCGAACTGGGCGTCACCACGCAGGCGCTGAGCCAGGCAATTCGGGTGGCGACCATCGGCGAGATCGATCAGGCCAGTGCACGCTTCTCCCTCGCCGACCGACAGATCCCGATCCGGGTCGCACTGAGCGAGGATGCCCGCGAACGATTGTCCACCATACAGAACCTGCCTGTTCCTACCTCAAGTGGCGATTCCGTCCCGCTGAAGCTGATTGCCGACATCAGGCTCGGCTCTGGTCCCACCCGTGTTGAGCGGACCAATCAGACTCGGGTGCTGAGCGTGGGGGCGGACCTTGCACCGGACGTGGTCAGCAGCCAGGCCGAAGCGAAGATCCAAGAGTTACCTACCATGCGGAACCTGCCGATGGGCGTGGAGGAGCTGACGCTGGGTCAGAGCAAGTGGCAGCAGGAGATGATGTACAACTTCATGCTCGCGGTGGTTGCCGGCCTCCTGCTGGTGCTCGCCGTGCTGGTCCTCCTCTACAAGCGGGCCTTGCCGCCACTGGTCAACATGGGCTCGCTGTTCCTGGCACCGCTAGGCGGCCTGTTGGCCCTGATGCTGCTGGGCTATCCGATCACCTTGCCGGTCTACATCGGTTTGCTGATGCTGATCGGCATCGTCGCCAAAAACTCGATCCTGCTGATCGACTTCGCCCTGGAGGAGATGGCCAAGGGCGTGCCGAAGTATGAGGCGATCATGGACGCCGGCCACAAGCGTGCGCAGCCGATCGTCATGACGACCGTGGCAATGTCCGCCGGCATGCTGCCGACCGCAATGGCCTTGCACGGGCCTGACGCTTTCGGCCAGCCGATGGGCTGGACAGTGATCGGCGGGTTGGTGGTGTCGACGTTCCTGACCCTGGTGCTCGTGCCTGGCACGTTCAGCCTTGCACTTGGGCTGGAGGAGCGCATCGGTCCCAGGCTCAAGCGCTGGCTGACCAATGGCGGCGAGAATGCCCCGGTACCGGGAGCAGCGCCGCAGCCGGCGGAGTAGCGCCGGCCGCCAAGTGGACCCGAGGCGCGGCTCGTCTATTAGGACGGGGATGAGCCGCGCCGACCCGCCGCCCCGACCCGGACCCCTCCTCCGCTTGAACCCGGCCCAGCCGGGCGCCGCGGGGATGAAGGTCATTGCCACGGGCCTGCTCGTGTTGATGGCCGCGGTGTTCCTTCTCACCCGGGCGCTTGAGCCCCGCCACCCGTGGCTCGGCTTCGTCAAGGCGTTCGCCGAGGCCGCGATGGTTGGCGGGCTGGCCGACTGGTTCGCCGTTACCGCGCTGTTCCGCCACCCGCTTGGCCTTCCCATTCCCCACACCGCCATCATCCCCCGCAACAAGGACCGGATCGCCGACACGCTGGCGCAGTTCCTCCGCGACAATTTCCTGGTGGCCCCGGTGGTCGCGCGGCGCATGCGGGGCATGGACATCGCCGGAGCCGCCGGCCGCTTTCTCCAGGCTCCGACCGACGGGGGCGCCCGCATCCGCCAGGGCGCGTCCCGCCTCATCGGCGACGTATTCGAAGCGCTGGACGACGAGCGGCTGGGCGGCATCGTCAAGCAGGCGATCTCCACCCGCCTCAAGCAGGCGGAGGTCGCGCCGGTAATGGGTGCGGCGCTGGCGTCCGCGATTAACGAAGACCGTCACGTGCCGATGCTGGAAGCCGGCATTCGCGCGCTGGCCCGCACACTGGACGCCAACGAGAGCCTGATCCGGGAGCTGGTACGCAAACGCGCGAGCTGGTTTCTGCGCCTGGCCGGGCTCGACGAGAAATTGGCCGACTCGATCCTGGACGGGCTGCGCAAGGTCACGCTGGAGATGAGCACGGACCCGGCTCACCCGGTGCGGGTGCGGATGCAACAGGCGCTGGCCGACCTGGCCAACGACCTGCAGACGGACGCCGCCACGCGGGCCCGGGTGGAGGGCTGGAAGGAGGAATTGCTCGCCAACACGTCGGTGGCCTTGTGGCTCGACACCTTGTGGCAGAAGGGCCGCTCCGCGATCATCGCGGCCGCGCGCAACCCCGATGCGGTGATGGCGGGCAGGCTGGGCGACGTGCTCCGCTCGATGGGTACGACGCTGGAGCGGGACCCGCGCATCCGCGGCGCGGTCAACCAGTTCGTGCGGCGCGCGGTGGCCGGCATGGCCGCGAGCTACGGCGGGTCGATCGTCAGCCTCGTCAGCGACACCATCCGCGGCTGGGACGCGCGGACCATCACCGCCCGCCTGGAACAGGCCGTTGGGCGCGACCTGCAGTACATCCGCATAAACGGAACGCTGGTCGGCGGGCTGGTAGGCCTCATCCTCCACCTCATCGACACGCTGTAAGGCTGCGGCTAGGCGGACTGAATGAGCGAACCTGCCATTCGCAGCTTCACCGTCGGCGAGGACGACGACGGCATTCGCCTGGACCGCTGGTTCAAGCGCCACTTGGCCGACACCAGCTTCAATACCGTGTCGCGCTGGGCGCGGACCGGGCAGCTCAGAGTGGACGGCAAGCGGGCGACGCCGGGCGACCGGATCGAGGCCGGGCAGACCATTCGCGTGCCCCCGCCCGAGCGCGCGCCGGCCAAGCCCGCCCGGCCGCAGCGCCGGGTCGAGCCGCTGACGCCCGACGAGCAGGCGTTCGTGCGCGAGATGGTGATCGCCGAGACGCCCGACGCCTTCGTTCTGAACAAGCCGCCGGGGCTGGCGACGCAGGGCGGGACCAAGACCAACCAGCACCTCGACCGGCTGCTCGACGGGCTCGCGAGCGAGGATGCGGGGCGGCCCAAGCTGGTGCATCGGCTGGACAAGGACACCAGCGGCGTGCTGCTGGTGGCCCGGTCGGCGCGGGCGGCCGCCTTCTTCTCGAAGAGCTTCTCGGGCCGCACCGCGCGCAAGGTCTATTGGGCGCTGGTGGTCGGGGTGCCGTCGGCGGAGGAAGGACTGATCGATGCTCCCCTCGCCAAGCAGCCGGGGACCGGCGGGGAGAAGATGCACATCGACGAGGAGGGGCAGCCGGCGCGGACCCGCTGGCGGCTGGTCGACCGGGCGGGCAACCGGGCGGCGTGGATGGAGTTGCAGCCGCTCACCGGGCGGACCCACCAGCTGCGCGCGCACATGGCGGCGCTCGGCCATCCGATCGTCGGCGACGCCAAGTACGGCGGGGCGGAGGCGTTCCTGACGGGCGGGATCAGCCGCAAGCTCCACCTCCACGCGCGCCGGCTAAAGCTCGATGCGCCCGGCGGCGTCATCGACGTCACCGCCGATCTGCCGGCCCACTTCGCGGAGAGCCTGGCAACGCTCGGGTTCGAACCTCTGGCCGGGGACAATCTGCCGCTCGACACGCCCGACCCGGCCAGGAACCCCGAAGTGAAGGCCCGGCGGGCCGCGGCCGCCGCCAAGACCGCGCGCAAGGCCCGCAAGGGCGAGCGGCGGGCGCGCGGAGCGGCTCCGCCGAAGGCGAACCGCCGGTGACCAAGCTCGCCATCTTCGACTGCGACGGGACGCTGGTGGACAGCGGGCACACGATCCACTCGGCGCTGAGCGATACTTTCGTGTCCCATGGCCGCATGGTTCCGCCGCAACGGGAGGCGAAACGCGTGGTCGGCCTCAGCCTGCACGAAGCGATGGCGGCGCTCGCCCCGGAAGCCGAGGAGGCCGAGCATGCGGCCCTCGCCGACACCTACCGAA